>JABFSF010000049.1 GCA_013140755.1 Methylotenera sp. | reverse complement strand
TTGGTAGCTAAGCCATCATTTTTTCTAGAAAAAACATATACTTTTTCTAGAAATTTTATTATATTAACTATGTGAAAAACATATCAGAATCAACATTCTACTTTATAGCTGGTCACGGCAGGGGGTGGGCATTCTCATCAAGTGATTTAGCTGGCCGTTTTGCGCGCCAACAAATTGATAATGCCCTCTCTGATTTGGCTGAAGCTAGCAAAATAAGGCGCGTTGCGCGCGGCTTATATGATTACCCTAGATTTAGCGATTTACTGCAAAAAACCTTATCGCCTGATATTGACCAAGTTGCCTATGCTTACGCCCGCAAGTTTAGCTGGCGCATTGAGGTTTCTGGTGATTCTGCGCTAAACCTGCTGGGGCTTTCTACACAAATTCCCGCGCAATATGTTTACCTGAGTGACGGCCCAAGTAAAAGCTACAATGTAATGGGCGTACAACTAACCTTTAAAAAATCCAGCTTAAAAGACATTGGCTTTAAACACCGCGAAAGCACTTTGATTGTGCAAGCACTTAAAGCGTTAGGTAAAGAGCATTTAAGCGCTGAAATGTTTGCAAAGATACGCGAACAAATTGCCAAAGAAAGCTTTGCTAAGATTTTGCGTGATACGCAAGGTAGTACGGGCTGGATTTATGAGGCTATAAAGCAAATCATGTCAGATGATGAAAGAATATAACCATGACTGATGATAACAGTAATCAGCAAATTGTCATTTACCAAACTGAGAGTGGGGAGACTCAGATTGATGTGCGGCTTGAGCAGGAGACTGTTTGGCTGACGCAAGTACAAGTGGCTGAGTTATTTGGCCGTGAACGCTCTGTGATTACTAAACATATTAAAAATGTGTTTACTGAGGGTGAATTAGATGAAAAAAGCAATGTGCAAAATTTGCACATTGCTAATTCAGACAAACCAGTTAAATTTTATAATCTCGATGTCATTATATCGGTGGGCTATCGTGTTAACTCCAAAAGAGGTACGCAATTTCGCATTTGGGCTAACAATATCCTCAAACAATACCTCGTTCAAGGCTATGCGTTAAATGAACAAAAACTTCAAGCCGAACAAGAAAAGCTCAATGACCTAAAGCGCGCAATTGCTTTATCCTCCCGCCTACTGCACAACCAAGCGTTAACGACGCAAGAATCGCAAAGCATATTAGCTGTGCTTGAAAAATACAGCCATGCACTCACCGTGCTGGATGATTACGACCATCAGCGCTTACAGGTGATAGGCACTCGCTCTCCCGTGCAGCCCAAGATCGAATATGGCGAGGCAATGGAACAAATCCTTTTGTGGCGCGATAAAGAAAAATTGGGGGGATTGTTTGGCAACGAAAAAGACAATTCGTTTAATAGTGCACTAGAGACTATCTACCAAACCTTTGATGGGCAGGAGCTTTACCCGAGCATAGAAGAGAAAGCAGCCAATCTGTTGTACTTCATCGTTAAAAACCATGCCTTTAGCGATGGCAACAAACGTATTGCGGCAGCGATATTTGCTTGGTTTTTAGAGCGTAATGAACACTTGTATAACGAGCTAGGTGAGAAGCGCATTGCAGATAATGCTTTGGTCGCCTTTACCTTACTGATTGCAGAAAGCAAACCAGACGAGCGCGATATGATTGTGAAGGTGATTATCAACTTAATCAACGGCAATAACTAATGGCTAAATTAACTGAATCAGAAATCGAAACCCTTGCCATTGAGCGGCTGCAAGCGCTAGGCTTTGATTACATTTATGGGCCTGATATTGCGCCAGACTCATCAACTCCTGAGCGCGAGAGTTTTGCCGAGGTGTTGCTTACCAACCGATTGCGCAATGCAGTCGCCCGCATTAACCCAACCTTGCCACCTGCCGCCTTAGACGAAGCAATAAAAATAATACAGCGTATTAGCTCCCCTGAGTTGTTAGCTAACAATGAGGCTTTTCATCGATTGCTGACTGAGGGCGTGAATGTGAGCTATCAAAAAGACGGCAACACACGCGGGGATTTGGTTTGGTTGGTGGATTTTGACAACCCAGACAATAACGAATTTGTGGTAGCGAACCAGTTCACCATTATTGAAAACAACCAGAACAAACGTCCAGATATTATTCTGTTTGTGAATGGCTTGCCGTTGGTGGTGATTGAGCTTAAAAACGCCGCCGATGAAAATACCACGCTCACTTCAGCTTATAGACAATTAGAAACTTACAAACAAGCGATACCAAGCTTGTTTACCTATAACGGCTTTGTGGTAGTTTCAGATGGATTAGAAGCTAAAGCGGGTAGTATTTCCGCAGGCTTAAGCCGCTTTATGGCTTGGAAAAGTGCCGATGGTAAGGCAGAGGCCTCTCACTTGGTGAGCCAGCTTGAAACACTGATTAACGGCATGTTGAATAAAGCGACTTTGCTAGATTTAATCCGCCACTTTATTGTGTTTGAGAAATCCTCAAAAGAAGACCCGCACACCAAGCAAATTAGCATCAGCACAGTTAAGAAGCTGGCAGCTTATCACCAATATTACGCAGTCAATGCGGCTGTAATTTCTACATTACGTGCAACGGCTGAAGCTTCAGGTGTTGCGCAAACTCCTGCCAGTTATGGTTTAGGTGACGTGCGCACGCAACCGCGCGGCGACCGCAAAGCTGGTGTAGTGTGGCACACGCAAGGCAGTGGTAAATCACTCAGCATGGTGTTTTATACAGGCAAAATTGTATTAGCCTTGAATAACCCAACTATTTTGGTGATTACAGACCGTAACGATTTAGATGACCAATTGTTTGATACCTTTGCTGCATCTAGCCAATTACTGCGCCAAGAACCAAAACAAGTTGAAGATAGACAGCAACTTAAAGAACTTTTAAAAGTGGCTTCTGGTGGTGTGATATTTGCCACCATACAGAAGTTTCAGCCCGAAGAAGGCAACGTGTATGAAACCTTATCGGAACGCCGCAATATTGTAGTGATTGCGGATGAAGCGCATCGCACCCAATATGGCTTTAAAGCCAAAACTGTAGAAGATAAAAATGAAGCTGGGGAAGTTATTGGCCAAAAGATTGTGTATGGCTTTGCCAAATATATGCGAGATGCTTTGCCTAATGCGACTTATCTAGGTTTTACAGGCACACCCATTGAAAGCACCGATGTAAATACGCCTGCGGTGTTTGGTAACTACGTGGATATTTACGACATTGCCCAAGCCGTGGAAGATGGCGCAACGGTGCGCATTTTCTACGAAAGCCGTTTAGCCAAAGTGCAACTCTCCGATGAAGGCCGCAAATTGGTGGCTGAATTGGATGAAGAGTTACAAGAAGACGAGCTGACCGAAACCCAAAAAGCCAAAGCACGTTGGACGCAAATTGAGGCGTTGATAGGCAGCAAGCAACGCATTCAAAACATCGCCAAAGATATTGTGACGCACTTTGAACAACGCCAAGAGGTGTTTGCGGGCAAGGGCATGATAGTGAGTATGTCGCGTCGTATAGCCGCAGAGCTTTATGAAGCGATTATTGCGCTAAAACCTGAGTGGCATTCAGACAACCTGAACCAAGGGGCGATTAAAGTGGTGATGACGGCTTCATCTAGCGATGGCCCACAACTCGCCAAACATCACACTACCAAGCAACAGCGACGCAACCTTGCCGAGCGCATGAAAGACCCTGACGATGAATTAAAACTCGTCATTGTGCGTGATATGTGGCTGACAGGCTTTGACGCCCCTAGTATGCACACGCTGTATATCGATAAGCCGATGAAAGGCCATAACCTGATGCAAGCGATTGCAAGGGTGAACCGCGTATATGGTGATAAACCTGCGGGCTTGGTGGTGGATTATTTGGGTATTGCGGCGGACTTGAAACAGGCTTTGTCATTTTACTCGGATGCAGGCGGCAAAGGCGACCCAGCCATTGCACAAGAGCAAGCGCTTGAACTCATGCGCGAGAAGTTAGAGGTGGTGCAGCAGCTTTATCACAACTTTGATTACAAGCTTTACTTCAATTCAGACACCTCTAAAAAGCTTTCACTGATACTTGCCGCTGAAGAGCATGTATTAGGGTTAGATGATGGTAAAAAACGCTATGTGAATGAAGTGACTGCGCTCTCTCAAGCGTTTGCAATTGCCATTCCGCATGATGAGGCGATGGATGTAAAAGATGAGGTGGCGTTCTTTCAAGCCGTAAAAGCACGGCTAGCCAAGTTTGATAGCACTGGTGAAGGCAAAACCAACGAGGAAATTGAAACTACTATCCGCCAAGTAATAGATAAGGCTTTAGTTTCAGAACAAGTCATTGATATATTTGATGCGGCGGGTATTAAGAAACCTGACATTTCTATTTTGAGTGATGAGTTTTTATTAGAGCTTGAAAACCATGAACATAAAAATATCGCACTAGAAGTACTCAAAAAACTGCTCAATGAAGAAATCAAAGTCCGCGAAAAAACTAACTTGATTCAGAGCCGCAGCTTGATGGAGATGCTACAAAATTCCATCAAACGTTATCAAAACAAAATCATTACCGCTGCTGAATTGATGGATGAGCTCATTAAAGTGAGCAAAGAAATTGTGCATGGCGACAGTGAGGCTGAGCGTATGAAACTAAGCCCGCTAGAGTTTGCTTTTTATACGGCTGTGGCCAACAACGACAGCGCAAAAGAGCTCATGCAGCAAGACAAACTGCGAGAGTTGGCCGTGGTGTTGCTGCAGCGTGTGCGAGAAAACGCCAGCATAGACTGGACCATTAAAGAGAGTGTTAGAGCCAAACTTAAAGTGATTGTAAAACGCACACTCAGACAGTTTGGCTACCCACCAGATATGGAGCTGTTAGCAACCGAAACAGTGTTAAAGCAAGCCGAACTTATAGCAAATGAAATCTCCAATTAGTATGAGGCTTTTGGAGTGTGCTTAATTTTTATTCGCGCTTTGACTAAGGAGTCACTGACTCCTCTGTGTGTGAGGGTTGGGCTGAGGAGTTTCAGTATTTTCCTAAAACTATGCGTAGCTACTGTGCTATCAGCATGGCAAGCACGTTTCGCCCCTCGCTCATAAGAATGTTGTAGGTTCTGCAGGCGGCCACTGTGGACATACACTCCAGTGAAATACCTTGCTGGGTGAGTGGGGCGTAAATTTTTGGGTGTAGAAAATGGTGAGCTTGCCCAGTGCCTAATAAGACGAGCTCTGGTTTGAGTGTGGCGGCTTTTTCAAAATCTGCGAGGTTTAATTGTTCGTAAGATGAAGTGTGCCAATCTGTGATTAAAGTTTGCGGCATCACGATTAAGCTATGTAGGTAAGCTTGATGGTTAATGCTGATGCTATTGCCTGAATATGCGGTGATGAGGTGATTGCCTTCGCTTTGTGTTAAATGTAGTTTCATGCTTTAGATTGCTTGAATGGGGGTGAAAAGGTAAGATAGCATACTTTACAGCCTAACAAAAAGTCGCTGACAAATTACTCAAAAATCTTATGCATAAAATAGAAAAATCCACCAAGCTTGCTAATGTTTGCTACGATATTCGCGGTCCAGTGTTGCAACGCGCCCGTCAGATGGAAGAAGAAGGGCATCATATTATCAAGCTCAATATTGGCAATCCTGCCGCATTTGGTTTTGAGGTGCCTGAAGAGATTCAACAAGATGTGATTCGTAACATGTCAAAAGCGGCGGGCTATACTGATAGCAAAGGCTTGTTTGAGCCGCGTAAAGCCATTATGCACTATACCCAAAGCAAGCATATTCAAGGGGTTACGGTAGATGATATTTTTATCGGCAATGGTGTTTCTGAGCTGATTGTGATGTCTATGCAGGGCTTGCTGAATAATGGTGATCAAATCTTAGTGCCCATGCCTGATTATCCACTGTGGACAGCTGCCGTAAATTTGGCAGGGGGGTCAGGGCGTCATTATCTGTGCGATGAAGCAACAGGCTGGATGCCTGACTTAAAAGATATTGAGTCAAAAATTACTGCCAACACACGCGGTATTGTGGTGATTAACCCCAATAATCCAACGGGTGCTTTGTATTCTCGTGAGATTTTAGAGGGCATCATTGAGATTGCGCGACATCACAAATTAGTGATTTTTGCAGATGAAATTTACGATAAAGTTTTGTATGACGGCAATACGCATACATCAATTGCTTCGCTTGCAGATGATGTATTGTTTGTGACTTTTAATGGCTTATCTAAAAATTATCGTGCTTGTGGTTACCGTGCGGGTTGGCTGATTGTCAGTGGTGAAAAAAAACAGGCGAAAGATTACATTGAAGGCTTGAATATGCTTGCTTCGATGCGCTTGTGTTCAAATGTTTCTGGGCAATTGGCAATTCAAACAGCACTAGGTGGTTATCAAAGTATTGATGATTTAGTTGCTCCCACGGGCAGGTTGTGTAAACAACGCGATTTAGCCTATGAAATGCTCACGGCAATCCTTGGGGTGACTTGCGTTAAGCCAAAAGCGGCGATGTATTTGTTCCCTAAACTAGACCCAAAAATTTACCCGATTAAAGACGACCAGCAATTTATTTTAGATTTATTGCTGGAAGAAAAAGTCTTGTTGGTTCAAGGCACAGGTTTTAACTGGAAAACCCCAGACCATTTTCGGGTGGTGTTCTTGCCAAATGTGGATGACTTAACTGAGGCGATGAAGCGCATTGCTCGGTTTTTAGAAAATTATAGAAATAAACACGCCAAAGTAATGATTGAAAAAACCTAGCCACAGATAACACAGAAGTCTCAGAGCAAAGTCAATTCACTCTGTTTTTTTGTTTTAGATTCTCTCTGACATCTCTATGAACTTTGTGGCTGAAATAAATAAACTAAGCAGAATATAGAATATGAAAACATTAAATGTAGGCATTATGGGGTTAGGTACAGTTGGCGGGGGTACTTACACCGTTTTAACGCGTAATGCGGCTGAAATTACCCGTCGCACAGGCGTGCAAATCAATGTGATACAGGTTGCCGATAGAAATATTGACCACGCTAAAACTATGACAGGCGGCAGCGTGGCGGTGACTGGCGATGCGCTTGAAGTGGTGAATAACCCCAAAGTTGATGTTGTGGTTGAGTTGATTGGCGGCTACACATTGAGCCGTGAGTTAGTGTTAAAAGCCATTGCCAATAAAAAGCATGTAGTCACAGCCAATAAAGCCCTGATTGCTTTGCATGGTAATGAGATATTTGCAGCAGCAAAAGCCAATAACGTGATTGTGGCGTTTGAAGCAGCGGTTGCAGGGGGCATCCCTATTATTAAAGCACTGCGCGAAGGTCTAGGTGCTAATCGTATTGAATGGGTGGCAGGTATCATCAACGGCACTACCAATTTTATTCTCACTGAAATGCGTGAAAAAGGCTTAACCTACCAAGATGTGATTGGCGAAGCGCAACGCTTGGGTTATGCCGAAGCTGACCCAACGTTTGATGTTGAGGGGATTGATGCAGCGCACAAACTTACCATTATGTCTGCCATTGCTTTTGGTATGCCCATGAAATTTGAGCAAGCCTACACAGAGGGCATTACCAAATTGCAACAAGTTGATATCAAATATGCAGAAGAGTTGGGGTACCGCGTTAAGCTACTTGGTATTACTAAGTGCACTAATAAAGGTGTTGAGTTGCGTGTGCATCCTACACTGATTTCAGAGAAGCGCTTGGTCGCCAATGTGAATGGTGCAATGAATGCGGTGGTTGTGAAGGGTGATGCAGTTGGCCCTACGCTTTACTACGGTGCAGGTGCGGGTGCTGAGCCAACGGCTAGCGCAGTTGTGGCAGACTTAATGGATGTAGCGCGTTTGATTGATGCAACTAGCGCACAGCGGGTGCCTTATTTGGCGTTTCAACCTGAGCAAGTACACGATTTAGCCATATTGCCAATAGATGAAATACAAAGTGCCTACTATCTACGTTTACGTGCAAGTGATAAGCCTGGTGTATTAGCCAATGTAACCAAAATTTTGGGTGACTTAAGTATCTCGATTGATGCGATGTTGCAAAAAGAGCCAGATGACAATGAAACTGAAGCGGATATCGTGATTTTGACGCATATTACGCTTGAAAAGAACATGAATGCGGCGATTAGTGCGATTGAAGCCTTGCCAGAAATCACAGGTAAGCTTGTGCGTATTCGTATGGAAGAATTAGGGAAGTAAATGAAATATATCAGTACTCGTGGACAATCACCCACACTCACATTTAGCGAAATTCTTTTAGGCGGTTTAGCACCAGATGGCGGTTTATATTTGCCTGAAGCCTATCCGCAATTTAGTGATGCCGATTTAACCACCATGCGTGGTATGAGCTATGCCGATTTAGCTTTTGCGATTTTATCGCGTTTTATAGATGATATTCCAGTGGCAGATTTACGCGATATTATCCATAAAACTTACACGGCTGAGGTGTATGGCTTTACCAGAAATGGACAAAATGCGGCGGACATTACACCTACACTTAAGCTAGAAGATAATTTATATCTCTTAAGTCTTTCAAATGGTCCAACGCTCGCTTTTAAAGACATGGCGATGCAGTTACTTGGTAATTTGTTTGAGTACGTGCTCACCAAAACTGGCAAAACTACCAATATTTTAGGGGCGACTTCTGGCGACACAGGTAGCGCAGCAGAGTACGCCATGCGTGGCAAAAAAGGCATTCGTGTATTTATGCTTAGCCCACATAAAAAAATGAGCCGCTTTCAAACTGCACAGATGTTTAGCTTGCAAGATGAAAACATCTACAATATTGCCGTGGAAGGCGTGTTTGACGATTGCCAAGATATGGTGAAAGCCGTCAGCAACGATGCAGCATTTAAAGCGGAATATAAAATTGGCGCGGTAAACTCCATCAACTGGGGCCGTATTGTGGCGCAAGTGGTGTATTACTTTAAGGGTTACTTAGCTGTTACGCAAAACAATAGCCAAAAAGTCAGCTTTGCTGTGCCAAGTGGCAATTTTGGCAATGTGTGCGCAGGTCATATTGCTCGTATGATGGGCTTGCCTATTGATAAGCTAGTTGTAGCAACCAATGAAAATGACGTGCTGGATGAATTTTTCAAAACAGGGGTGTACCGCCCGCGGGGCTCTGCCAATACTTATCATACCAGCAGCCCCTCTATGGATATTAGCAAAGCCTCAAACTTTGAGCGTTTTGTGTTTGATTTGGTAGGCAAAGATAGCGCAAAAGTGCGCGAATTATGGGCGAGTGTGGATAACGGAGGTGCGTTTGACATCAAACACTTAATGCCAAAACTCGCCGATTACGGCTTTGTGTCAGGTAGCAGTAGCCACGCGAATCGCATGTCAACAATTCGTGAAACACAGAAAAAATATGGCGTGGTGATTGATACGCACACTGCGGACGGTTTAAAAGTTGCCTTGGAATATGCAAAAAAAAATATCCCCATGGTTGTGTTAGAAACTGCCTTGCCAGCTAAGTTTGAAGATGCGATTGTGGAGGCCTTAGGTCATGTTCCAGAGCGTCCAGCCAGCCTTAATGGCATTGAAGATTTACCGCAGCGATTTACGGTAATGAAAGCCGATGCAGGCGAGATTAAAGATTTGATTGCGAAAAATGTATAACTGTATGTAATGAATTATACCCCTACAATATGCCTACGCTAGAATGATGAGCTAATATGCAACAATACACTGACTTACTGCGCCACGTATTAGCGCATGGCAACAAAAAAGAAGACCGTACAGGTACAGGTACCATTTCTGTATTTGGCTACCAAATGCGCTTTAATTTGGCTGAGGGCTTTCCACTACTTACCACTAAAAAAGTGCATTTAAAATCGATTATTCATGAGCTGCTTTGGTTTTTGCAGGGTAGTACCAACATTGCTTACCTTAAAGAAAACGGTGTGCGTATTTGGGATGAATGGGCTGACGAGAATGGCAATTTAGGCCCCGTGTATGGCTACCAATGGCGCAATTGGCCTAAGCCAGATGGCAGCCATATTGACCAAATTGCGCAAGTGGTGGAGCAAGTTAAAAAGAACCCTGATTCACGTCGTTTAATTGTCTCAGCTTGGAATGTTGCCGATGTGGATCAAATGAAGCTGCCGCCTTGCCATGCATTTTTTCAGTTTTATGTAGCAGATGGTAAGTTGAGTTGTCAGCTATATCAACGCAGCGCAGATATTTTCTTAGGTGTGCCGTTTAACATTGCTTCTTATGCCTTGCTCACCATGATGGTAGCGCAAGTTTGCAATTTGACATTGGGCGACTTTGTGCATACGCTAGGCGATGCGCATATTTATTCAAACCATTTTGAGCAAGTCAACGAACAGTTGCAACGGTCACCACGCACTTTACCTACCATGTACATCAACTCTGAAGTGCGCGATATTTTTAGTTTCAGATATGAAGATTTTACGTTAGAAGGCTATGACCCATATCCCGCAATCAAAGGGCAGGTCGCGGTTTAATGTGTAACCTATCCATCATTGTTGCGGTGGCACATCGCCGCGTTATTGGTGTGAATAATACCTTGCCATGGCATTTGCCCGAAGATTTAAAACGATTTCGCGCACTAACAACAGGGCATCACATTATTATGGGGCGCAAAACTTATGAGTCATTAGGTCGCTTGTTGCCTAATCGTACGACAGTCATTGTCACGCAAAATCCAGCTTATAAAGTTGAAGGCGCACTCATGGCATCTTCGCTGGAGTCAGCGTTATTGCTCTGCGAAAATGATGAAGAACCCTTTTTAATAGGTGGTGCATCGTTGTATCAAGCAGGTTTAAAGTTTGCAAATAAACTTTACATGACTAAAATAGATTTAGAAGTTGCAGGGGATGCATTTTTTCCAGAAATAGAGAGTGCGCAGTGGCAATTGGTTGCGCAAGAGCAGCACGTATCTGCGAATGGTCTTGCGTATTGTGACTTACTTTATTTAAGAAAATAATTTAATTATAACAATTTTAAATTGAGTAGATTTTGATGAAGTTTATATTCTTACACCAAAACTTTCCTGGGCAATTCCCTCATATTGCGTCATATTTGGCACGAGAAGGGCATCAAGTGATTTCAATGTCACAGGCGCAGGCACGTGGCTTGGCGGGAGTGCAAAACATCGTTTACAAGCCATCTCGTGGGGCAACGAAAGGCATACACCATTATTTGATTGGTGCTGAAAATGCAATTTTAAATGGTCAGGCGGTAGCGCGAACCATGCAAGCACTAAAACAAAAAGGCTTTGTGCCAGATGTGGTGATTGGACATGCAGGTTGGGGTGAAACACTTTATGTGAAAGATGTGTTCCCTGAAACTAAGCTGATTAACTATTTAGAGTTTTTTTATCATGCTACAGGAGCTGATACTGGGTTTGACCCAGAGTTTCCAAATCAAGCGGATGATTTTTTACGCATTCGCACTAAAAATATCGTTAATTTGTTAAGTTTAGATGGGTGTGATGCAGGCATTAGCCCTACGCAGTGGCAAAAATCACAATATCCGCTTGAGTATCAACCAAAAATCTCAGTGATTCATGAAGGTATCAATACGGCAATGGCTAAGCCAAATCCAACGGCATCGGTAACATTGCCTAATGGGCGCGTGCTGACCAGCCAAGACAAAGTGGTGACTTATGTTGCCAGAAGCTTAGAGCCTTATCGTGGATTTCATATTTTTATGCGTGCGTTAGCTTTGATATGTCAACGGCAACCCGATTACCAAGTGTTGATTATTGGTGCAGATGAAGTGAGTTATGGTCGCCGCCAAGAAGGTAAAACCTACAAAGAGCAAATGTTAAGCGAAGTGAGCATTGATGAAAGTCGTGTACATTTTTTAGGCCGATTACCGCATGATCAATTTACGACAATTTTACAAATATCCTCAGCACATATTTATTTAACTGTGCCGTTTGTCTTGTCTTGGTCTATGCTTGAGGCGATGGCGATAGGCTGCTTGGTGATTGGCTCAAACACCCCCCCAGTGCGTGAGATTATTGAGCATGAGAAAAATGGTTTGCTGGTTGACTTTTTTGACCCCCAAGCGATTGCAGATGCGGTAGATTTAGCATTAAATCAGCCAGAACAAATGAAATCAATGAGGCGTGCTGCAAGCCAATATATTCAAGAAAACTATCCTATTGAAAAATCAATTATGCAATATAAACACTTGATACAAAGTTTAACTGGTAATACTATCTAACTGAGCAATGATTTTTTATATAAAGGCAAGATAATGAGAATAGGTATTTTATTGCTATGCATCGTGTTAGCACCAACTTTGGCGAGTGCTGAGATTTATAAGTGGAAAGATAAAGATGGGAAAATTCGTTACAGTGATATTCCTCCGCCATCAAATGTTAAGCATGAGTCAATGACAGGAAAAAAATTACCCAAACCTACAGGCCTTCCGCCTTTATCTGAGGTTGAAGGGGATGCAACAGCAACCAACAAGCAAGAAGTGAATACACAGTTAGCACCTGGTGAAGAAAGGAAGTCAGATGAAAAAAAAACAGTTGGCGATAGCAAAGAGTCCAAGCCGCTAAGTAAAGAGGAAGCTGCTGCAAAACGTGCTAAAGATGCTGAGGCTAAGAAAAAGGCAGATTTAGAAAAAGACACTGCAAAAAAAATTCATAAAGAAAACTGCAAAACTGCTAGAAACAACTTAATTACCTACACAAATGGTGGGAGAATAAGCAAATTAAACGAGCAAGGTGAGCGAGAGTATATGAGTGATGCGGAAATCAATCAGGGTAAGATTGACGCTCAAAAAGAGGTTGATAAATTTTGCGAATAAATGCAAGATTTAACGTGAAATAAAACAAACATGGCGCAGAATATGCGCCATGTTTGTTTGGTAGTTATGAAAAGTAGTTTTATAAAAGCAACCTTCTCACATCACTCAGCATCATACGCATATGGCTGGTAAAGCGGGCACCATCTGCGCCATCAATGACACGGTGGTCATATGAGAGTGACATCGGTAAAATCAAACGAGGTTCAAACGTTTTGGTTTTTGCATCATAAACAGGTTGCATACTTGAGCGTGAAACGCCTAAAATTGCCACTTCTGGGCAGTTGATAATGGGCGTAAACATGGTGCCGCCGATGCCCCCTAAGCTAGAAATCGTAAAGCAGCCACCTTGCATTTCTTCTACTTTAAGTTTGCGCTCACGGGCTTTAGCTGAAAGTTCCATTAAATCACGTGCGATATCTAAAACGTCTTTTTGATGAACATCACGCACTACTGGCACAACCAAGCCATCTGGCGTATCGCAAGCAAAGCCAACGTTATAGTAGTTTTTTAAAATTAAGTTATCACCATCGGGTGATAGAGACGCATTAAAGTTTGGGTAAGCCTTTAAGGCATTGACAGAAGCTTTAATCAAAAATGCCAACATAGTAAGTTTTACGCCACGTTTTTCAGCATCTGCTTGCATAGATTTTCTAAAATCTTCTAAATCCGTAATATCGGCTTCATCAAATTGTGTTACATGCGGTGCAGTTACCCAGTTGCGGTGTAAGTTTGCGCCAGATAATTTTTTAATGCGAGAAAGTGGCTTAGTTTCAACCTCACCAAACTTGCTGAAATCAATCACTGGCATTGGCAAGGTGGCAAGAGCACCCAAGCCTGCACCCATGTTTTCGGTGCGCGGTTTGGCGAGTTCACCTTTCACAAAGTTTTGTACGTCAATTTGCAAAATACGGTTTTTTGCACCTGTGCCATTGACTAAAGCTAGATTCACGCCTAACTCGCGCGCAAATTTACGAATGCTCGGACTTGCATGTGAAAGTTTGCCTGAAGCGGCTACCACATGTTCGCCAATTGGCGCAGGCTGTTGTGCAGGTTGCACTTGTTTTGGTGGCTCTGGAGCTGGGCGAGTTGGTTCTGGTATGATAGCTTTCGGTGCTTCAACTAAAGGTGCGGGCTTAACTTCAGCCGTTACTCCCGCATTTGTTTGCGCCTCAAGCGTTAAGATGAGGCTGCCTTGTGAGACTTTGTCGCCCACTTTGACCTTGACTTCTTTTACTACGCCAGCAAATGGCGCAGGAATATCCATTGAAGCTTTGTCAGACTCCACTGTCATCAACGAGTCATCTGCGGCGATGGTATCGCCCACTTTGACTAACACGTCAATTACGTCCACCGAATCAAAGTTGCCAATATCGGGTACTAAAACATCTTTTAAACTCATCTTTAACACCTTATTTGATGCCACAGAGGACAGTATGCACACAGATTTTTCATTGATAGATTATTTTCTCTGTGTCCTCTGCGCCCTCTGTGGCTAATGTTTAAATAGTCGTTGGGTTTGGTTTATTTGCGTCCAACTTATACTTTTTAACCGCTTCAGCAACCTTGGCTGCTGGCAATTTTCCTTCATCGCTTAATGCTTTTAGCGCAGAAACCACTACGTAATAGCGATTTACCTCAAAGAAGTCACGCAGTGCTTCGCGGCTATCTGAGCGGCCAAAGCCATCTGTACCAAGTGCTACGAATTTATTTGGAACAAAACGTTGAATTTGCTCAGCAAAGCTTTTCATGTAATCGGTAGAAGCAACTACTGGACCTTTTGCATCTTTCAAGCATTGCGCCACGTAGTTCACTTTTTGTCTTTTCTCTGGATTGAGCATGTTCCAACGCTCGCAATCTAAGCCTTCACGGCGTAATTCAGTAAAGCTTGGCACGCTCCAAACGTCGGCTGAAACGCCCCAATCATTTTCTAGCAATTCAGCAGCTACAATCACTTCACGCAAGATTACGCCTGATCCCATCAGCTGTACTTTTTCACCTTTAGCTTTAGATTTACTAAAGCTATACATACCTTTTAAAATGCCTTCAGCACTATCTTTTGGCATTTCTGGGTGACTGTAATTTTCGTTCATTAAGGTAATGTAGTAATACACATCCTCTTGGTTTTGCACCATGCGGCGTAAACCTTCTTGAATAATCACAGCTAACTCATAAGCAAACGTTGGGTCGTATGAGATACAATTGGGTATCATGGCTGACATTAAATGGCTGTGACCATCTTCATGTTGCAAACCTTCGCCATTGAGCGTGGTGCGTCCAGCGGTAGCACCCAACAAGAATCCGCGTGCACGGCTATCGCCAGCCAACCAAGCTAAATCGCCAATGCGTTGGAAGCCAAACATGGAGTAGTAAATATAGAATGGAATCATCTGCGTGCCAGTCACGCTATATGAAGTAGCAGCAGCTAACCAGCTTGAGAATGCGCCTGCTTCGTTGATGCCTTCTTCTAAAATTTGACCGTCTTTAGACTCTTTGTAATACATTACTTGGTCGGCATCCATCGGTTCGTACAATTGACCTTGGTGTGAGTAAATGCCTAGTTGACGGAATAAGCCTTCCATGCCGAAAGTGCGCGCTTCGTCTGGCACAATCGGCACGATATATTTGCTGATATTTTTATCGCGCACTAGTGTTGATAAAATGCGTACAAACGCCATGGTGGTGGATATTTCACGTTCACCTGTTGCGCTTAGCATGTTTTCAAAAGCAGATAATGCAGGCACGGTTAATTCGTTACCTTTACGACGACGCTGCGGCACAAAACCACCCATCGCGGCACGGCGTTGAGCTAAATACTTCATCTCAGGCGAATCTTCTGCTGGGCGGTAATAGCTGAGGTTTTCCACTTGCGCATCCGTTAATGGCAAATCAAAGCGGTCGCGAAATTTTTTGAGCGACTCCATATCCATGCTTTTTTGTTGGTGTGTGGTATTTTGCGCCTCGCCTGCATCACCCATGCCGTAGCCTTTAACCGTTTTGGCTAAAATGACTGTCGGTTGACCTTTGTGGTTCACGGCAGCGTTGTAAGCTGCATAGACTTTATGCGGGTCGTGCCCACCTCGGTTTAATCGCCAAATATCGCTATCACTCATAGCTGCAACCATTTCTTTGAGTTGCGGATATTTGCCAAAGAAATGCTCGCGCGTATAAGCACCACCTTTGGCTTTAAAGTTCTGATATTCCCCATCTACGCATTCCTCCATACGTTTTTTGAGCAAACCATCTTTATCCATCGCCAAAAGCGGATCCCAATATGAACCCCAAATTACTTTCAATACATTCCAGCCCGAGCCTCTAAAGTCGGATTCCAACTCTTGAATGATTTTACCGTTACCGCGCACGGGACCATCAAGGCGTTGCAAATTACAGTTAATGACAAAAATTAAATTATCTAATTTCTCGCGTGAAGCTAGTGAAATCGCGCCGAGTGACTCAGGTTCATCCATTTCGCCATCGCCGCAGAATACCCATACTTTACGGTCAGCGGTATCCGCAATACCACGGTCATGCAAATATTTTAAGAAACGCGCTTGGTAAATGCCAGCAATTGGCCCCAAGCCCATAGAAACGGTTGGAAATTGCCAGAAATCAGGCATTAACCAAGGGTGCGGATAGCTAGATAAACCATTGCCGCCTGTTTCTTGACGGAAATTATCCATTTGCGCTTCAGTAAAGCGACCTTCTAAAAAGGCACGGGCGTAAACGCCTGGGGAAGAGTGTCCTTGAAAATACACGCAATCGCCACCAAAGTTTTCATTTGCTGCGCGGAAAAAATAGTTGAAACCTGTGTCATATAAGGTAGCCGCAGATTGAAAACTGGCAATATGCCCACCCACGCCTGGCGATTTTTCATTGGCGCGAAGCACCGTCATAATCGCGTTCCAACGCACTAATGCGCGCACACGACGCTCCATTTCAGGGTCGCCTGGCAACTTGGCTTGCAAATGCGTGGGGATGGTATTTACATAAGCAGTGGTTGCGTTATATGGCAAATTACTGCCTGAGCGACGCGCTTGATCAATCATTGCCTCAAGCAAAAAGTGCGCACGTTCGGTGCCTTCATTTTCAATCACGGCAGTGAGCGCATCTAGCCATTCTTGGGTTTCTATTGCGTCAGTTTCTGGAATACCGTTTGTTGCCATCTTGTGTGTTTCTCCGTTGCTGCCAAGCAGCCTGTTTGATTGTGCTGATTTTTATTACGCGCGTATAATTTGCTAAAAGTTAATTGTTAGACGTTATTTTAACCCACAGTGTGGCTTTTTTAGTGGTTTTGGTCAAGTTAAACCGCGATTTTCATCGGTTCTTTATCACATTTTGCTAGTGTTGTTCTACATAATATATAAGAGTTAAGAAAGTTTAAATGTCATTAAAATTAGAGAAATTTGCAGATTTTTGCAGCGAAAAGTCGCTATCTTCTGAGAGGCATATACTTTTTGTCTTGGATGCAACCACCAAAAAAGACTTTGCCTTTGCCGATTTGCTGCAAAGTAAATTAAACCGCAGTGGCGGCGAAATAAAAGACTTAGAAAAAACGCCTGTGTCGCTGGATTTAGCCAATGGTAGCCATGCCAGCTTTGTGATTTTAACTAACAGGTTGAACGTTTTTCAGCAACATGATTTATTGCGTAAAGCCGTTAAACCATTGCTTGATGAGCAGCCAAGCAGTTTAGTAATTTGCGTATTTGGCGATGAAGCGACGCGTGAAGCGCACGCTTGTGCCGCTTATTATGTGGCTACCATCAATGCAATTGAATTACCTAGCTACAAAAAAGAACCTAAAAAACCTGCCTTAAACAGTATTAGGATTTATGGTTACGCAGCTAATCACCAGTATGAAAATGTGAATGCCCGTGTAGCTGGCAATGCATTATGTCGTCAACTCACCATGACGCCACCCAACGCACTTACACCCAGCACCTATCGCGAGAAAGTTGCTAAGTTAGCGTCACAATATGGCTGGCAACATATTGAATACGACATACCAACACTTAAACAAATGGGTGCAGGCGCATTTGTGGCGGTGGGTCAAGGTAGTGAGCCGCAAGATGCGGCGATTGTACATTTAACTTACGCACCAAAGTCAGTGAATAAACACATCGCCCTTATCGGTAAAGGCATCTGTTTTGACACTGGTGGGCACAACCTTAAACCCGCCAAATACATGCAAGGGATGCATGAAGACATGAGTGGTAGTGCGGTGGCTTTGGGTATTTTGCTGGCGGCTACGCAGATGCAATTGCCCATTAAAATTGATTGCTGGCTAGCGATTGCACAAAACCATATTGGTCCGCTCGCTTATAAGCAAAATGACGTGGTGACCGCGCTTAACGGCATGAGTATTGAAATTGTACACACCGATGCTGAAGGCCGCATGGTGCTCGCTGACACACTCACCTTGGCCTCACGACAAACCCCTGATGTGATGATAGACTTTGCCACGCTCACTGGCAGCATGATGACCGCTTTGGGCGACCGCATGAGCGGCATTATGACTAATCGCCCAGAATTAGCTTGCAAAGCCGTGGGTGCAGGCGCAAAAGCGGGTGAGCGCATTGTGGCTTTTCCGTATGATGAAGACTATGAAAGCGATTTAGACAGCGACATGGCCGATATTAAACAATGCACGCTAGAGGGCGGTGCTGACCATATTCACGCCGCGCGCTTTTTAGGGCGATTTATTGAAAATGATGTTGCTTGGATTCATGCCGATTTATCCTCTGCCAATCGCAAAGGCGGCCTAGGTGCCGTTTCTAGCGACACCACAGGCTTTGGTGTGGGCTTTGGTTTGGAGATGATTCAAGCACTTATTGTTGCTTAGATGGGTGACGAGTAACTAGTTAGTTTCATCGTTGCGTTGCTCATTTTTACACTTTAAAAACCTAGCATTCGTGCACTCTGATAAAACACAAAGCTGACCAGCCAAGCTAAACCAAGTGACCATGCGATGGATAGCCACATAAATGCGCTACTTTTTGATTCACTATTTAATGTGGCAATGGTTGAAAGGCAGGGCGTGTAAATGAGTGTGAATAACATAAAGCTGATGGCCTGCACCCAATCAATTTGCGTTGCCATTTGTGCCATCAGCGCATCGCCTTGCATACCGTAAATGACAGCAAGCGCACCAACAACAATTTCTTTGGCAACAAAGCCAAAAATTAAAGCAATCGCTAGCTCTTGATTAATGCCGATAGGGTCAAGTATTGGAGCAAACAGTAAACCAACTTGACCCGCGTAAGTGCCTGCACTGGCTGGTGCTACATTGCTTGGAAAGTTTGTCATCAACCATACCAGAACCACGCCAATCACAATAAACTTGGTAGCGCGATTTAAAAAATGTTTCACTTCTAGCCAGCCACGTAACAATATTTGTTTGGCAGTTGGAAGGCGATAGGGCGGTAGCTCTAATATAAAAGGCTCAACGCTTTTATATTGACGTTGAAAAAGTAATGCGGTCATAAACATAGTAATAAAGCTTATGAGGTAAAGCCCAAAAAGAATGAGCGGAGCTTGCTGGGCGGTAAAAAGTGCTGCAATCATAAAAATGAACACTTGCAAGCGTGCAGAGCAGAGCGAAAAAGGAATCACGAGCATGGTGAGCAGGCGCATCGCGCGTGAGCGCATGACCCGAGTGCCCATAAGGGCTGGCACATTACAGCCAAACCCCATTAACATCATCACAAAACCACGACCATCTAAGCCCATTTTTGCCATGAGTGCATCCATTAAAAATGCAGCGCGTGACAAATAGCCACTATCTTCAACAATTGCCATGACCAAGAAAAATAGAACGATAATTGGTACAAATGCCGCTACGGTAGCAATGCCGTTGTAGATGCCATCTAACATTAAACCATGAAACCACGCGGGGGTTGAGGCAAACGCGATTTCTAAAACATCTGTGCGTAGCCAATCTAATGCCCAAGCTAGCCCATCTTGCAAGGGTTTTCCTGCCGTAAAAATAAACTGAAACAATAAGAACATTGCTAGAAAAAATAAGGGTAAGCCTAACCATTTATGTAGCAAAATTTTGTCTAGTGTGTCTGTGGCGTTGTTTGAAAGTGATGTTGGAATTTGCACATGTTGCTGAATTAACCTTTCCATTTCATGCTCAATTTGATTGTCTTCTTCAAGTAATTGACGGATGGTATTGGGGCTAGGCTTTTGCTGGACTTGATTGAGAATATTTGAGGCCGCTTGCAATGCTTTTGGCAGACCATCGCCATACTTAGCACTGATTTCTATCACGGGCATTTGCAGTGCTTGCTCTAAGCTGTGCGCATCAATTGTAATGCCAGCACGTTTAGCTTCATCTGACATGTTGAGCGCAAGCACGCAGGGTAGATTAAGTTTTTTAATCTGCAATACTAGTGAAAGCTGACGGTCTATTTGCGCACTGTTGAGTAAAATGATGACTAAATCTAGTGCGTTGTTGGCTAAAAAATGACGGACAACTTGCTCATCATCAGAAAAGCCATGTAAATCATAAATGCCTGGTAAATCAATGAGTTCTGCGATGTGGCCACCCATTAAAATTTTCGCACTCATTAAATCTACTGTAATACCTGGCCAGTTGCCCACGCGTGCAGATGCCCCGCTGATGCGGTTGAACAATGTGGATTTACCCGTGTTGGGCATTCCTAGTAGGGCGATACGTTTCATGGTGTATTCCGCTGGTATCGTTATCGTGTATTCACTTGAATACGCATAGCATCAGCGATACGTAACACAATATCAGTAGAGCCAAGGCGCACATGGAGTGGGCCATTAAAGTTAGCACGACGTATCAAACTCAGTGGCTTGCCTACCCGAAAGCCAAGGGCGGACAAGCGATGAAACAAAGACTCCTCAGCTTCAATCGCTAAAATGATCCCAGATTGTCCAGATTCTAGTTGTGATAATAATTGCATCTTTACCCAAAAAATCATTGAATGATAACTGTTCTTATTATCGCACGTATGTCACATGTTGTGATAGATAAATTAAGAGTAAAGCTATAGTTTTTTAACCTATAAAATGCAGTTATCCACAGAGAATACAGCGATTACACAGAAAAAAAGGTCAGCCAATCATCTTTAATCACCTATTCGGTGAGAGAAAATGATGTTTAAGCCTTAGATTTCTAGGTATTCTCTGTGAACTCTTTAGCTTGAGCTGCTTTTAAAGGTTTAAGGATTTTGGTTGTCACTCAAAATAAAAGGGGCTAGATAATCTAGTCCCTTTTATTTACAACAGGTTGATTTTATTTAGCAATGTCGATTTTAGTTTTGCTACGCAAATCTGCCATCATTTTTTCTAAGTTGCGTTGTTGTAAGTTCTTTTGCAAACCATCTTTTACTTTGTCGTAGGCTAAAGGTTGTGCGGCACGTGTATCTGCTAATTTAATAACATGCCAGCCAAATTGTGTTTGAATTGGTGCAGCTGTTACAGCCCCTTTTTGCAAGGCAGCAGCAGCATCACTAAATGGTTTTACCATGGTTGCAGGTGAGAACCAGCCTAAATCGCCCCCTTTTTCTTTAGAACCAGGGTCTTGTGATTTTTCTTTTGCAATTTTTGCAAAATCACCACCTTTACCTAATTGAGCAATAATATCCTTTGCTTCAGCTTCTGTTTTGACTAAGATATGACGTGCGTTGTATTCTTTTTCACCGTATGCTTTTTTGTATTGCTCATAAGCGGCTTTAGTGTCAGCATCAGAAATTGGATTTTTCTTTACATAGTCTTGTAAAAAAGCAGAGCTTAATAATTCGCGGCGTTGTAATTCTTCACGCGCTACATAATCAGGCTGTTTATCAAGCCCAAGTTTTTGCGCTTCTTGGTAAATAATTTCTGAATCAACTAACTTGTTGATAATGGCATCTTTTACAGGCGCATCAATTTTTTGACCACGTGATGTTGCATCTTTAGCGATGTAATCATAAACCGATTGTTTGATTTGCTTGCCATTGACTGTAGCAACAGCATCAGCCGCAAATGCTGATGGGGCTAAAGATAAAATAGCAACGGTGATTAAAGTCTGGGTGAATTTCATGTTCAATCCTTAAAAAATAAAGTGCATTAAAATAGAAGTTTAAATTTCATTTTGCGTAAGTGCTTCAATACTCAGCGCATGAATTTGTTGTGGAATTAAATTACTAAGTTGTTGGTAAATAAGGCGATGTCGCATTATCTGCGTTTTTCCGCAAAAATGCGAGCTTGTTATTTTTAGTTTAAAGTGACCACCTCCACTGTTGCCTTTGTGTCCCGCATGTTGCGCGCTCTCGTCAATAATACTTACATTGGTGGGTTCTAATACTTTTAAGCGTTGGGTAATTTCGGTAATTAACGACATTGATAGTTGATTTTTTTTGCGTAAAAATTGGATTTTCTAATGCTAGATGGGGTGATCGCTTAGGGCAGTGTTTTTCTAAAAGGTTTCACACTTACCTGCTTATAAACGCCATTGCTCACAAAAGGATCTTGATTTGCCCATATAGTCGCTTCATCTAAGCTATTAAATTCTGCCACAATTAAGCTCCCTGAGAACCCTGCTAATCCTGGGTCTGTGCTATCTATAGCGGGAAATGGCCCTGCTAATAGTAAGCGTCCAGCTTCTTGTAGCATGGTTAATCTTGCTAGGTGAGCAGGTCTTGAAGCAAGCCGATTTTCAAGGCTATTGGGGTTGTCTTCTGCAATAATTGCGTACCACATTATTGTTGATCTCCCTGATTTTCTTCTTTAGGTAGATATTTGCTCAGGTACAAGGTTTGTAAAATAATAAATACAAACATAATGCCTGTAATGCCAAAGAGTTTAAAGTTTACCCAAGTATTTTCAGTGAAATTAAAGGCGACATACAGGTTCAAAAACCCCAAACTTAAAAATAACGCTGCCCAAGCGAGGTTGAGTTTTGACCAAACAGCATCGGGTAGTTGTACTTGTTTTTCCATTAAGTTACGAATAGGGTTGCGGTTAAATAGCCATTGTGCGCCTAATAAGCCCGCAGAAAAGAGCCAATATAATACGGTGGGCTTCCATAAAATAAATTTTGGATCGTGCAACAGTAAGGTGGCACCGCCAAATAGCGTGATAATCACACCACTTAACATGAGCATTTTTTCAATCTTGCCATGGCGAATTTTGCTATAAATTATTTGTGCAAGTGTTGCCACAATTGCAACCGCAGTAGCAACGTAAATGCCAAAAAATTTGAACGCAATAAAAAATAAAATAACGGGGAATAAATCAAATAAAAACTTCATGCGAGCTCTTTTAAAAACTAATTTTAGACTTAAGCACTATTTTGCTATGATTTGATATTGTGCCATAAGGCAAAAAATCAAGTGGTGATTATTCACTTTTCTTTTTAGGGTTTCATGATATTTCATTTGTTTTACTGCAATCATGATTGATTTGCATACGCACTCTAATGTTTCTGATGGCTTGCTTACTCCAACTGAGCTTGTACAACATGCCGCTGGGCATGGCGTGCGAGTGATGGCTCTGACTGATCATGACGATATTAGTGGTTTAGATGAGGCGCAACAAGCGGCAACGCAATGTGGCATTACGCTAATCAATGGGGTGGAAATCTCTGTAACTTGGAAAAATCGCACCTTGCATGTTGTTGGTCTAAAAATAAACCCACAATATGCACCGCTTAAAAGTGCACTGCAAGCTGTGCGTCAAGCACGATTGAATCGAGCACAACTGATGGCTGAGGGGCTTGAAAAGGCGGGAATCAAAGGGAGTTTAGCAGGTGCTGAGCAAATTGCGCAAAAAAGCATCATTACGCGAATGCATTTTTCACGCTTTTTGGTTGCGCAGGGTTATGCAAAAGATCATAAAGCCGTGTTTAAAAAGTTTTTGGTAAAGGGCAAGCCAGGCTTTGTGAATCATGTGTGGATGAGTTTAGAATCAGCGGTGAGTTTAATTACGCAAAGCGGTGGGGTGGCGGTATTAGCGCATCCTGGGCGTTATGAAATTAAACGTACCAATATGTTGCTGTTGTTGGAAGAGTTCAGAGCATTAGGTGGCAGTGCTATTGAAGTGGTGACAGGTAGCCACACCCCAGCGCATTATGTGGAGTATGCTAAATATGCGCAATTATTTGGTTTAAAAGCATCCATTGGGTCTGACTATCATGGCAAAGGTATTAGTTTTATGGGCATGGGGCAAGTGCCTGCTTTGCCGAGCCAATGTGTGCCAGTATGGCAAGATTGGACAGAAGCACAAAAATTGACATGTCACTCTGTGGAAAAATAGGCTAAATATGTCACAACTTTTTAACATTCATTTAGATAACCCGCAACCACGCTTAATTAAGCACACGGCTGAAATTTTGCAAGTGGGCGGTGTAATTGCCTACCCCACAGACTCAGGCTATGCGCTAGGATGTATGCTCGGCTTTGTGGATGCGCAAACGCGCATACGACAAATTCGCGGGGTGGATGACAAACATTTATTTACGCTAGTGTGCCGTAACTTAAGTGAGCTTGGTAATTATGCGGTGGTGAATAATAGCCAATTTCGCTTGCTTAAAGCTAACACACCTGGGGCTTATACCTTTATTTTAAAAGCCACGCGTGAGGTGCCTAAAAAGTTACAACATGCCAAACGCAGCGCAATAGGCATTCGAGTTCCACAGCACGCGGTGGCGCAAGCGATACTAGAAGCAATTGATGCACCACTTTTAAGCATGACTTTGCATCTAGCAGATGAAGAAGCGGTGATGAGCGAAGCATGGGAGATTCGGGATAAATTAGAGCATGTGCTAGATTTGGTCATTGATGTTGGGCATTGCACCGCAGGGGCTACTTCGGTGATTGATTTAACTGAAGATGCCCCAACGTTAATTCGAGCGGGGCAGGGTGATTTAGCACCTTTTGGATTATAAAAACCTTAATGCGCAATGATAACTCAATGTTAGTAAAGCCTACCTTTCAGTAGAAGCTTTAAGCGCGGATAGAGAAAAAGAAGAGAAAAATATGGAATTGTCTTTAATACAAAAAATTAGCATTTATGCATTGCCTGTTATTTTTGCAATTACGGTGCATGAGGCTGCCCATGGCTACGCAGCTAAATATTTTGGCGATAATACCGCTGATAAACTTGGACGAATTTCGCTTAATCCACTCAAGCATATAGACCCATTTGGCACCATATTATTACCTGCATTAACCATTATGTTAGGCGGTATTTTATTTGGCTGGGCAAAGCCTGTACCTGTAAATTTTGCTGCTTTACGCAATCCTAAAAAAGACATGTTATGGGTGGCTGCTGCAGGACCAGCCTCAAACTTTGTGATGGCAATTTTTTGGGCGGTGATGCTTAAAATCTCTGTAAGTGCGCCTGAGGTAATTCAAATGCCACTGGCATTGATGGCGCAAGCGGGCGTGGGAATCAACATTGTATTGATGGTGCTCAATTTACTTCCTTTGCCGCCACTAGATGGTGGGCGCATTGCTGTGAGTTTGTTGCCGCATCATCTTGCGCAACCTTTTGCACAGTTAGAGCGTTATGGTTTTTTTATACTCATTGCACTGCTATTTTCTGGCATTTTGGGCAAAATTCTAGATCCAGTGATCTCGCTGGTTTACAGTTTAATCGCGGGTTTGGTTTAACTTGATATAATCCACCTAATTATTTATTTCCTAATTATTTACTAAGGTTTTTTAGCACATGGCAATTGAACGCGTTTTATCAGGGATGCGCCCCACAGGCAATTTACATCTAGGTCACTACAACGGCGTACTCAAAAACTGGATACGCTTACAGCACGAGCACGAGTGCTTATTTTTTGTGGCAGATTGGCACGCACTAACCACTCATTACGACACCCCTGAGGTGATTGAAGAAAGCGTGTGGGAAATGGTCATCGACTGGCTCGCCGCAGGGGTTGACCCAGCTAACGCGACTATATTTATTCAAAGCCGCGTGCCAGAACACGCAGAGCTACATACCTTGTTGAGCATGATTACGCCATTAAGCTGGCTAGAGCGTGTACCCACTTATAAAGATCAGCAAGAAAAACTCAGCAGTAAAGATTTATCTACCTACGGATTTTTGGGTTACCCCTTACTACAAAGTGCTGACATCCTCATTTACAAAGCCACGCAAGTCCCCGTGGGCGAAGACCAAATCCCCCATATTGAGTTTACGCGTGAAATCGCACGCCGCTTTAACCATATTTACGGCAAAGAAAAAGGCTTTGAAGAAAAAGCTGAAGCTGCCATTAAAAAATTAGGCAGCAAACGTGGTGCGCTATATGAAGAAATGCGCACTGCCTATCAACAAAGTGGCGATGAAGAAGCCCTCGAAGCGGCACGTGCCATGATTGAAGAACAACAAGGCATGAGCATGGGCGATAAAGAGCGCTTGCTTGGCTACCTTGAAGGCGGTGGCAAAATGATTTTAATTGAGCCAGATTACAAGCTCACCCCAGCGTCAAAAATGCCAGGCTTAGATGGCCAAAAAATGTCTAAGTCATACAACAACACCATTAGCCTGCGTGAAGAGCCTGACGCGATTGCCAAAAAAATCAAAACCATGCCCACCGACCCCGCACGTATTCGCCGCACAGATGCTGGCGACCCAGCCAAGTGCCCAGTGTGGCAATTGCATGAAATTTACTCAGACGAAACTACCCAACAATGGGTGCAAAACGGCTGTAAAAATGCGGCGATTGGCTGTATAGAGTGTAAAGGCCCTGTGATTGAAGGCGTGTTAAAAGAACTCAAACCGATTCAAGAACGCGCCGCACAATATGCTGAAGACCCGACTTTAGTGAAAAATATTGTGGCAGAAGGCTGCGAAAAAGCGCGTAAGTTGGCGAGAGAGACGATGCGGGATGTGCGCGATGCGATGGGCTTGAACTATGGGTAATGGTAACGTAATGCTTAAGTATCCAGTAATAGAAGAAAAAATCACCATTGGAGATGATCCATTTTCAGATTTAGTCGTTAGGCAGACAGCACTTTCCCCCAATAAGTTATTTTACCGTGATGATTTAAACGGCGTTTGGTTGTATCAAGCCAATTGCTTGGAGTTTATGGATAGTTTGATAGCTAAATTTCCAAACGGCAAGTTTGATATGATTTTTGCAGACCCTCCCTATTTTTTGTTTAATGGTGGGATTAGTTGTCATGCTGGAAAAATGGTTAAGGTTGATAAGGGTACGAGGGGTAAATTCGGAGGTGCGGATTAGTCTATGGATTTGCAATTTAATATTGGTTTAGCGAATGATTACGTAAGTAAATCTCAAATTGCTAGAGTTTTAACGGAGTCTTGGGTTAAAGAAAATATATATTGCCCTAACTGCGGCGCGCCATCAATTTTTGAGTATGAAAATAATAAACCTGTAGCAGATTTTTATTGTGGAAGTTGTGACGAAGACTTTGAATTAAAAAGTAAAAATGGAAATTTTGCATCAAAGATTGTTGATGGAGCTTACTCCACAATGATAGAGAGGGTGTTGTCAGCCAATAATCCAAATTTTTTCTTTTTGACTTACAATCCAAAAAATTGGACAGTTAATAATTTTGCTATTATCCCAAGATATTTCTTCACCCCTGAAATCATTGAAAAAAGAAAACCATTAAGCAGTGCGGCAAAAAGAGCTGGCTGGGTTGGTTGTAATATTAACATTACAAAAATTCCAGAGAGTGGAAAAATATTTTTTATTAAAAACTCGACTATGCAAAACAAAGATATGGTTCTAGATAGTTGGCGCAGAACGTTTTTTTTAAAAGATTCGGCTTTAAACTCCAGAGGTTGGACATTAGACATTTTGAATTGCTTAGACAAAATCAAAAGTGTGAACTTCAAGTTAGCGGATGTTTATGCTTTTGAGGCACAACTACAATTTAAACATCCAGAAAATAAGCATGTTAAAGATAAAATTAGGCAGCAATTACAAGTGTTGAGAGATAAAGGGTTGATAGAGTTTATTTCTCAAGGTGTTTATAGGAAGTTAAGAAATGAATGCAATTGATACTAGCAATATTGACCGCTCAGCTTTATTAAAGGTTATTGATTATTTAGAGGAATCTGAAAGGCTGTCTTACGAAGAGTATGTATTGAGGGAGTTTGAAGATTTTTTAGGTGAAAAATACACTAACACTCAATTTACTTTGACTAAAAAGTTTTATGGTAATCCAAATGTTAATCATATATATGCGGTTGCTAGACGCCTTAAAGACAGTATATCTGCTTAGTAAAACACTGGGTTTCGTTACTCTCTACACCTACCTATGAAAAGCAGGTTGCAGTTGTCATTTTATGAGCAAAAAATCGGTGTAATTTGCTAGATTCTTACGTCGAGGATTTTTTATACCTCTGCAAGCCAGTATCCATGCTGCTTCCAGAGCATCGTGTTTGATATGTTTTAGAAAAGTTGCATTTTTAGAATTAAAGTAGATGCCGGATTCTTCGGGAATAACGAATAAATTATCGGTTGTTTAATTAAGGTTTTAATTTGTTACTCACCACATCAGAAATCAAAATCAAAGGCGAGCTGCTCTCAGAGTTGCCGCAAGATTTATACATTCCGCCTGATGCGCTGGAGGTGTATTTAGAGTCGTTTGAAGGCCCGCTTGATTTATTGTTATACCTGATTCGCAAGCATAATCTGGATATTCTGGATATTCCCATGGCGGATTTAACGCGCCAGTATATGGTGTATGTGGAGAAAATGAAGGCGATTAAGCTAGAGTTGGCGGGTGATTATTTGCTGATGTCGGCGATGTTAATTGAGATTAAATCGCGCATGTTGTTGCCAAAACCCGTAGAGGTGGCTGAAGAGGATGACCCGCGTGCTGAGTTGGTGCGCCGTTTGATGGAATACGAAGCGATTAAACTTGCCGCACAGCGTTTAGATGAGCTGCCAAAAGTGGGTGAAGAGTTGAGCGTAGCGGCTGCTTATTATCAGCATATCAGTGAAATTAAACCGCCTGAAGTGAGCTTAGATGAGCTGGCAGAGGCGTGGCGCAATGTGTTAAAACGCGCAAAACTGAATAGCCACCACAAAATTGGCCGTGCCGAGCTTTCAGTGCGCGAACATATGAGCCAGATTTTACGTCGCTTAAAGGCGGATGGTTTGGTCGAGTTTTCGCAGTTGTTTGATGTGATGAACGACGGTTTAGCAAAATTAGTGGTGAATTTTTTAGCCATTTTAGAGCTGGCAAAAGAGGGCTTGATTCGCATTACGCAGCAACAAGCTTTCTCGCCGATTTATTTGCAGGTGAATGCGTAGGGGGGGCGTAATCAATGGCGCATCTACATTGAAATTACCTATCTTGAGAAACATAATGAAAGAGCCTGAAAATATCATAGAAATGAAGCAAGTGCTTGAAGCGGCTTTACTCACATCGCCGCAGCCTTTAAGCTTAGATGATATGTTGAAACTCTTTGCTGGCCGCATGGAGCGTGCTACGTTACGCATGGTGTTAGATGAGCTAAAAGTAGATTGGGAGCCGCGCACTATGGAACTTGTGCAAGTGGCATCGGGCTATCGCTTTCAAGCAAAGGCTGAATATAGCGAGTTTATCGCACGGCTAAACCCTGAAAAGCAGCCAAAATATTCACGCGCGGTGATGGAAACCCTAGCAATTATTGCTTACCGCCAGCCTGTAACACGGGGCGATATTGAAGAAATCCGCGGGGTGACGGTGAACCCGAATGTCATGCGCCAATTGCAAGAGCGTGATTGGATTGATATTGTCGGGCAGCGCGAGGTGCCTGGGCGACCATCGCTTTATGCTACCACCAAGCACTTTTTGGATGATTTTAACCTGCGTTCATTAACAGAATTACCACCGATGGATGATTTTGTGCAGGCGGAAATCTAACGCACCATTGAATTAGTGTCAAAGCACATACGTCCTAACAATATAATCTAAAACAGCCTCTTTCTGAATGTGAAAAGTTAAGATACAATGCTGCTTTTATTTAAGCGGGTGAATTTCACCTGTTTACTACCTGCGAGAGTGGTGGAATTGGTAGACACACTGGTCTTAGAAGCCAGCGGAGAAATCCATGAGAGTTCGAGTCTCTCCTTTCGCACCAACTTTACTATCATCTATAGTATGATTAAATAGGCACTCAATTGAGTGCCTATTTACAATGTGCTATTAAACTTTAGGAAACACGGCATGGCAACCAATGTTGAAACCCTCAGTAATCTTGAACGTAGAATGACAATTAGCGTTCCGCTTCAACCTTTAGAAGGACAAATTAAGCAACGTTTGGCACAAATTTCACGTACTGCGAAATTTGCTGGTTTTAGACCAGGTAAAGCTCCTATGGGCTTGGTCAATCAGCATTATGGTAACCAAGTGCGTGATGAAGTTTATTCGGCTGCGGTTGAAGAAAGCTTTGGTGATGCCGTAGATGAAAATAAATTGCGCGTTGCTGGTTTTCCTAACATTGAGCATAAGCCATTTGATGCAGCTTCCGCTGTTTTAGAGTACACCGCTACTTTTGAGGTGTTTCCTGAAGTTGTTATTGGTGACTTGTCAAAGGTGAAAATTGAGCGTCCAACGTTAGAAGTTGCGGCGGCTGATGTTAAAAAAACGCTAGATGTTTTAGTAAAACAGCGCGTAAGTTACGAGCCTGTGAAACGTGCGGCTAAAAAAGACGACCGTGTTAATGTAACGCTTAAAGCGTTTATTGATGAGCAAGAAGTTGAATCAACAGGTGATAAAGGGATTGATTTAGTGCTTGGCGAGGTTGGCCGCGTTGCAACGTTTGACGATGAATTGATTGGCGGCAAAGCAGGCGCGACTAAGAAGTTTGAAATTACCTATCCTGCTGATCATAACCCAGCACAATTAGCAGGTAAAACGGTGGGTTATGAAGTCGCATTTATTAGCGTTTCTCAACCAAAATTCCCTGAGATTGATGCCGATTTTGCTAAAAGTTTAGGCGTTGAAGATGGTGATGTTGAGAAAATGAAAGCTGAAATTGCCGATAGCCTCAAGCAAGAAGTGGCTAAACGTGTGAGTGCTAAGTTGAAAGAGCAAGTGTTTCAGGCTTTGGTAGATAGTGCAGAGTTTGATATTCCACGCGTATTGCTGGGAACAGAAATCAATCGTATGATGGAAACGACCGCGCAAAACTTGAAGCAACGCGGTGCTGATGTGAGTAGTATTCAGCTTGAGCCAAGTATGTTTGAAGAGCAAGCCAAACGTAGCACAAAATTACGCTTAATTTTAGGTGAAATTATCAATAAAAATGGCTTACATGCTAATGCTGACCAAGTGCGCGCAATGGTAGATGTGTTTGCGCAAAGCTTTGAGCGTCCATCTGATGTGGTGACTTGGTATTATGCTGATCCAAAACGTTTGGATGAGCCAGCGGCCTTAGCAACAGAAGAAAATACTGTGAGCTGGGTGTTGGCTCAAGCTAAAGTGACTGACAAAAAAGTTAAATTTGATGATTTAATGGGAAATGCCTAACTATGAATAGCTCACTACCTTCACAAGTGCAATCAGATTTAATACCAAAAGGTTTGGGTTACATCCCAATGGTGGTTGAACAAAGTGGTCGTGGTGAGCGTTCGTATGATATTTACTCACGTTTACTAAAAGAGCGCGTTATTTTTTTAGTGGGTCCTGTGAATGATATGTCAGCCAATTTAGTGGTGGCTCAGCTTTTATTTTTAGAGGCTGAAAATCCTGACAAAGATATTTCACTTTACATCAATTCGCCAGGGGGCTCTGTCACTGCAGGAATGTCAATCTACGATACCATGCAGTTTATTAAACCTGATGTCAGCACATTGTGTATTGGTCAGGCCGCTAGTATGGGCGCATTTTTATTGGCGGCGGGAGCCAAAGATAAACGCTTTAGTCTGCCTAACTCAAGAATTATGATTCATCAGCCATCAGGTGGTTTTCAGGGGCAATCAACCGATATTGAAATTCATGCAAAAGAAATTTTATATTTGCGTGCAAAACTTAATGACATCTTAGCGCATCATACAGGTAGAACCGCTGAAGAAATTGACCGAGATACAGAACGCGACAATTTTATGAGCGCAGAGCAGTCTGTGGCTTACGGTTTGATTGATAAAGTGATTGGTAGCCGTTGATAGCCTCAGCGAATGCTTGCGGCGCATCAATTCATTCAACTCATCTAACTTAGCTTTTTGCTAACCCTTTAATAGGATATCAAGCATGGCAACTCAAGCCGACGACGATAAATTACTTTATTGCTCATTTTGTGGCAAAAGCCAACATGAGGTTAAAAAGCTCATTGCAGGGCCTTCTGTGTTTATTTGCAATGAGTGTGTTGATTTATGTAATGACATTATTAAAGAAGAAATTCAAAATGCAGATGGCTTAAAATCTGCACAAACTAGCTTACCAACCCCACAAGAAATCTGCAAGATTCTAGATCAATACGTGATTGGTCAAACGCAAGCTAAGAAAAATTTAGCCGTTGCTGTTTATAACCATTATAAGCGTTTAGGTCATAATCATTTGGCTGAGGGCGGCCAAAATGATGAGGTTGAAATTTCAAAAAGTAATATTTTGTTGATAGGTCCTACAGGATCAGGTAAAACATTATTAGCGCAAACTTTGGCGCGTGTGCTTGATGTACCTTTTGTAATGGCAGATGCAACTACCCTGACTGAAGCGGGTTATGTGGGTGAAGATGTTGAAAATATTATGCAGAAATTGTTGCAAAAGTGTGATTACGATGTAGAAAAAGCCAAGCGTGGCATCGTCTATATTGATGAAGTTGATAAAATTTCGCGTAAATCTGAAAATGCTTCAATTACGCGTGATGTCTCAGGTGAGGGTGTTCAGCAAGCCTTGTTGAAACTCATAGAAGGTACTGTTGCATCAATTCCACCACAAGGCGGGCGTAAGCATCCCAACCAAGAGTTTGTTCAGCTTGATACGACTAACATTTTATTTATCTGCGGTGGTGCATTTGATGGCTTAGAAAAAGTCATTAAATTGCGTTCTGAAAAAGGCGGTATTGGTTTTGGTGCGGAAGTAAAAAGTAAAGTCGATGTGCGTGAGGTTGGTGCGATTTTGCGTGAGGTTGAACCTGAAGACTTAATTAAGTTTGGGTTGATCCCAGAATTTATTGGGCGATTGCCAGTGGTAGCTACGCTAGAATCGCTAGATGAAGCAGCATTGATGACGATTCTGACAGAGCCTAAAAACGCCTTAACCAAACAATACATTAAATTGTTTAAAATGGAAGGCGTTGATTTGGAGTTTAGAGATTCTGCCTTACTATTAATTGCTAAAAAAGCATTAGAGCGAAAAACTGGCGCGCGTGGTTTGCGGTCTATTTTAGAACATGCCTTGCTTGAAATTATGTATGAATTACCTTCACTCAAAAACTTAAACAAAGTAGTGATTGACGAGGGTGTGATTCGTGGTGATACACCGCCCATTCTTATTTTTGCCGACAAACCTTCTGAAGAGGCCGTCAGTTAAAAAGGTCATGGTATCACACCTAATTTAGCCAATTGAAATTAAAATTAGGTGTGACGCTCTTTAGTGAGACGCCTCTCAAAAGATTTTTGACGTAATGTTGTTAATTTCTTTCAAAAAACATGTTTAAGCATTAAATTTAATGCTTAAATACTGTCTATACTTGAACTCTTAAAAATAACCCCCATCAACATTCTATATGAGTGTTTTTAGTTTAATTTTGAAAGTCTTTTCATGACGCAATTGCTCCCTTCTTATAGTCCAGAAAGTGGATTGTTACCACTATTACCATTGCGTGATGTGGTGGTATATCCGCACTTAGTCATTCCACTTTTTGTTGGGCGCACTAAGTCTGTTAAAGCACTTGAGCTTGCGTCAGATAGCAATAAACAAGTGTTATTAGTAGCACAAAAGTCAGCCAGTAAAGATGATCCAGAAGCCGATGATTTGTACGAAGTAGGCACGGTAGCCACTGTGCTACAAATGCTGAAACTCCCCGATGGTACTGTAAAGGTGCTTGTTGAAGGCGTGCAACGTGCAAAAATAAGCCAATTTACAGAAACAGAAGAGTGTTTTGCTGCACGTGCAGACCTCATCGCTGAATCAGTGAGTGATGTTGAAATACAGGCTTTAATGCGTACGGTGTTCGCACAATTTGATCAATATGTGAAGTTAAACAAAAAAATTCCACCTGAAATTCTAACCTCTCTTTCAAATATTGATGAGGCTAGCCGTCTTGCCGATACTATTGCTGCACATTTAACGCTCAAGTTAGAAGAAAAACAAAAAATCCTAGAAATGTTTGAGGTGGCGCAACGTTTGGAGCATTTACTACGCTTGATGGAAGGCGAGATTGACATTTTGCAAGTGGAAAGACGCATTCGTGGTCGGGTGAAGCGTCAAATGGAAAAAACCCAACGTGAATATTACTTGAATGAGCAAGTCAAAGCCATTCAAAAAGAGTTGGGTGAGCAAGATGAAAATGCTGAAATGGATGAGCTTGAAAAGCGCATTGAAACAGCAAATATGTCTAAAGATGCGCTCGCGAAAGTATCTAGCGAACTTAAAAAGTTGAAGCTAATGTCACCAATGTCTGCGGAAGCCTCTGTTGTGCGCAATTACATTGATACGCTTATCAATTTGCCTTGGAAGAAAAAAACTAAAATCAGTAAAGACTTGATAAAAGCAGAGGCAATACTTGATGATGACCACTTTGGTTTGGAAAAGGTAAAAGAGCGCATTGTTGAATACCTTGCGGTGCAACAGCGTGTAGATAAAATTAAAGCCCCTATTTTATGTTTAGTGGGTCCGCCAGGCGTGGGTAAAACTTCATTAGGGCAAAGTATTGCCAAAGCGGTAAATCGTAAGTTTGTACGCATGGCATTAGGTGGTGTGCGTGATGAGTCTGAGATTCGAGGTCATAGACGAACTTACATAGGCTCAATGCCTGGTAAAATTTTGCAGAGCATGACTAAGGTTGCCGTTAAAAACCCACTTTTCTTGTTGGATGAAGTAGATAAACTTGGGCAAGATTTTAGAGGCGATCCCTCTTCAGCATTGCTAGAAGTGCTAGATCCAGAGCAAAACCACACGTTTGCGGATCATTACGTAGAAGTAGAATATGACCTGTCCGATGTGATGTTTGTAGCAACCGCTAACTCAATGAATATCCCTGCGCCTTTATTAGATCGCATGGAAATTATCCATTTGTCTGGCTATACAGAAGATGAAAAAGTGAACATTGCGATGCGTTATTTGCTCCCAAAGCAACTTAAATCGCATGGCTTGAAAGAACATGAAGTTGAAGTTTCAGAATCTGCAATTCGAGATATTGTTCGCTATTACACCCGTGAGGCGGGGGTGCGTAGGCTTGAGCAGGAGGTCGCAAAAGTTTGTCGCAAGGTCGTGAAAGAGTTGCTGACAGCTAAAGCAAAACAAGGAGCTAAAGCAGCTCAAAAGATTAGCGTGACGCCTAAAAACCTAGATAAATATTTAGGGGTACAACGTTACGATTTTGGTGTGGCAGCAAAAGAAAATCAAATTGGCCAGGTTACGGGCTTGGCTTGGACTTCTGTGGGGGGGGAGTTATTAACGATTGAGGCCGTTTTATTGCCTGGCAAAGGAAAAACGACCACCACAGGCAAACTGGGTGAAGTTATGAAAGAATCTACGCAGGCAGCTATGAGCGTGGTACGTAGCCGCGCTAAACGCTTAGGGATTGCTAGCAACTTCTATGAGGAAAATGATATTCACATTCACTTTCCTGAAGGTGCAACGCCAAAAGATGGACCAAGTGCTGGCATTGCCATTACAACGGCCTTGGTTTCAATTCTAACCAATATTCCTGTCCGTGCTGATGTCGCGATGACAGGTGAAATTACGCTGCGTGGGGAAGTTTTACCTATTGGCGGTTTAAAAGAGAAGTTGCTTGCAGCACATAGAGGTGGCATTAAAACAGTGTTGATTCCTCAGCAAAACGTGAAAGATTTGGCAGACATCCCTGAAAATATCAAAAACCATTTAGATATTCACCCAGTGCAATGGATAGATGATGTGTTGTTATTGGCATTAGCTTCAAAACCTGAACCTATTATTGGAAAAGTGACTGAAGTTAATGAGGATGTCACAAATGTTGCACAACCTGCTGATAAGTCAAAGAAAAGTGCAAAAACTAAAACTCTAGCTATTAAGCATTGAAAAAATAAGTGTGTACTAAGCCCATAAAAGCTTGACATAGCCTTTGTAGGCTTGATATAAAGCTGATACGGTAATTGATTGCCGAAGATATTAACTGAAATAATCCGAAGTTTTAATTTAATAAACCTTTTAAGGGGGTGACTCGTGAATAAATCTGAATTGATTGATGATATTGCAAGTGCAGCAGGTATTTCTAAAGCTGCAGCTGCTAGAGCGTTAGATGCAACAACTGCCGCAGTGACAAAATCACTGAAAAAAGGCGATTTAGTAACACTTATTGGCTTTGGTACATTTTATGTTGGAAAACGTGAGGCACGCAGTGGTCGCAATCCACGTACTGGTGCAACTATTTCTATTAAAGCAGCAAACTCTCCTAAATTTAGGGCTGGTAAAGCACTTAAAGATGCTGTAAACTAGTGCCCTTGTTGGTTAAGCAGGGTGCTTAGCTCAGTTGGTAGAGCGTCGCCCTTACAAGGCGAATGTCAGCGGTTCGACCCCGTTAGCACCCACCAAAAGCCAACAAGCGTGTGACTCAAGCCGTTTCTAAAATGTTAATTTAGAGTGCTGGTAGTTTAGGCACTCTTTATTTTGTGAAATTTCAGTAAATTGACTTGTAATTTCTTAATATAAGAAGCGCAAATTTTTAAAGTGTATTGCGAGATATGCTTAGTTTTATGGAGTGGTAGTTCAGTTGGTTAGAATACCGGCCTGTCACGCCGGGGGTCGCGGGTTCGAGTCCCGTCCACTCCGCCAAATAAAAAAAGCGAGTCTTCTGACTCGCTTTTTTTATTTACTCATGAGAATAATCAGTTCTAAATAATTTAGGCTTAATTGCTTAGTGTGTTGGTGCGCATTCTACTAAAGCCATCATTAATTGAGTTGAAAGTTGTGATATAGTTAGGCGCAATTTTTTATATCGCGGATGTTTTGTTGATGTGGTAATCTGATTTACTTTTTGAAATTGTTTGAAAAAGAGAGTTTTATGTTAGATAGTATTCGTGGGGTAGCGCAAGGATGGGTTGGAAAAACCTTGTTAGCGTTAATTACCATTCCATTTGCTTTATTTGGGATTGACTCATATTTTAATCAGGCAGGTAATAATGCTACCATCGCTGAGGTCAATGGTACGGATATTTCTGTGCAGGCTTATGCAAATGCCATGCAAGATGTGCGCAATAGAATGCAAGCGCAAGGCAAAGTTGATCAAGCGCAGTTGGATAGCCCAGAAGTGAAATCTTTAGTGTTGGATCGTTTAATCAACAATCAATTGTTGTCCGATGAAGTTGAAAAATCAAACTATGTGATTAGTGATGCACAGTTGGCGACTTATATCACCGAGATGCCTACCTTTCAAAAAGAGGGTAAGTTTTCACAAGAGTTGTACGATCAACTGCTTCAGCAAAATAATTTATCTCCTTCAAAGTTTGAAGCAGGTATTCGTTCAGATTTATTAGCACAGCAAGCGCAAGATGGTGTTGCTAAATTGGGGTTTATGACCAATTACCGCAACGATGCTATATTGAAATTATTGAATCAAAAACGTGTGATTACGGTGTCTGAAATTAAAACGAGAGATTTTATCAATCAGGTAAAAGTTGAGCCCGCGCAAGTAAAAGCTTATTACGAACAACATAAAGATAAGTTTGTAACGCCTGAGCAAGTGAAAGTAGAGTTTTTATTATTATCTGCGGCTAACTTAATTACAAAAGTCAGTGTGACTGATGCTGAAGTTAAAGCGTATTATGACGAAAATGCAGCAAAACTTCAGGGAGACGAGCAAAGAAGTGCAAGTCATATTTTAATTGGTTTTGGTGTCAACCCAACGCCAGAGAAAAAACAAGAAGCCAAGGCGAAAGCTGAGGCATTATTGGCAAGCGTGAAAAAAGATCCTAAATCATTTGAAGTGTTGGCGATGAAAAACTCTCAAGACCCAGGCTCTGCTGCTAAAGGTGGAGATTTAGGTTCATTTGGTCGCGGCGCAATGGTAAAGGCATTTGAAAATGCTGCATTTAGTATGAAGGTCAATGAAATAAGTGACCTCGTAGAGTCTGAATTTGGCTATCACATCATTAAAGTTACTGGCATTACAGGACAAAGCTCAGATTTTGACACATTAAAACCGCAAATTAAGGGTGATTTAATGTATAAAAAAGCCCAAGAAGAATTTATTAAGCAAGCCGAAGGCTTTACCAATATGGTCTATGAGCAGTCAGATAGCTTAGAGCCAGCGGCTAAGACTTATGGTGGACAAGTGCAAAAATCCGACTGGATTAGCCGTCAATCAGGTGCAGAGTTCTTTAAAAAGAGCGATAAGTTGATGGATTTAGTATTTTCTGCGGAATCACTCAAAGATCGCCGTAATACTGAGGCGATTGAAATTGCACCCAATAACATGGTGTCAGCACGTGTGATTGATTATAAAGCCGCTACACCTAAAACTTTTGATGAGGTGAAAGAGGGCATTGAAAGTTTACTCAAATTAGAAGCAGCCTCCAAATTGGCAATTGCTAAAGGTGAGGTAGCATTAAAAGCTTTACATGAGGGCAAAGAGGTAGCAGAGATTGCGTGGATTCCTGAGGTGACGGTTGACCGTAAAAATGCGCAAGGTTTAACGCAACTAGCCATGACGCAAGCGTTTAAAACTGACGTGAGCAAGTTGCCTGCTTATTCAGGAATGGCAGATGAAAAGCAAGGTTATTTGTTGGTAAAAATTGTGAGTGTTGATACCGCAATTGCAGGTGGGGATGAGGCAATAAAATCATCTAAAGCAGAAATTAACAATGCTTTAACGGCTGAATATCTTGCTGCTTATAAAAAATCATTGCGTGAAAAAGCCAAAGTGCAAGTGAACCAAAGGTTATTGTTAGATAATGCAACAAACTAACCATTTATAATCAATGTAATAAAAAGCCGATGAATTCATCGGCTTTTTATTAACTGTTGAGGTTACGTTAATCCTTAATCAATTTGACCTGCCGCAGTAATATTCATGCCGCCATCAACATAAGTAATTTCACCAGTAATGCCAGAGGCTAAATCACTGCAGAGAAATGCGGAAGCATTTCCCACTTCTTCAATAGTCACGTTTCTGCGCAAAGCAGCGTGTTTTTCATTAAAACCTATCATTTTATCAAAATCGGCAATGCCTGAGGCTGCGAGTGTTTTAATGGGACCAGCCGAAACTGCATTGACGCGAATACCGCGAGGTCCCAAGCTTTGCGCTAAATAGCGTACGTTAGCTTCTAAGCTGGCTTTGGCAACACCCATCACATTGTAGTTAGGCATGGTACGCTCAGCCCCCAAATAGCTGAGTGTTAGTAGGCTACCATTGCGACCCTCCATCATTGGATAGGCAGCTTTAGCCATGGCTGAAAAGCTATATGAGCTAATATCATGTGCGATACGAAAGTTTTCACGGCTGATACCATCTAGACTGATTGTGTCTAAATAATCACCGACAAGTGCGGTTTTAGGCACAAACGCAATAGAGTGGACAACGCTGTCCAGACCATCCCAATGTTTTGCAAGTGCTGGGAAGAGTGCTTCAATTTGTGCGTCTTCAGCTACATCGCATGGCAATACAATTTTAGAATCGAACTCTGCTGCTAAGTCAGCCACACGTTTTTCGTGTTTTTCTTGTTGGTAAGTAAAAGCGAGTTCTGCACCTTCGCGTTTCATCGCGGCGGCAATGCCGTATGCGATAGAGCGGTTGCTGAGCAAGCCTGCGATGAGTACTTTTTTACCTGTTAAAAATCCCATATTGAATCCTGTTTTAATCTTTTGATTGAAGATGCGCTAGCGATTTGAACTGCTTCTAGGATCGAGCGCATCACGTAAACCTTCACCTAAGAGATTATACCCTAACACGGTGATTAAAATCGCTAAGCCTGGGAATAGCGATAGCCACCATGCAAATTGAATATACTCTTTGCCATCGGTGAGAATATTGCCCCATGAGGCTTGCGGCGCTTGTACCCCTAGGCCTAAAAAGCTTAGGCCTGACTCCATCAATACTGCGCCAGCCACACCCAGTACTGCGCTCACAATGATGGGTGTTAAGCTATTAGGGAGTAAATGGGTGAAAATTAACCGTGCATCCTTCGCCCCTAGCGTGCGCGATGCGGTGACAAATTCACGCTCAGTCAGGCTTAAAAACTCAGCGCGCACTAAGCGCGTGACGCCCATCCATGAAGTAAGCCCAATCACAATCATGATATTGATAATCGAAGGGGTTAGAAACGCAATCACCGCCAAAATTAAAAAGAAGCTGGGGATAGAAAGCATCACATCCACCAAGCGCATAATCAACGTATCCACCCAGCCGCGGTAAAACCCAGCCAGTGCGCCGAGCAAAATGCCAATCGCCGTTGAAATGCCGACTGCCACCAACCCGACCAGCAGCGAAATTTGGCCGCCATGTAACATGCGGCTGAGTACATCGCGCCCTAGGCCATCTGTGCCCATCCAATGCTGGGCAGAAGGTGCGAGTAAAATTGCTTTGACGTTGATATCATTCGGGTCATAGGGCGCAATCCACGGGGCGAGCATGGCGAGTATAAATACGGAAACAATAATCACAAAGCCAGCGAGCGCGAGCGGGTTAGTCAGTGCTTTTTTGAGGATGCTTTGTTGCCTAGTGAGTTGCATCTTAACCCCTCGCCACGCCGCGCCGCACACGTGGGTCTGCCCATGCGTAGGCAATATCGGCCAGTAAATTGCCAAGTAACGTGAGTGCCGAACCAATCGTGAGGATACCCATTACTACGGGAAAATCCCGCATCAGCACAGCATCGTAAAAAAGCTTGCCCATACCAGGAATGGCAAAAATGGTTTCCGCAATCACTGAGCCACCAATCAACCCTGGAATCGATAAACCGATAATGGTAATCAGCGGCAATAAAGCGTTACGCAGGGCATGGGTATACACGACTTGATGCTCATTGAGGCCTTTCGCACGGGCAGTGGTGATGTAGTCTTGCTGCAACACATCTAGCATGCCGTTTTTCACAAACAAGGTGATGCCTGCCAAGCCAGTAATGGAAGGGATGACCACAGGTAAAAATAAATGACTGAGTGAGTCTTTCAATTTTCCCCAAGTATCGAGGGACTCGTAATTCAGGCTGTGCATGCCAGAAATAGGAAACCAATTGTTGACCACGCCAAGCCAATACATGAGTAATAATGATAACCAAAAGCTCGGGATAGAAAACCCAATAAAGTTAAACAAGGTAATCGAGCGATCTTGCCAGCCCATGTATTTGCGTGCCGCGATAATTCCGAGTGGAATTGCCAGCGTGAGCGTAATGGCAAGCCCCAGTAAGTTAATCATCAGCGTGATGGGCAGCGCTTCTTGAATCAAGCCTTTGGTAATGTTGCCATCTTTATCAGTGGTTTGCCAAAACACGGGTTTTTGATGGCTGGCGAATGATTTACCAAAATCCAGCGTTGCCATGCGTTTAAGCCATAACCCATATTGCACAATAATAGGCTTATCAAGGTTGTACATTTCACGCAGCTTTTGGCGTGACTCTTCACTCGCCTTAGGGTTAAACGCCGCCTCGTTATTGGTAATATCGCCTGGTGCTAAATGCATAATAAAAAATGAGATGAGGCTAATGCCAATGAGCATTGGTATCATCCACAGCACGCGTTTGATGAGGTATTTGAGCATGGTTAGTTCGCTGCCATTTCGTTTCTACGCAATGGGGTAGGGATATACCAATCTTGCGAATTATGACCAATACCAGCAGGTGGTGCGGGGTTATCAATGCCTTTTACCCGCTTGTGAATCGCGGTGAGGCCGTAGCCTGCAGATAAGTACACAATGGGGCTGTCTTCTAGCAGTACTTGTGCAAATTCGTGGTAAATCTTCATGCGTTTATCAGGGTTGAGTTCAAGGCGGCCTGCTTCTAACAGTTTATCCACTTTAGGGTTGTGGTAGCCAATAAAGTTAAATTGCCCAGGCGCTTGCTGGCTTGAGTGCCAAATATTGTATTGATCTGGGTCTAAGCCTAAGCCCCAGCCTAATACCACCACATCAAAATCTCCCGTTTTAATAAAGCGGCTAATAAAGCTTGCCCATTCAATGGCGCGAATTTTCACATCAATGCCCACTTCTTTGAGGCGGCGTTGAATCAGCACGGCGGATTTTTCACGTTCTTTATTCTGGTTAGTGACAATTTCAAAGGCAAAAGGTTTACCATCACGCTCTAAAATGCCATCGCCATTGGTATCTGTAAAGCCTGCCTGTTTGAGCAATTCGTGCGCTTTGGCAGGGTTATAGGGGTACGGCGACAAGTTAGGGTTGCTCCAGCGTGTACCAGGTTTGTAGGGAGAGGCAATGTTAATGCCAAGACCTAAATACACGCCATCAATAATTTCTTGTTTATCAATGGCGTAATTGATAGCTTGGCGTACACGTACATCATCAAACGGTTTGTGTTTGAGGTTAAAGCCCATGTAGGTGTAGCTGTTGCCAAGCTCTTTATAGAGCCCAAGCTTTTGCTGTAGCTCGGGGCGTGCGGGAATAATGCGCGAGTATTTAATTGGGTCTAGCCCCATGGTATCAATGTTATCAGCCATGAGCTCTAAAAACTGGGCAGAATTATCAGGAATAATGCGCGTAATAAGCTTATCAATTTTAGCTTGGCCAAGCACGGAGTTTGGGTTTCTGGAAAGCTTTAAATATTCACCGTGCGCCCAACCATCCAACTTGTAATAATGGCTACCCACAGGGTTGCGTGCAAATGCGGTGGTATGTAAATCTTGCCCTGCGAGCAAATGTTTAGGCAAAATTTGCAAGCCAGCCCAGCTATCTAACGCAGGCGCATAGGCTTGATCGTACGTGACTTTAAACGTGCGCGGGTCAGGTGTTTCTGCTTTTTTCACCAGTTGAAAGTCTGAAGCGTACGGGCTGGCTGTTTTTTCATCGGTCACCGCTTGCCACGTAAACAGTACATCTGCACTGGTAATGGGCTGATTATCTGCCCATTTTAAGTTGGGTTTGAGCGTGAATGTAATGGTTTTTTGATCATCAGAAATCTGCCAACCTTCGACCAAATCACCTTCAAGATCTAAATTTTTATTGTATTTAAGTAGGCTATTAAAAATATTTGAGCTAATCGCAGAAGAAGCGGATTCGCCCGCAATCATGGAAATTAAGCCGCTGGGTTCACCTGTCATGGCACTAATCAGCGTGCCGCCAGACTCATTTGCGTAATTTTCGTTAAGTTTTTCTTTTGTCTCGCCGCCGATGTTTGAATCATGACAAGCGGTGAGTAATGCAATCAAAGACGCTGCAATTATTATTTTGATATGATGAAGCTGATTTTCTATCATGTTTTAAATTTCGTTTGGCGTGTAACTTTTTGTGAACCTTGGGTTTAGTCATTATTTAGACTGAAATCCTGACAATAGTTTTTTTAAGACATCGATTGGAAAATAAACAGCACTTAATTAGCTATTCGTTGAATGTTTAATCATGTGATTATACTAACACTCAATACATTTAAAAACATGTTGTTGCGAGCCTTGATTGAACTATTTGAAGCGTGCATAAGTCATTCTTGGTAATTCCCAAAAGCATCGCAATTATAAATAATCTTTGGAGAGATAAATGCGTACATTCATTATATTCAGTTTAATGTTTATGAACATTCAATCTGCATTTGCTTTTGATCAAGCCAAAATACTTAAATCGTTGCAAGCGGTGGTAATGATTAGAGGTTATAACGCCAGTGGTGGCTTGGCTTATGGTTCTGGTGTTGTTGTGGAAAAAGATACGGTGATTACCAATTGTCATATTTTTAGAAGCACCAAAGAGCCATGGGTTGCGCGTGGTGAAGATACTTATGCGATTGCCTCAGTGCAAGCTGACCGATGGCATGATTTATGTTTGGTAAATGCACCTAACCTCCCCTTTACCTCTGCGCCCATTGGCAAAGCTGCTGCAATTAAACGTACGCAAGAAGTGCTTGCCATTGGGCACTCTAACGGGGTTCCTAATCCATTGACCTCTGCGGGCACAATTAAAGCTAGTTATCCATTTGATGGCGGCAAAGTCATCAGAAGCAGTGCAAAATTTTTAATGGGGGCAAGTGGTAGCGGCATTTTTGATTTAGAGGGTAATTTACTCGGTATCAATACGTTTAAAACCCCAGGTCGCCCCGCTTATTTTTACTCTTTGCCCATTGAGTGGCTGGCTGATTTACAAAAACTTCCTGTTGAAACCCAGTTTCCTATTACAGGCAAAGCATTTTGGGAAGAAGATGACAATAAAAAACCTTTTTTTATGCAAATGGCTATTCCTGAGATCAATGCAGATTGGCCTAAATTAGCACAAGTCGCTAAAGAGTGGATTGCCAAAGAACCCAGCAACTCAGATGCGTGGTATGAGCAAGGCATTGCGCAAGAAAGTCTTAACAAATTAAACGAAGCCAAAACGAGCTATCAACAAGCGGTTACGTTAGATAGTAGCAACACGGATGCATTGTTTAGATTAGGGGTGCTGGCTCAAGTGGCGGGTGATAAAGCCACCATGCATGAAATCAACCTTGCTATTGCTAATATCAGCCAAGAGTTAGCCCATGAATATCGTGTGCTTGTGGGATGTGATGCTTCATGTTGATGCAACTCATCAATTTAATTAACGCTCTATTTTTCAACATTTCAGGAGATTTAAAATGCGATTGATTGCCTTATTGCTAATGCTTTTCCCACTGTTAAGCCATGCGGCTAATGCGGAATATTTAAAAATTTATTTGATGCAAGATAAAAAAATTGCCCTTAATAAAATGGATGGCGTAGATGAGATGGACCGATATATGAAAGAAGTTGAAATCAATATCAACAAAAAATTAGCTCCTTTACCAGCAAACCCAAGTTGGGGATTTTTAGTCATGGCCGTGCGCGAAGATGGCAAAATTAAAGCTTGGCTAGATACTGATGATGCCATTTCAAAAGAAGTTGCCAACATCATGACATCTGTTGCAGAAAGCACCAAGGGCTTCAAAGTAAATCAAGGTGCTGTCATTTTTACTTTAGGATTTGCCACAGATGGTGCAGATTTACCTGTCAACAAAATGCCCTTTCCAACAGAATGGAAGCAAATTGCACACTGCACCAATGAAGATTGTCAAGAAGTTGATGTTGAGAAAATCGTATTGAAATCATGGTAAAAGTACGGTGAAGCGTTATTACAATCTAATATATTTTGTTGGCTAAATGTTTATTCCATAAGCTTTTATGCGTAAAATGGCGGCATATTTAATCACACTGTCATTATTTTTGTTTTAAGGAACAGATTTTGTCACACTCCGTACTATCACTTCGTGTTCAAGCCATTAAAGAATCCCCAACACTTGCCATTACCGCCAAAGCCGCTAAATACAAAGCAGAAGGCCGCCCCATTATTGGCTTAGCAGCAGGTGAGCCTGATTTTGACACACCTTTGCACATTAAAGAAGCTGCCAAAACCGCTATTGATAACGGCTTTACTAAATACACTCCTGTTTCTGGCATTCCTAGCCTTAAAAAAGCCATCGTCAATAAATTTAAAAATGAAAATGGTTTTGATTATGCAGTGAATGAAGTCATTGTGGGTGTAGGTGGCAAGCAAACGATTTTTAACTTATGCTTGGCAGTGCTTAATAAAGGTGATGAAGTCATTGTACCTGCACCGTACTGGGTAAGCTACGCGGACATTGCGATGGTGGCAGAAGCTACCCCCGTCATTGTGGAGTGTGGGATTGAGCAAGGGTTTAAACTGCAACCCGCGCAGCTAGAGGCCGCTATTACTCCTAAAACAAAACTCTTTATGATTAACTCGCCATCAAACCCCACTGGCGCGGTTTACACTTTAGAAGAACTCAAAGCCTTAGGTGAAGTATTACTTAAATATCCGCACGTGTTAGTGGCAACTGATGATATGTACGAACACGTCAATTTAACAGGTGACAAGTTTTACAATATTTTGAACGCGACACCTGCGCTTAAAGACCGCACAATTGTGCTAAATGGCGTATCTAAAGCCTACTCTATGACAGGCTGGCGAATTGGCTATGCTGCTGGTCCTGCTTACATCATCAAAGCGATGGAGATTTTGCAAAGCCAATCAACCAGCAACCCCACCTCAATCTCGCAAGTGGCCGCGCAAGCTGCCCTAGAAGGCTCGCAAGACTGCATTAAACCAATGGTTGCTGCCTTTAAAGAACGCCACAAATATGTAGTTGACCGCTTTAACAGCATGGCTGGTCTAAGTTGCCTAATGGCAGGGGGCGCATTTTATGCTTTTGTAGATGCACGTGGTGCAATCAATAATTTACACCAAGCAGGCAAAATGAGTGAAGCAAATGATATGGCATTAGCAGACTACCTGTTAGAAAGCTTTGATGTTGCTGTTGTGCCAGGCTCAGCGTTTGGTGCTGAAGGATATTTCCGCATTTCGTTTGCGACTTCTATGGATAATTTACGCACCGCATTAGATAGAATTGAAAAAGCCCTCAAAATTTAAGAAAAAAACGCTTTTTAGCATTGACCAAGTGCGCTTAAATCTCTATTATCACGGCTTCGCAACTTTCAACGGTTAGCGAAGTTTTAAAAGCCGATATTCCTCAATAGCTCAGTCGGTAGAGCGCCGGACTGTTAATCCGTAGGTCCCTGGTTCGAGCCCAGGTTGAGGAGCCAGATATAGCAAGCCCCACAGAGATGTGGGGCTTTTTTTATGTCGCAAGATTTTCGGAGCACTCCGCAATTTCAATTTAACCCAGATTTACCATCATTTCGCGGCCTAACGGAAAATCTGGGATAATATTTGTCTTGTACAACTGATTTAAGCTTGAGGATTTAACACCTCAGCAGTAGATTACACAAAATTCAGGATACCTTGGTATGAGCTTACGTTTTCGTTTAAATTTATTAGTGACATTACTCTCTTTCGCTTTTATATTGGTAGTGGGGACGATTTTAATTAACGATACGCGTGTTTCTATTCGTGAGCGGGTTGAAGCGGCTAGCCGCGTGACGGTGCAGTTATTAGATACCGTAATTATTAGCTCCTCACTTAACCCAGAATATGGTGCAACGCATAAAGTATTACAAAGTTTTTTACAGTCGTTAGGCTATGTGCGTAGTAGTCATATCGTGTTGTACGATGCCAGAGGTAATATACTTTATCGGTCGCCTGAATCCACCTTTAAAAGCGATGTGCATCCGCCTTTGTGGTTTTCCAAGTTGGTTTCCCCAAAGGCTGAAACAGTTGAGCGCACCATTCGTTATGGTAAATTGGTAGTGACTTCAAGTGCTGCGGGTTCAATTCGTGAAGCATGGGCGGGCTTGAGTCAGTTGATGTGGGTGGGGCTTGGTTTTTTTGTGGTATTAAATTTGCTGGTATATGCGTTGCTGAGTTATTCATTGCAACCAATTACACAAATTTTAAAAGCGATTAAGCGCATGGAAAGAGGCGATTTAAGCACACGTTTACCAGTGTTTAGCCTGCCTGATTTTGAGCGTATTGGGCATAGTTTAAACCGTATGGCAGAGTCACTCACGGCTGAGCGTGAGTTAGAAGAAAATCGCCAGCTTACGCATTTAATTCAACAACATATTGAAGACGAACGCAGAAGTTTAGCGCGTGAGTTGCATGATGAGTTAGGTCAGTATGTTACGGCAATTAAAACTTTCGCAGTCGCGATTGTGAATAAAACCAAAGAAAAATCCCCTGATATTTCAGAACACGCGCAGGTGATTGTTTCAGCTGCTAATCAAATTTATGATGGAATGCACAATATTGTGCGGCAATTACGCCCAGGAGCCTTAGATAACTTAGGCTTAGCAGAAACTTTAAAAGATTTAGTCAGTGGTTATCAGGTGCAACATCCTGAAATTAAAATGCAATTATATGTTTCTGAAAATTTATCTTCAGCACACATACAAGGTACGGATGCAAAAATAGGTGAAACCATCAGCATCAATTTATATCGAATTGTGCAAGAAGCCTTAAATAACGCATTAAAATATGCACAAGCGAGTAGTATTGAGATTCGCTTAATTAACACGGCTGATCACACCTTGCAATTGAGCATTAAAGATAATGGTATCGGCATGAATGTAGATGCAGTTGATCAAACAAGGCATTTTGGTCTGCTTGGAATGCGCGAACGAGTGCAGGCACTGTATGGAACCTTTAATATCAAAACCATCCCTAACATGGGGACTGAAATTGAAATCAGCGTACCTAACCATCCTGAAAGCTAAGAAAAAACGCACTTTTGCAAGAAATTGAACACACTGTTAAGAAAGTAAAATATGAGTCAAATTAACGTAATGCTGGTGGATGACCATGCCGTTGTGCGCATGGGTTTTAAAATGTTACTAGAGTCTGATGCAGAGATTAAAGTTGTTGCAGAAGCGGAAAGTGGCGAGTTAGCCATACAGCGTTACATGCAACACACCCCCAATGTAGTGGTGATGGATATTACAATGCCAGGGATTGGCGGGCTAGAAGCCATTGAGCGGATTTTAGCCAAAGATAGCAGTGCTAAAATTTTAGTTTTGTCTGCGCATGAGGATTCCGTACACCCCAAGCGCGTACTCAACGCAGGTGCGATGGGCTATTTAACTAAGCGTAGTGCGGCAGAAGAGCTAATTAAGGCCATACACACTGTTGCCAAAGGTAAAAAATACCTAGAAGCCAGCGTGGCGCAACAAATGGCAATTCAGCAATTATCGGGTGACCAAAACCCTGTAGATGTGCTTTCTCCACGTGAGTTTGAAGTGTTTATGGCACTCGCAAAAGGTAAAACCACCAATGAAATCGCAGAAACTTTATTTTTAAGCCCACGCACAGTAGGCACACACCTTTACAACATTAAGCAAAAGCTTAACGCAAATAATTCAGCCGAAATTGCCCTAATCGCCATGCGTAGCGGGTTGTTGGAGCCTTAATTCTTTAAATGCATATTGCTTAAGTCGCACTTTGAGCTTAGTGAGTGTGAAATAATACCAAACTGTATCCACTCATTCATGTGAATGAGGTGCGAGCATGACTCGATGGATAAAATAGCCTCACTATTCAACTCACAGGTTTTATTTAAACACCCTTTTCATGCTTATCTATCAACTTAGTCAGCTAGCTCTGTGTGCGAAAATGAGGCTTTAGTGTATCTCAACTCCGCACCATTAGATTGGACATATCCGTTAGATGCCATTTATGGTGCGGTTGGTAAGCCTGCTTTATGGGGCAATGCCTTAGATGCAATATGCGAAGTATTGCAGGCTGATACGGCGTTATTGTTTACGCCCTGCAAGCAACTGTTAGATTTGCCGCATCACTATTCCAAAAGATACAAAATTGGAACCATTCAAGACTACCTTGAAAACTTTGTGTTAGAAGACCCGTATAACTCCTCTGCCGCATCTAATGATTTGTTTAAAATGGGTAACATCATTATTGGGGATGAATTAATCCATCATAGTCATTTACAAAATACACGTTTTTTTAAAGAGTTTTGTTTAAAACATCAACAAGGACATTTGTTAGCCAGTATTCCATTTGGTGAAGATAACGCATATCAGCTACCTACTACGGTACTTGCCTTTTACAAGCCTGCGCACGATGAGAGCTTTACGCAAAATAATGTAGAAGTATTACGGAAGCTTTTACCGCATGTGCAGCGCGCATGGCTATTGCACCAGCAAGCATTGCAATATCAAACGCTCAACCATACTTTGGAGGTCGCGCTTAACCAACTTAATCATGGTGTGTTAGTACTGAATGCTGATGGCAAAATGACCTTTGCCAACGCGCTAGCAAAACGCTTAATCAGCTCGTTTTATTTGGCTGAAATAAAATCGACAAAACAGTCTCTTGGTTTGCCCATAAAAGTCTTAGAAATTTCCCAGTTAGCTAAGACGCAACAAATTGTTTGTCGGAAAGTCACCCTAAATAATCAAGTACTCACCATAGTGGCCTCACCATTAAAAAGCTTGCCTCAATGGCAATCACAATTCATTGCAAACCAGGCAGAACTTGGCGTGATGGTATGGATTTTTAACGATTATCAGCAAAGCAATACCAGCGTTGGTTTAATGACCCATTTATTTAACCTCACTTTGGCTGAAACCAAAGTACTCGAATTGTTGTTGAGCAGCCATACCCCACGCCAAATTGCTGAAAGTTTAGACGTGAAAATAACCACAGTACGCACCCATTTAGCTGCATTGTTATTTAAAACAGAAACAGAAAGGCAGCAGGATTTGATAAGACTTGCCGCTGTATTTACAACCATTGATACTTTTTTAGATGGGTAGTTCTTAGTTGTATGGCTTTATTAGAAACAACATTTTCATCACATTTTTTATTGACACGCACTACATTTAAAGGAGTTTTATCATGGCGGTGATTAAAGGCACAATTGGCAATAACAATCTTCTAGGCACATCACTTGGCGACACGTAAATAGGC
>JABFSF010000055.1 GCA_013140755.1 Methylotenera sp. | reverse complement strand
GTGGACACATGGGCAACTGTAGGTTCATGTGCGCAAATTGGTAAAAATGTGCATTTATCAGGCGGCGTGGGTATTGGTGGCGTGTTAGAACCTGTGCAAGCAGGCCCAACGATTATTGGCGACAATTGCTTCGTCGGCGCACGTTCTGAAGTAGTAGAAGGCGTGATTGTAGAAGACAATTGCGTGATTTCTATGGGCGTTTACATTGGTCAATCAACCAAAATCTACGACCGCGAAACTGGCGAAGTATTCTATGGTCGCGTGCCCGCTGGTTCAGTCGTGGTATCAGGCAACCTACCCTCAAAAGACGGCAGCTACAGTTTATATTGCGCAGTGATTGTGAAAAAAGTAGATGCTAAAACTTTAGGCAAAGTGGGCATTAACGAGTTACTTCGCGGCATTTAATGAATGTTGACGCTTTACGGCATCCCCAATTGCAACACAGTCAAAAAAGCCCGCGATTGGCTGGATGCGCATCGCGTCACGTATCAATTTCACGATTTCAAGAAACTTGGCATTGACGAAGCCACGCTTAACGCATGGCTTACCCAATACCCTTGGGAAAAACTTATCAACCGCGCGGGGCTGACTTGGCGCGGTTTAGATGTCGCAAGCAGAGCCAGCATTGCTGATAATGCTACAGCCATTACTCTCATGCAAGCCAAAACATCTGTGATTAAACGCCCTGTTTTAGTCCAAAACAACAGAATTTTATGTTTAGGCTTTGATGAGCCTTTGTACAAAGAGACCTTCACGCCATGAACAAAACTCTAGACCTCGCTATCGATTTACTCAAACGCCAATCCAACACGCCGTTAGATGCGGGCTGTCAGGAGTTGATGATTAGCAGACTTGAACCGCTAGGCTTCAAAATTGAACGTATGCGTTTTGGCAATGTTGATAATTTCTATGCGCGTCGTGGTACCACCGCGCCGTTATTGGTGTTTGCAGGGCATACCGATGTAGTGCCAACTGGTCCGTTAGATCAATGGCACACGCCACCATTTGAACCCACCATTAAAGATGGCATTTTATATGCCCGTGGTGCGGCGGACATGAAAACCTCGCTGGCAGCATTCATCACCAGCATTGAAGAATTTATTGCAGAAAATCCTAACCACACAGGCTCTATCGGCTTGCTGATTACCTCTGATGAAGAAGGCGTGGCTGTGGATGGAACAATCAAAGTAGTAGAAGCTCTCAAAGCGCGTGGCGAGTTAATGGATTACTGCATCGTCGGCGAACCCACCAGCAACAAAGTAGTAGGCGACATGATTAAAAATGGCCGCCGTGGTTCGCTCTCTGGCAAGCTTATCGTTAAAGGTTTACAAGGGCATATCGCTTATCCGCATCTGGTCAAAAACCCCATTCACATGGCTGCGCCTGCGATTAAAGACATGGTTAAAACGGTTTGGGATACAGGTAACGAATACTTCCCGCCCACTTCATGGCAAATCAGCAACATGAACGGTGGCACAGGGGCAACCAACGTAGTGCCAGGCGAAGTGGAAATTCTATTTAACTTTAGATTCTGCCCAGAACTCAATGGCGCGGGCAGCACAGAAGCTAATCTCAAGAGCCGCGTCCATGCAATTTTAGACAAGCATGAACTCAACTACAGCCTAGATTGGGAATACTCACCGCCCTACATCACCCCGCGTGGCAACTTAGTGGATGCCATCACCAGCGCGATTAAACAAGCCTATGGCGTAACGCCCGAACTATCCACCACAGGCGGCACCTCAGACGGACGTTTTATTGCCGATATTTGCAAACAAGTAATTGAGTTTGGGCCACTCAATGCCACCATTCACAAGCTGAATGAATGCGTGGGTATAGCGGATATTGAACCGCTCAAAGAAACCTATAAACTCACCCTACAGAAACTGCTTAATGGCACTTGATCTCACCGAAACCTTAGTCATTGGCATTACCGCCACCGCCTTGTTTGACTTAAGCGAGGCAGATGAGTTATTCCGTATCAACTTTGAGCAAGACAAAGAGCAAGCGGTGATTGCATATCGCCAATACATGCTAGAACGTGAAAATGATAAGCTAGAAAGCGGCACGGGAATGCCGCTTATTAAAGCACTCCTCGCTTTAAATGCTCACCAAAAGACCGATGCCACTCCGCTGGTTGAAGTGGTGGTGATGTCACGCAACAGCCCAGAAACTGGCGTACGCGTATTCAACAATATTCGCCGTTTAGGTTTACCCATTACCCGCCATGCTTTTACAGGTGGTGAATCGGTGGTAGATTACCTTGAAGCCTTTGATGTGGATTTATTCTTAACCACCAACATTAGTGATGCTCAGAAAGTGATTGATGGTGGTAAATGTGCGGCTGCTGTTGTTAAAGCACCGCCAGAAGACCTTGAGAATACACCTGAAGGTCAAGTGCGCATTGCCTTTGATGGAGATGCCGTCTTGTTTGATGAATCTAGCGAATTGGTATTTAAATCTCAAGGTTTAGATGCTTTTCAAGAAACTGAAGATAGCAATCAAGATGTACCCATGGCAGAAGGCCCTTATGCCACCTTACTTACTAAATTGGCTAAGTTGCAAAAGCGTTTACCATTTGGCGTAGAGTTATCGCCAATACGCATGGCAATTGTCACAGCACGTAACGCCCCTGCTGAAATGCGCGTGATTAAAACCTTGCGCCACTGGGGCGTTTACGTGAATGAGGTGTTTTTTTTAGGCGGCTTAGATAAAGCTAAAATTCTCAAAGCCTTTAAACCACACATCTTTTTTGATGACCAAGACTTACACCTAGAGCACGCTTCAAAGATAGTCCCTGCGGGTAAAGTGCCTTATAAATCCAGCTCGCCTTTGCATAAAAAGATTGCAAAATAATTTAATTAGAATCTCCAATATGAACTCACTTATTACTACCGAACTTCTCACCATCCGCGATTGGCTACGCTATGCTGTAAGTCGATTTGAAAATTCTGATATTTTTTACGGTCATGGTACCGATAACGCATACGATGAAGCCGTTTGGCTCATCATGAGTGCGCTGCATTTGCCGCACGATACCCTCAATAATTTTTTAGAAGCCAAACTCACCTCTATTGAGCGTACGCATCTGCTAAGCTTGATTGATACGCGGATTAGCCAACATACACCAACCGCTTACCTGCTCAAAGAAGCATGGTTACAAGGTATTAAATTTTATGTAGATGAGCGTGTGCTAATCCCGCGTTCGTTTATTGCAGAGTTATTGGTGAGCGATGGTTTAAGTCCTTGGATTGAATATCCAGAGCTCATTAGCAGTGCCGCAGATATTTGTACAGGCAGCGGCTGCTTAGGCGTATTGTTAGCCGATGCATTCCCCGATGCGCAAGTCGATGTGATTGATATTTCACCCGATGCAATTGACGTATGCAATATCAACATCAACAATTTTGGCTTGCAAGACCGAATTACCGCGATTCAGTCTGATATGTTTAGTGCTTTAGCAGGTAAGCAATACGATTTAATTATCAGTAACCCGCCTTATGTAGATGCGCCATCGATGGCGGCTTTGCCCATTGAATATCAGCAAGAACCACAGCTAGCGTTGGGCAGTGGCGAGGCAGGCTTAGACCATACACACACCATACTGCGCGAAGCGGCAAATTATTTAACTGATGATGGCATTTTAGTGGTTGAAATTGGGCACAATCGCGAAGTGCTAGAAGCTGCCTACCCAGACCTTGCTTTTCATTGGCTAGATGTTTCTTCAGGCAATGCGTTTGTGTTTTTACTCACAAAAGAACAGCTCACAAGCTAAATTAAATGCATAAAACTAAACCAACCCAACACCTATCTTTAATCAACAAAACAACAAATTGATTTAATGGCATAAATTTTGCTTAAAGTGTTAAAAGGTAGCATAATACCCATCAACAACTAAGAAAAGACCATGCAATTTTTTAGCAAATTATTCAATCAAACAAAACAAGAGATACCCAAAACCTTATCTTGGGTATCGTCTTTAGAGGGGATGAATGATTTATCCGCGATTAAGCACGCCACTGAACAACTTAAACAAGATCATAAAAATGAATTATTTTCAGATACGCAATATCTCAATGTATTACTACTTGCTGACGAAAAAATACACACCCTTGTTGAAAGAATCACAGCCCATTTCATTCATATTGACAACATCAATACAGAACTAGAAGAACGTATTACCGATACTGTATTTTTTTATCAACGCCAAATTTTCTTAATTTACTATCACTTTATTGACAACCAAACGCTATTAGAGCGTGAGCAACTTCCTGATGTGCTAGCACGCACCATGTTTGTGGCCAAAGAAATGATTAAATGGCGCTACTATAACTACCAAATTGCGCCTATCAATATATGGCTTGAACTCTCACAACTTTATAAAATCGCTGAACAGCAATCATTGCTTTATGCGCCAATCACTATTTACTCAAGCAATCAACCCTGTACCCTTGCCAGCATTTATGTGAATGCGTATATGCTTGGCTCATTAGAAACTGCCAGCTTCAAACGCCAGCAAATCGACTTTGTATGTAAACTACTCTCTAATTGGGCCATTAAAACACGGGTGGACAACATTTACGATACCACCAAGCATCTATTCTATATTGACCTCTCAAGCAACACACCCGCAAAGCGCATCAGAAACATTAAACCAAGCCAGCATTACCGCTATTTATGCTTAGATAACATTAACGCCAAAATTGAGCTTTGCATTTCTCTGATTGAATTTAACATCACTCCTAAGCAACCCATTATTCAAGAACTGATTAAGCACAAAGACGCATTATCAACCCTTAAAACACTCCATAAAGAATGGTCAAGAACTAGCTACAAACGCCAACGCAGAGAAGAAGATCGTAAAAAAGTCGTAAAATCCGCCACCATTTCTTATGGCTTTCACGACACTTGCGAGCAAATAAAACAAAATGAATACCAGCAAATGAGAGGCTCAGGGAAATCGTTCGAAGAACGCTTAGCTTCACACTATATATCAAAAGATAATACTGAAAATCAGCTCATTTACATCAACCTTGGTAACGACTTAGCTAATATCACCGACGAAAGCCCAAAAGGACTAGGTGTCAATATCAAAAAAAATGTGAATGAAGTCAATATCGGAATGCTTGTTGGTGTTGTTATTCAAGAAGACGATAAACACACTAAAATTGGTACCATTCGTAACATCAAGCCCCTTGCGCGAGGCGATTTACACATTGGCATAGAGATGATAAGCAATCATGCATACAGCTTAGAAGCTAAAAATGTCAGCGTTATTCACAATAACTCAGACTTAAACTTAGTCAATATCAAAGAAAAAGAAAAACCACTTACTTTTAGAAATACTACTTTTTTTGATACTGATAACTTTACGCACTCAAACTTTGGTAGCGACTCAAGCAACTTTACCTGCTTATATTTTCCAGCAGATTTTTGCATCACACGCAGAGAGTCTCTCTTGATTCCTAGACAGCACTACAACAAAAACGACTTATTCTCCATCAACTTCTTTGGCGAAAACACCACCATACGCTTCACAAAATCATTCGAATATAGCGAAAACTGGGTAAGAGTCACCTTTACAAAAGATATTTGGGCATAAAAGCTAAAGGTTCACGCGCACAGAGTTGCTAGCTTAATAATTACTTATTTTTAATAAACATTAAAGCGTAGCAGTTAAAGCAGCACCCGCCGCAAAAAACGCCCCACCGGCTACGTGGTGAATGGTGCGCAGTTCGTCATGCCCTTCAAAATGCCAATGTGCATCTGAAAAAACACGTTCATCTGCATAAGCAGCAAGCACTTCAGCAATAAATAAATCATAAGTGTTTTGGTTGTGCGGCTCGGGGATAATTTTGCACTCCAGCCACGCCACACAGCCCGCCAACAAAGGCGCAGCAATGTGCTTGGCGGCAAAGGTTTGTAGGTTATTTTCTGCAAATTTATCGGTGCCTTGCAACTCGCGCCCAGAATATGAGCCTAGCTTAGTGACTAAATCCACCTGCGCCACGCACGGTACGTTAATGGCAAATGTGCCTGAAGCCTCAATCAACTCGCGCGTATAAGTATTTTTATCAATCACCACGCAAATTTTAGGCGGGTCAAAATCGAGCGGCATATTCCACGCCGCCGCCATGATGTTTTGTTTGCCGTTAAAGCTGGACGAAACAAGGATGGTGGGGCCGTGGTTTAGAAGGCGGTAGATTTTACTGAGCCCTACAGATTTAATCATTTAGCAAATTCAACGAAGTTGTTAGCGATGTGCATAATGATTCCTTATAAAACTTATGGTTTAGATTTTTTTGATAATTCCACAATTGAATTAAACCCATATTTTTTACACATATTAAGTACAAAATCCCGATCAATTGCCATGTAGAACGCCAACTGCCCTTTCAGTTTTGATGCGGCTATTTCATCTAGTTTGCCATTTATCAGAGCATTTACTCCAGCTCGTAAGTTTCTTTTTCCATCTCTTCCTAGTGAGACCTGTCCATCATTGCTTAAAACAAGGCCGACTAGCTCACGGTGATGTTTTTTTGATACATTTACAGTCTTTTCTTGGTTAAGAATTAAGCCAAGGTAATCTAGTTTTAATAATACGTCATCTATGTAGCTTTTTGCTTCATCAAGTAAATAAGGCTTTGTTGATGAGATAGCAATGTCATCAGCATATCTAGAATATGCTAATTTCTTCGTTTTGCAATAAATTGAGACTAACATATCAAATTCATTCATTAAATAGTTAGATACATAAGGAGAGCTTGGGGCACCTATGGAAAGGTTGAAATTCCCTGATTTCCTATCTTTTTTTAGAAGGATATTACGTAAAATATCAATTTCTAATTCGGAGTAATTAGTATCAGCTCTTAGTTTATGCTTCAGAGCCTTGTCTGTAAGGCTAGGAAAGAAGTCCTTGAAGTCCAATTTTAATAGGAAGTTGCTATTTGCATGTGGTTGAGCATGGTGAAGTATTGATGACCCGCATCTATAGGCAGTAGCACTATTATGAATTTCTAATTTATTAAGTTCTTTATTAATTGTTGTGTGTTGCAGCAGTTTTAACTCAGCGGTAGGTTGGGAAATTAGGCGTTTCCCTCTACCATGTCGCTTCACAATATAGTGTTCTTTGTACCTAGTTGGTGCAGTAAGAATTAGCGTTGCTAGCTCATATTCCGAGTATGGAGTGAGTTCTAAAAGTCTTAGAAATAATGGTGTGCTTGAGAGTTTCATCTAGCTACCTCTAATAAGGGCTTTCTTCTTGGATCGCTATTAACTAGGGCGGCGGCATCGTTTTTAAATTTAATTCTCTCGAATGTCTTACCTTCTTTTCCAGAATAGTTTATAAGTGGTTCAGTAGTTTTACTTCTTACCAAAAATACCTCGCTGCCACGTTCATGAGTTTTTATCAAACCTAATAAATCGAGCAGTTTAGAAGCTTTTTTCAAATCTTCAAGCAAATACGGTACATTTAAAAACTTTAGAATATCTAATATTTCTTCATGTTTAGAAACTTGGAGGATATCGACTAAGTCGGCAATTAATAGCAGTTTATGAGTAGGGTTTTCTACCTTAAACTTTACTTTAGAGTGTTTAGGTACTTTGTTCTGGAATTTGTTTAGTTCTTCAAAGATTAATTCCATTTCATCTACAGTCAAATCATTCACTTTTTCTGCTCGAATTACACAAATACCTTTTTGCTCTGTTGTATGTGAAGACTCTATTCTCTTGATTGGACCAAGGTTGATGAATGATTGCCTATGTGGGTGGATTCTATGTATTTCAGAAACCACCACAAAGAGTTTTTGATGAATATCGGTATCTAATGCGAAAGCTCCAAGTTCTGCGATTGCACCTGGGGACTCTGCGAAAATCACTACTAATCGTGAAAGATAGCTTGCATCACGTTCAAACATTAGCAAGTCATCGTAGCCAGAAAATGCCAACCAATCTGGGTAATCTTCTGGCTTAGAAAGTTCTTTTAGCCAAGGTAGACTTTTACTTAAGGCTACTTGAAGAAATTTTTCTCTAATTGACTTTGGCGACTCGCCACCTAAAATCTGGCCCCCAAACACCCAAATTCTTTCAGGCATACCAACTACAGCCACAGAATCTGGATTAACGATGTCTTTAAAGTTTTGAGAAGCAGGATGTAACAAATATCAATTACCTTAAGATCGGCACAAAATACAGTGATGGCTCGCCAGCACTGTATTTTGTGCCAATGATGCCATCCACTACAACTCAGTCTAGCGAAACGCCCGACATAGATAGAAATAATCTATCAAACGCGTAATTGATAGAGTAAGTGTAGACTACTTTTGTTTAATTGTCACTTCTGCCACGCATCCCGTAGCGTTACCGTGCGATTAAACACTGGCTTGCCTGCTACGCTGTCTTTTCTATCGGCTACAAAGCTCGTGTAGGGCGGACTCGTTTACAGTCCACCGTATGTTATTGTTTGCTTCCGCTCTTCACTTGTTGTAGCTCAAAACTGCTTTTAGCTTCCGCCACCACATAAGGCGTACCGTGTTTCTCAGCTTCTTCTTTGGCTTTTAATGCGGCACGACGTAATGCGACATCAGCAGCTTGTAATTCTTTATTAGCTGGTACTTTCTCGTTTTGCATCATTTCGCTCCTGTTTCTAGCAAAATAGGTTGTAAAGGTGCATTGTCGTACAAAGACCAAGCATCTGCTAGTGGTTTGTAAATACTGTGAAAGTTTTGCAAGCCTGCTTTAAATCTGCGGCGTATCGTGGCTTCTGGTATGTTGTGTCCGCCTGTAGCCACCCTTGCAGCCACGCGGTTTACGGCAAAGTCAGCATTGGGTAAGCTTAGAAAAAACAAGGTAATGTGATACCCGATCTTTTTCCATTCTGCAATATCTTTTGCGTAAGTTTTACCTGAGAGCGTGGTTTCAAAGGCAAAGCTATTACCTGCTTTTACGTTATTGTTTATTTCATTAAGCATTAGCCGCGCTGCTTTTATACTAGCGGTTTCTGGTGCAAAAGGGGCTAGACCTGCGGCAATTAAATCTGCATTAATAAAAATGGGGCAATTGGCTTCATTAGGCAAGTATTCACGGGCGAAGGTGGTTTTTCCTGCGCCGTTTGGCCCTGCGATAATGATGATTTTTTTCATTTCTATTTCAGATAAAAAGCTTATTTCTGCCAAGCATCCTTCAAAGTCACTGTTCTATTAAACACAGGTTTACCTGCTACGCTCTCTTTTCTATCGGCCACAAAGTAGCCGTGGCGCTCAAACTGAAAGCTCTCAGCGGGTTTTGCGTCTTTTAGGCTGGCTTCCAGCTGCGCTTTAATGGTGGTGACTGAGTTGGGGTTAATGTCTTCTAAAAAGTCACGGTCACTCCCGTCTTCATGTTTCCCTTGGCCTGGGTGCGGGTTTTTAAACAAGCGGTCGTACATGCGAATTTCCGCTTCATAGGCGTGGGCTGCGCTCACCCAGTGAATATTGCCTTTTACTTTAACTGAGTCTGAGCCAGGCGTGCCTGATTTTGTATCAGGCAAATATTCGCAGTGCACAGTGGTGACATTGCCATCGGCATCTTTTTCGCAACCTGTGCATTTCACCACGTAGCCGTAACGCAGACGCACCATGTTATCGGGGAACAGGCGGAAATAGCCTTTGCTAGGCACTTCCATAAAGTCTTCACGTTCTATCCATAGCGTTTTGCTCAGTTGCACAGTGCGTTTGCCAAGCTCTGGTTTAAGCGGGTGGTTGGGTGCAAAGCAATCTTCACTTTGCGTTTCTGGGTAGTTATCAATTACCAGTTTTATGGGGTCTAGCACGGCAATGCGGCGCTCAGCTTGCAGGTTAAGCACTTCGCGCATGCAGTCTTCTAAAATCGTGTATTCAATCCAGCTATCGGCTTTGCTTACGCCAATGCGGTCGGTAAAGAGTTTAAAGCCTTCTGGCGTATAGCCGCGGCGGCGCGCGCCTGCTAGCGTGGGTAAGCGTGGGTCATCCCAGCCGCTCACGTGTTTTTCTTCTACCAATTGAATGAGTTTGCGTTTTGATAGCACCACGTAGGTGAGGTTTAAGCGCGCAAATTCATATTGTTTAGGCACGGGTTGCGCAATTAAGCCAGGCTTTACAATTCCGCCGACGGCTTCAGTCGGCGCGGCTAGGTGTTCCATCAGCCAATCGTAAAATGGGCGTTGGTCTTCAAACTCTAGCGTGCAGATAGAGTGGGTAACGGTTTCAAGCGCGTCTTCAATCGGGTGTGCAAAGGTGTACATAGGGTAAATGCACCATTTATCGCCCGTGTTGTGGTGGTGCGCACGGCGAATGCGGTAAATAGCTGGGTCGCGCATGTTAATGTTGCCAGAGGCCATATCAATTTTAGCGCGTAGCACCATGCTACCGTCAGGGTGTTTGCCATCACGCATTTCGCGGAATTTGGCTAAATTATCTGCCACGCTACGGTTGCGGAAAGGTGAATCTTTACCCGCCTCGGTGAGTGTGCCACGGTGAATGCGCATTTCATCGGCAGTTTGTTCATCTACATAGGCGTGGCCGTTTTCAATGAGGCATTCTGCCGCGCGGTACATCACATCAAAATAATCAGAGGCAAAATATAAATTGCTTTCTTTGCCGTTATTCCAACTAAAGCCCAGCCAGCTCACCATCTCAGAGATGCTATCAACGTATTCTTGGCTTTCTTTTTCTGGGTTAGTGTCGTCAAAACGTAAATGGCAAATGCCGTTGTAATCTCGCGCTAAACCAAAGTTTAAAAAAATACTTTTGGCATGACCAATATGCAAATAGCCATTAGGCTCGGGCGGAAAACGTGTGCGGATTTTAGCCGCGTCAATCACGCCAGCCTCTTGGTGCGTAGCATCGCCTGGGCTACCCGCCCATTTTTTTGTGGCGTATTTGTTTTCAGCTAAATCGCGTTCAATAATGCCGCGAATAAAGTTTGAGCCTGCTGGAATCGGTGTTTTTTCTTGTGACATAGCAAAAATTTCTATTAAAGTTAGGCTGTATTTTACACCATTGCTTGTTTATCAATCGCTGTTGATCACATAAATGCTACTTCAACCACACTAACATTTCATCGCAAGCGATGACTAGGGTAAAATAACGTTTTATTCAATTGCTGTTTTGAAAGCTCGCACGATGTCACTCACCACCCTTAATGCACTCTCCCCACTTGATGGTCGTTACCAATCTAAATTGGATGCGCTACGCCCTTACTTTAGCGAATATGCGCTGATTAAGCACCGTGCTTGGGTAGAAATTGAGTGGCTTAAAGCCTTGAGTGCAGCAAAAGAGCTTGCTGAAATTGCACCTTTTAGCGCAGAAACCATTGCTGAACTTGATGCTGCAATTACTGAGTTTAGTGAAGAGGATGCCTCACAAGTTAAAGCGATTGAAGCGCGTACCAACCACGATGTAAAAGCACTTGAGTACTGGCTAAAAGAGAAGTTTGATGGTAACCCAGAAATCAAAAAAGCCAGTGAGTTTATCCACTTTGCTTGCACCTCTGAAGACATTAACAATTTATCCCACGCGCTCATGCTTAAAACGGCGCGTGACAGCGTGATGTTGCCATTTTTAAATCAATTAATTGCACGTTTAAGTGAGCTCGCGCACCAGTTAGCCAATCAGCCTATGCTTTCTCGTACGCATGGTCAAACTGCATCGCCTACTACGATGGGCAAAGAGCTAGCCAATGTGGTGTATCGCTTACAACGCCAGCAAAAGCAACTCGCCAATAATGAAATTTTAGGCAAAATCAATGGCGCGGTTGGCAACTTTAATGCGCATTTATCGGCATACCCTAATTTTGATTGGGAAAGTTTTGCCAAAAAATTTGTAACATCACTAGGCTTAACTTACAACCCAATGACCATCCAAATTGAGCCGCACGACTACATGGCAGAGCTCTATGATACTTTTGCACGTATCAACACTATTTTAATTGACCTCAATCGTGACATTTGGGGCTACATTTCAGTGGGTTACTTTAAACAAAAAGTGAAAGCAGGCGAAATCGGCTCATCAACCATGCCACACAAGGTCAACCCCATTGATTTTGAAAATTCGGAGGGTAATTTAGGCTTAGCCAATGCAGTATTGCGCCATCTGGCTGAAAAACTGCCCATCTCTCGCTGGCAGCGTGATTTAACTGATTCTACCGTGTTGCGTAATATGGGCGTGGCGTTTGGTTATACCTTACTCGGCTTTGATTCTTGCTTACGCGGTTTGAACAAACTTGAAATCAACGCAGAAAAACTAGCCGCAGATTTAGACGCAAGCTGGGAAGTGCTTGCGGAGCCTATTCAAACCGTGATGCGCCGTTATGGTATTGAAAACCCTTACGAACAACTTAAAGAGCTCACGCGTGGTAAAGGTGGCATTAACAAAGAATCTCTGCATGTATTTATTAGCGGCCTAACTATTCCAGATGATGCAAAGCAAGCGTTGCTAACACTCACCCCTGCAACTTACACAGGTAAGGCAATGGAGCTAGTCAATAGAATCTAGATGCTTTAGCAGACAAGTTAAATAAGGCTACCACCTCATGTACAAACGCCTTTTATTTTGCCTGCTACTGCTATTATTCTCGCAAATTGCACTTGC
>JABFSF010000117.1 GCA_013140755.1 Methylotenera sp. | reverse complement strand
GTAATACTGCATGTTATTACCTGCCTTTATCATAAATAATTTTTTAATTGAGCATAATCAAGTTAAAATCAGGGTTGTTGTTAGGTGTCTGATAGGTGATTCAATCTATCAGGTGAAACTGGGAAATAGGTGCGTTTTAGCTTTTATTAAGCTGACAACAATCCCTATGCTGCCCCCGCAACGGTAAGTGATTTTAACGCTTTGCAATACGCCACTGAGCCATATCTGCTTGGGAAGGCGCAAAGAATATAGTCACAAGCCCGGAGACCGGCCTTGCAACATTAAGTTGAAAATACCTCGGGGTGATGGTAGTTAAAACGTGTTGCAAGCCTGATATTGCTCCCGTTTTGTTTATTATTTAGCCTGATGTGTTTTCTTAATATTCACATCTACATGCGGGGACGCATGTAACGTTAGGAAAAATGATGAACAAACGCATTATTGCAAGTTTGATTGGCCTTGCATTCACTCACCCTGTTTTAGCCGATGACGCAATCAATTTGAATGAAGTCACAGTAAAAGCGAATCGCTTTCAACACCAAGATACTGAAACCACTTACGCTTCAGAAGTGCATACTTCTAAACAAATTGAAAGCTCTGGTGCAACCTCACTTTATGATTATTTAGCGCAACAAACTTCGGTGAATGTATTGCCAAACTATGGCAACAAGGCAACTCCCAGTCTTGATATGCGCGGTTATGGTAGCGCAAGCGGCTATCAAAACATTGTCATTACAGTAGATGGTCAACGCTTAAACAATGTAGATTCAGCACCACAACTCATTGGTGCGATTCCTCTTGGCAATATTGAGCGCATTGAAATTAGCAAAGGCAGTGGCTCGGTGATTTATGGCGACGGCGCAACCGCTGGTGTCATTCAAATTTATACCAAAAACAAAACAGGCGTGAGTATGAGTACTTCTGCTGGCAATGATGGTGCGCTGTCTGGTCATCTGAATGCTGGGGTTTCTGAACAGTATTTTGACCTTTCTGCCAGCATTGCCCACGACAGCCTTGACGGTTTTAGCAAAAAAGATACGCAAGGTGACAAAGATGAATTTACCAACAACACGCAAAACGTTAAATTAAAAATCAAACCAAGCAATGACTTGCGCTTTAACCTTGAAGCGACAAGTGCTAGGTTGAATACTTTTTATGTTGGACCAATCACTCGGGCGCAATTCAGAAAAGATGCAAAACAAAATGGTGGCAATCAATACACTGAGCAAGATTTTGATACTGACCAATGGCGTGTGGGCGTAGAGTACGACATCACACCGCAATTGAAATTAAGCGCAACGCATTTTAGAGAAGATAAACGTTCAGAATATGTGAACTTTAACTCTCAATTTACTTACGACTACGAGTCGAATGACATTGCCTTAAGTTATCAAGGCGATATGTTTAAAGTGATTGGTGGTTTTCAAAATTTTGATGGTGACCGTAGCGCAGTGGCAAGTTTCTTTAGCCCTGCAAACACAACCACCAAAAACAATAAAGCGTATTTTGTTCAGGCTGAGCTGCACCCTAGCGGCTTAGATGCGCTCACGCTTTCTGCTGGCGCACGTCAAGAAAAAGTAAGCTATCACTATGCGCCCACACTTGGCACTAAACTATCAGACGCTGAAAACTTAGAAGCTTGGGACATCGGTGCTAATTACCGTATCAACCCAGAACTTAGCGTTTTTTCCAACTATAATCAGGCGTTTCAAGCCCCTGATGTTGATCGATTTTTTACTTTCTTTGGCACATTTAACGGCATTATTAGCCCAGCTAAATCACAAACGCTCAACCTAGGTTTAAATTATGTAAGCTCCAAAAATCGCCTAAAAGTCACTGTATTTCATGCGGATTTAGATGATGAGATTTATTACAACGCGGCGACCTTTACCAATACCAATATTGATGCATCACATAAATATGGTTTAGAGGTACAAGATCGCATTGCCATTACTGACGACTTAAGCGCGGGCGTTATTTACATTTATACCCGCGCCGTGATTGACCGTGAAGGAGATTTAGGCAAAATAGTAAGCGGCAATGATTTACCTAGTGTCCCCAAACATGCTGTCACGGCCAATTTGAACTACAAGTTCTTAACGCATGGCAACATCAACTTAAGCCACGCATGGCGTAATGCTAACTATGCCTCAAATGATTTTTCAAATAATGCCTCACAACGTCAAAGTCATTATGAATCTACCAATATTGCAGCAAGCTATCAGTTAAAAAACGTGCAGATTTTTACGGCAATTAACAACTTATTTGCATATAAAAATAATCTACAAGTTGCAAATGACGCGATTTACCCTGTTGATTTTGTACGCACATGGCGCGTAGGTATAAAAGCTAATTTTTAGCACTTAAACCTACGAGGCAGCTTGAAAAAATGTTATTATTTTGCAGATATTTAGGAGACTCATCAATGTCACAACCACTTAAACCATCCCGCAATCAGCTTTTTTTAATCGTCGCCGCTATTGCGTTTTTAATGCTACTCACACGTGGTAGTCATGTCATGACGCATGTATCACTGCCTGATGCGAGCTTGGCGTTATTTTTAATCGGCGGCTTGATGTTGCGCAAAACAAGCTGGTTTGCTTTATTTGTCGTGCTTGCCACCCTAATTGACTTTGGCGCAGCGGCAACAGATAGCTTTTTTGCCTTTTGTTTAACTGCTGGCTACTGGGGTATGTTACCTACTTATGCAGTTATGTGGCTGGCTGGATTATGGCTTAGCAAGCAAGAAAACCCTTTAGCACTTGTAAGGTTTGCACTTGCTGGCATCATTGCTACATTCTTCGCTTTTGTAATTTCCACACAAAGCTACTATCTATTTTCAGGTCGTTTTCCTAATACGGGTCTTCTTGAAACCATACAATATGGCTGGAACTACTTACCGAGTTATATGAGCTACACTACCATGTATTTAGCTGCATTTTGGGTCTTTGCTACCGCATTACCCAATAGACTAGGCTTGTTAGTTACAACAACTAAAATCGCCTAAGTTTTTGAGGTTGTATATTAAAACCGCGTTGCTCAAAAGCTAACGCGGTTTTTTATTGGAGTAACTATTCATGACAGTCGATAAAGACACACGCCACGCCGCACGTATGCAACGCAAAAAAACGTTGATTGATGCAAATATAGCCCAAGCTAACCAAGAAAAAGGCTTGTTATTAGTGCTGACAGGCAATGGCAAAGGCAAAAGCTCCTCCGCTTTTGGGATGGTTGCGCGTGCGCTAGGCTACGGCATGAAGGTAGGTGTCGCACAATTTATTAAAAGCCGTAAAGACACGGGTGAAGAAGCATTTTTTTCAAAACAGCCCAATGTAGAGTGGCACGTTTTGGGCGATGGCTTTACTTGGGATACACAAAATCGCGCGCAAGACATCCAAACTGCAGTGGCTGGCTGGAAAATTGCAAAGAAGATGCTGCAAAACCCTGACATTGGTTTAGTGGTGTTAGACGAACTGACTTACACGCTAAGCTACGGCTATTTAGATACCGCACAAATCATGGCTGACATCGCTGCACGCCCTGCAATGCAGCACGTGGTGGTGACAGGTCGCGCTGCGCCACAAGTTTTAATTGACGCGGCGGATACTGTAAGTGAGCTCATGGATATTAAACATGCTTACCGTGCTGGCATTAAAGCGCAAGCGGGTATTGATTTATAATATGACCGTCCATTTAATTATTGGTGGTGCACGTTCAGGTAAAAGTGCTTATGCGGAAAAGCTAGCACTTGAGAGTCAGCAAGCCGTGACTTATATTGCCACGGCACAAGTTTACGATGCAGAATTTGGCGAGAGAGTTCAGCATCATCAAAATCGCCGCCCAGCCCATTGGCACACCATAGAACAATCCTTTAATTTGGGTGAAATATTGCGCAATACCGCCAACCCCAACAAGTGCGTAATTGTTGATTGCCTGACCTTGTGGCTTGCACAATGTATTTTCCCTGATTGCCAGCAACCAGAAAATTTTAACTGGCAACATGAGTGCTCTGCATTTTTAGAAGCACTTTCAAAGTTACAAGGCACTGTGTATCTCGTTAGCAACGAGGTGGGCATGGGCATTGTGCCACTCGGTGAAATCAATCGCCAATTTCAAGATGAGCAAGGCAGGCTCAACCAAGCCGTGGCGCAAATCGCTCACCATGTCACGTTTGTAGCCGCAGGCTTACCGCTTCATTTAAAGTAAACCATTCAACAAGCGGCGATATACGCCCGCACTCTAGCAACACTCCCCTCAACTCTAAATCCTTCTTTTACTCTCACATTTATTTATTGACATCTCAAATGATAATAGTTATCATTTGCATACAGTAATTATTTTGAGAGCAACATCATGGGTAAACAATTCGTTGTAGGGCAAGCCGTTCTGCCCAGCCAAACTGAGTGCAAAGTGTTTTACAACAAAGTGATGAATGTGGTGGAAATTGAAATCGGTGGCACATCGCTTAAGTTTCAAGCAAACAGCTTTTTTATCATGCACGAAATGCTTAGAAAAGCCGCTGCGCGCATTGTGATGCAGTCATAACCAAACAAATTAACGAAGGAATCAATATGGAATTAAGTAAAAAAACGTCTGGCTTAGGTCTTAGCGCATTACTCTTAGTCGGCGCAGTGAGTGTGCATGCAGATGAAAATTTACTCGGCTACACTCAAGGCGCAGAAACCTTACCACAAGGCACCTCTGAGGCTTACATGTGGCTAACACACAAAGGTGAAAAGCGTCGCGGAGATTACAGCCGCCAAGAGATGCGTTTAGAATACGAATACGGCTTAAGAAATGACTTAACAGTTGCGGCTTATTTAAACGGTTATCGCCATGATTATGACTGTGGTGCTGGTTGCGCAGGCGCAATTGGTGATGAAGAAATCTCAGGCAGCCGCAATCAGTTTCGCTTAAGTGGCTTTTCATTAGAAGCCAAGAAGATGCTGCTTTCTCCTTATAAAGATGACTTAGGCGTTGCTCTGTATGGCGAAGTGACCTATGACACCATTGACAGCATCACAGGCGAACGTGGCGATGGGTTTGAGTTAGAAGGTAAAGTCATTTTTCAAAAACCTTATATGGATGGTCAATTGCAATGGGTAACCAATCTTGAAATTGAAGCCGAATCTTGGAAACCACAAGGCGGACGTAGCGAATATGCCATTGCACCTCGCTTGAGAACTGGGGTGTCATACCGCTTTACAGAAAACTGGAATATTGGCTTTGAAGGCTGGGGTGATGTGGAAATGCTCAATCCAGCAGGTGGCTCATGGGAGTTTGATCACTGGGATGTATTTGCTGGACCTAGCATCCATTACGGCAGCCAATCATGGTGGGCCACGCTTTCAGCTGTTACACAAATTGCAGGCTCAAATGAAGCCAATGGCAATGCCACAGGGCAACATTTAGCTGACCATGAAAAGAACGAAATTCGCATCAAAATGGGTTACAACTTTTAATAAGGCTTTAAATGAAGCAAATTCCTCACTTATTGCTAGTGCCAGCGGCGATGATGATTGTGCATCCCGCTTTTGCACAAGAGTACTTATCTGTCACGCAGGCGCAAAAAGTCTTGTTTGCAGAAGCTGACAAGTTTGTAGAAACGCCTATTCTGCTAACCGACAAACAACGCGATACCATTGAAAGTAACGCGGGCGTAAGCCAACGCTGGAAAAAACAAGATATTTGGCGAGCAGAAAAAAACGGGCACTTATTAGGTTGGTTTATTGTAGATAACGTCATCGGTAAACATGAGTTTATTACTTATGCCACCGCATTATTACCTGATGGCAAGGTAAAAGGCGTAGAAATTATGGTGTATAAAGAAACACGTGGCGGCCAAATTATGGAGGAAAGCTGGCGTAAAACCCTGATTGGAAAAACGCTGGCAGACCCTTTCAAACTAGATAAAGATGTGCCCAATATCAGTGGCGCAACTTTATCGTGCCGCAATGTGATGAATGGCGTAAAACGCTTGCTAGTGTTACAAAAGCTGCTTTTAGCTACGGAGTAAACACTGTGACTCCAGTACGCCGTATGCGCCCATTGCTGGGTACTTACGTTGAAATCAGCGCGGTTGGCGAACACGCAGACCTTGAAGACGCAATTGCGCACGCTTTTGATGCCATTGTGCAAATTCAACATTTATTGAGTTTTCATGAGGTAACGAGTGATTTAAGCAAACTCAATATGGCTGAAACAGGCGTGTATATCACACTGCACCCAATAAGCATTCGGGTATTGCGTTTAGCTAACGCGATTACACAAGCAAGCATGGGTTTATTTAATTGCACAGTGGGCGGCACTTTGGTTGCAAAAGGCATTTTGCCAAAGCATAGTCCGCAAGTGTACTTGCCCTCTGGCAATGCTGATGACATTCAAATCAGCAAAAAACAAGCCAAGCGTAATCGCCCAATACTTATTACTTTAGATGGCATTGCCAAAGGCTATGCGGTTGATTGCGCGATTCGCACACTTAAGCAATATGGTTGCACAGCTGGCTTGGTCAATGCAGGGGGAGATTTACGTATGTTTGGCAACTTAAGCGTACCTGTGTATCAACGCAATATCAATGATGAAGCCTTATTTTTAGGTCATTTACAAAACGCCGCTATTGCCACCTCATGTGTGCGCCACACACACGATGCTAACTTTCCCGCATGGATTGTTGCACCAGATGCACTCCCCAAAGAAGGCGTATATAGCGTAATCGCCCACAGCGCATGGCGTGCCGATGCGCTTACTAAAGTTGCATGTGTAGCAACAGATGCAGTACGCGAAAATATTTTAACCAAACTAGGCGGCAGGCTGGTACTGCCTGTTGAGAACCCAACAACATGAACGGCTACCCCAAACAATTTTATTACTGGTTTATTTGCATTGCAGCATTAGTGTGGCTCACAGGGCTAATGCTCACGCCATCATCGCTTGAAATGCGCTTTGAATACACCTTGCCTTGGCAACTAACAGAAGAGTTAAAACATCACACAACAACCTTACACGCTGTACTCGCTTTTAGTATTTTGTGGCTACTGGGTGCAATTTGGACAATCCACATACGCGCTGGTTGGCGCAAAAATAAAAACCGCTTTTCAGGTGTAGCATTACTATCAGCCTGCCTCATCATCAGCCTAACAGGCTTAGGGGTTTACTACGTTGGAGACGAAAAACTCGCAAACGCCACCGCACTAGCACATTTATTTGTGGGCGGCTTAAGTGCTATTTTATTGAGCATCCATATCGTATTAGGTAGAAAAAAAGCAACGTAACGCCTTAAGCGCAATACGATTGTTATACAATCACGTATGCTCAACACCCTTGCCATTGCTAACTACCGCTCACTACTTAAGCTTACCCTCAAGCTTGGGCAACTCAATGTCATTACGGGAGCAAATGGTAGCGGTAAATCTAATCTTTACCGTGCTTTGCGCTTACTGGCAGAAACAGCGCAAGGTGGCGTAATTAACGCGCTGGCTAAAGAAGGTGGTTTGGATTCGACATTTTGGGCTGGGCCAGAGACATTTTCAAAATGCATGAAAGATGGCACAGCACCAGTGCAAGGCCTAATTCGCAACACACCTATGCGCTTACGTTTAGGCTTTACTACGAACGATTTTAGTTATGCTATTACGCTAGGTTTGCCAGCACCTGATGGGACTTCAATGTTCACGCACGACCCAGAGATCAAGCATGAAGCGATATGGCATGGTACGCTGTATCGCCCTGCCAGTACTTTGGTTGTGCGCGATAATGCGGTGATTAAAATACGCGATGGAAGCAGTTGGGAGGTTTCACAAACTATACAAAGCTTTGATAGCCTATTTAGCCAAACGGCTGACCCAGAGCGTGCGCCAGAAGCCTTACGTCTGCGCGAGAGCATACGCCAATGGCGTTTTTACGACCACTTTCGCACCGATGCCGATGCCCCCGCACGTCAACCACAGCTTGGCACACGCACACCTGTGTTGCATCACGATGGGCGTGACCTTGCGGCAGCCTTGCGTACTATTGATGAAATTGGCGATAGGGAAGCCTTAGAAGAAGCGATTAGCGATGCTTTTCCAGGCTCGCACCTCAATATTGTGCAACAAGACGGTGGGCGGTTTGTCATTGAGTTTCATCATCACGGCTTGCTACGCCCCTTAAATGGCGCAGAACTCTCTGATGGCATGTTGCGCTATTTACTGCTTGTAGCCGCCTTGCTTACCCCACGCCCACCACCATTAATGGTGCTAAACGAACCTGAAAACAGCCTGCATCCTGATTTATTACCAGCCTTAGCACGGCTGATTATTCAAGCCACTCAACATACACAAGTTTGGGTGGTTTCACATGCTCAGCCTTTAGTTGCCGCATTAAAGCAATCAGAACACTGCAATGCAATCGAGCTAGAAAAAATACTAGGTGAAACCAAAGTGATTGGTCAAACAGGCTTACTCAGCACCCCCAGTTGGCATTGGCCAGATGGCGGATAAGCAGACAAAAAAGGAACAATATGAACACACCATTCAAACTTAAAGGCGATTACATCGCCCTATGCGATTTACTTAAAACCGAAGGCATCGCCGAGAGCGGCGGGCAAGGAAAAGCCTTTGTGGCAGAAGGCTTGGTGATGGTTGACGGTGAAATTGAACTACGTAAAACCGCCAAGATCCGCGCGGGGCAAGTGGTGAAATGTATGGGGCAAACGATTATCGTTGTGAAGTCATTAGGCTAACCACGTTTTGATAGCCCCCTAGCCATGCCTGCGCCAATATCATCAAAAACTTCAGTCACGTTAAGGCAGAGTCTAGTCCGCCAAATGATGTTAAACATACTGCGCACCACAAGCGGGTAAGCGTTTTTCACTATGGAGTATTTAAGTTGACCGTTTGGAGTAGTATCTCGCATCGTAGTGCCACTTAACACACCATCTGCACCCACACAAATATTTGCTGCTCCCCATCACTTATCGATTGTAGCTTCATCTGTCCGCCATGGTTTTTACCTCCTTTTCCTACGACGCCCCCAAGTGGCTCGACAGCAAATGCACTAAGCGTAGTGGATAAAAAACCTATTGAAAAAAGCAAACTAAGTAACGCACGTGAAAAGCTAAAAGTTTTCATTAAATTCTCTTTGGGATAAGCTGTTAAAGTTAGATAACACTGGTGCTAACGCATTAAATGTTAATGTAGTTTACATGGGTTACGTATAATTGTTGTGTTTAAGGTGCGTAAGCCCGCGTAGGACCCATCTGCTCACGGTGCGCCGCATGAAAGATGAACAATACGGCGCGTACTGCCTTGACAGGGTAAGTACGCCCTACGAACGTTATTTGCCGCCTACTAGGCTTTTCACTGCGCCTACTAAATCGCCTGGCATTACAACTATTTTGCTGTTTTCTGAAGCAGACATTTTTTGTAGTGCCGTAATGTAACGGTCGCCCAGTAAAAACATCGCTGAGGCGTTATTTTCTTTCACTGCATCGGTAATAAATTTAATTGATTCTGCTGATGCTTTTGCAGCAATCATTTGTGCTTCAGCATCTTTGCGGCTAGCTTCTAGGCGTGCTTCGGCATTTAAAATTAAGGCTTGTTTTGCGCCTTCGGCTTCGGTCACTACCGCTACACGTTCGCGCTCGGCGGCAGCTTGGCGTTCCATGGCATCTTGCATATTGGGCGATGGTTTAATGTCTTGAATTTCAACCGATTTTACGGTTAATCCCCAATCTAGTGCTTCATCGGCAATGGCTTCTTTTAGTTCGGCTTTAATACGGTCGCGCGAGGTAAGGGCTTGGTTTAAATCCATGCCGCCAATAATGGAGCGTAGGCTAGTTTGCACCATGTTGCGCATGGCTTCTCTAAAGTTTTCAATGCCGTAAACTGCGCGTTCAATATTGCTTACCTTAATAAACGCGACTGCATTGGCTAAAATCACGGCATTGTCGCGCGTAATCACTTCTTGCTCTGGCACATCCAAAATAATGTCTTTGGTGGTGACTTTATAAGCCACTTCATCAAAAATTGGAATAATTACCCTCAAACCAGGAAAAAGCACTTTATGAAACTTACCAAATCGCTGAACTACCCACTCTTCGCCTTGCGGCACAATGCGTACCCCTTTAACAATCGCAACGATGACAACTATCGCGATTAAAATAGGTAGTGAAAATAATGCTTCCATGATGACTCCTTAAAATTTAATGATCTGACTTTAACTGAATACGCAATGCATTGCCTTCTACCGCAATAACGGTTGCGTGATTACCTGCTTCAATGGTTTCATTTGAGACTGTTGCCCACTCACGGCTACCCATTAACCCTTGCGTAAAACGAATAACGCCATTTTTGCTAGGGCTACTTGTTTTAATAACCGTGCCAATACGCCCAATTTCTTCACCTTGAGATTGCCCTACACGTGAGTGTGCTTCAACTTTTTTGTAGAATTTTTTCCATACCGCTAACGCGCCTAAAGATAATGCAGCAAAGAGTAAAATTTGTATTGCGCTAGAAAGTTCTGGTAGCAGCCAAGTGACGGCTGAAACACATAGTGCAGCCACGCCAAACCATAACACATAAAAAGTACCCGTTGCCATTTCAACCGCTAACAATATCAAACCGATGGCACCCCACACCCACATTGCGTCCATTTGATTTCTCCAAAAGGGTTTAAATTTAATACACCTAAAGATATTATTGCATGATAATTATCTAATGAACATAATCACACTAAGCAGACACGATTTAACTTAATAGGTTTTATTCTAACGATGATTTCTGTACAAAAACTCACACTTCCAGAAGACCGCTTAGAGCGGTTACATTATATTAAGCGCATTTTTTCACACGCACATGGCAGTGATCTTGCGCCCCAGTGGGCAGGCGGTCGGCGTAATGGGTTAAATAAGCTCAATAGTATTGACGCCTTGGCTTATGCGCGAAATCGCCAGTTTATCAATGGCGCGGTAACGCATCTTTCGCCCTACTTGCGCCATGGCTGCATTAGCTTAAATGAGACCTTTGCCTCAGTAAAAGCACGCTTTGATTTACATGCTGAAAAACTACTCACTGAATTTGCTCGGCGCGACTATTGGCGGCAAGTTTGGTATGCCAAAGGTGACGCAATTTATAGTGAGATTGAGCCACCTAAAGTCTGTATTGCTTACGCACCCCTTACCGAGGCGGTGCTTCAAGCCAAAACAGGGCTGCCATGCATGGATGCTTTTATTCAAACACTACTTAACACAGGCTATTTACACCACCATGCCCGTCTATGGCTAGCAAGCTATATTGTGCATCATTTAAAGTGTGATTGGCGACAAGCCGCAGACTGGTTTGAGGCGCGTTTATTAGATGGCGATATTGCAAGCAACCATCTTTCTTGGCAATGGGTAGCCTCCACTTACAGCTCAAAACCATACTTTACTAACAAAGACAGCATTGCGCGTTTTACTGGCGAAAAATATTGCGCTACTTGCAAAGCAAAGTGCCCGTTTGATGGCAGCGCACAGCACTTAGTGCAGCATTTGTTTGATAAAACCTTAATTCCAATCGCTAGGCAATATTCCGTTCCAGCAATCGCGGTTAAAGCAAGTTCTGGCCATCCTGCACTTGCGGTGTTTATCCACGATGAAATGTTGTCACCCACGCATGATTTACTACAGCAACCTTTTCCTAAAATTTTTGTATTTGATCCGCAAATTCACGGGCATTGGTCATTAAATCGGTTACAATTTTTAGCCGACTGTATCAATGAAATGCACGGGGTAGAGGTTTGGCTAGGTGATACTTATGAAGTGCTCATGCAGCGCGGTGTTGGGCAGGTAATCACGCAAGACACGCCAAATAAAAAAATTAAGGCCATTCTTACGCCTTTTTCTCCTACTTGGCAGCGGGTTGCGCACTTAGTGAATATAGAAGTGAGCGAAAAACGTTTTAAACGATTCTCTCGCTATTGGGAAAAAGTAGGTCCAACCGTTTTAAACGGGTTTAAAAACTCAAAATCAAGTTTGAGTAAACGTTAATTAAAGGATAATTATTATGATTTTTTGGGGCATTTTAATTGTGATTGCGCTGTACTTTATCATCACTTACAACAGCTTGGTCAGCATTAAAAACCATGTAGAAAAAGCGTGGGCTAACATTGATGTACTACTCAAACAACGTAACGATGAGTTGCCAAAGCTGATTGACACCTGCAAAGCCTATATGTCGCACGAGGCAAAAACCTTAGAAAGCGTGATTCAAGCACGCATGGGCGTAGATGCTGCGCGCCAAATGCACGATGTAGCTGGGTTAAGCCAAGCAGAGTCAGCACTCACTAGCAGTTTAGGTGGCTTATTTGCTGTAGCTGAAAATTATCCTGATTTAAAAGCAGATCAAATGTTTATCAATTTGCAGCAGCGCATTACTGGGCTAGAAAACCAAATTGCGGATAGACGTGAGTTTTATAATGACTCTGTGAATAACAATAACGTACGCATTAAGCAGTTTCCCGATGTGATTGTGGCATGGCTATTAGGCTTTGAGCGCGCTGAGCTATTAAAATTTGCCTCCATTGAGTTAAAAGATGTGGATGTAAGCGCACGCTTTAATGGCTAAATATTAAACCACGCAAACCCTAAGTTTTTATCATGTCTTTTCTCTTCAAAAAACTTCAGGGTAATCACGTCAATTTACTAGCACTTGCCGTAGTGGGCGGTATTTTCTTAGTGGCTTATCAACTGCATATTGG
>JABFSF010000078.1 GCA_013140755.1 Methylotenera sp. | reverse complement strand
ATATAGGGAGGGATATATGAGCGATTCAAATTACAGAACCAAAAATGAGATTACCGGACTCGTTGGGTGCAGTACACTACAAGCGTGATTATAAAGATCCTATTGATTTTAAAATCGCGGATTTGGCTTAGCACAAAATCATTTTGACTTGCGATATTGCTAACTATATTATAATTCGTGTAAGTTATGTGGATGTATTAAATAAATGAAACCCTCTGAAGCCTTAAATTCCAACCGAGAAGCTATTCGCCAAGTGGTAGCTTCCCATCGTGCGCTCAATGCACGCGTGTTCGGATCAGTGCTACATGGTGATGATACTGAGGTCAGTGATCTTGATATTCTGATTGACCCTACCCAAGACACTACACTCATGGACATTGGTGCTATTCGCTATGAGCTACGTGTATTACTCGGCGTGCCAGTAGATGTGCTAACGCCGAATGCCTTACCAGACTCATTCCGTAATATCGTGCTTGCCGAGGCAATCCCAGTATGAGCCGCGATCAACAGAGATTACAAGATTACCTGGCGCATATCATCCAAGCCATACAGCGTATTCATCACTACACCGAAGACATAGACGAAGTTGGCTTTTTGGGAAGTGAGATGGTGCAGGATGCTGTGATCCGCAATATCGAGATTATTGGTGAAGCCAGTAATAACATCGACAAATATTATCAAGACTTCGCTCAATTGCATCCAGAGTTACCCTTGATATTCGCTTACGAAATGCGTAACGCCGTTGCACACGGATATTTCAAAGTGGACTTGGAAATTGTATGGAAAACAATCAAGAACGACCTGCCTGTATTAGAACAACAAACCAAGGATGTTCTACAGCAACTTTTGATTTAACCGAGGGTGTCCCGAATTTTGTGTAAATAGCGGTTATAATTACTGCTGAGGCATCCTCTCCTCAAATTGAATAGTAAACCTATTTAAAGCAGGTTTCCAATCTCTAAGTGGCATTGTCCATTTCTTGCTGATATTTTGCAGCACCAAATAGAACAATTTCATCACAGATTCATCGTTTCTTTGCCTTGAAAGCACCGTAATACGCCGCCGTAATGCCAACCCGATTGTGTCCAAGTCGATTCGATACTTCTAGTCGTATCTGTTCCTCAGCCTCGGCGTTCATCTGCCCAGATTCACCGCCCTTTACAGGGGGCTTTAATCCATAACTTTCCATAAAGGCATGGGCAAATTCATGTCGCAAGCCATGACCTGTAACGCCTAGACCATTTTTAGTTAGCCCAAATTTTCCCATAAGCCTATAGTAAAGGCTGATTTCTTGCTTTAACGTGTTGCCAGTGTGTATTAGTCTGTTTGTCGTCCGCCCAACAAATTCTTTGGCTTCTAACATGGCTCGCTTCTGAAATTCCGTCTCAATCGGTATTGTCCGTTGCTTGCCATTTTTTGCCCCATCAACTACGTGTAGGTTGCTTTCGTCAAAGTGTATGTGTGGTCGTAAGCATATTGTCTCCTTACACCGCAAGCCAAAGGCGGCTTCCATGAGTAGTTGCATATATAGGATTGGTTGTGTGGATTTTATCTCTTGTAGTTTTTCCAATACTTCAATGCCATTCCCGCTCCAGCTTTTGTCTGTCTGTGCAGCATATATGCGCTTACCAATCTCTGGCGATGAAAATCTTTCCGCAGTCTTGCCTACTATGCCATGCTTGCCTATCCATCTACAATATACTCGTAGGTGCATTAAGTAGGTCTGGAGCGTTGCCGCCGATAGGTTCTTACTTTCGTAATATTCACATGCCGCTTGTATGTGCTTTTGTTTGCTGTTGCTCGGCGATGCCGCATATCCCATCTCTCTCAGGTCGTAGAAAAATTTAAACAGGTATGCCGCCCTGTCCGCTTGCGTCTTATGACTGGCAACCTTGCCATTTACGCGAGTGCTGTTATGCTTGGCTATAATGGATTGTAGTTCGTCTTTCCAGCCTTTGTGTTCGCTATTCATTGGTACCACCCATTAATTCCATCGCCATCATTTGCATCTTGGTCATATCGGCAGATGTCTTTATCTTGTTTTTAATTTGTTCCCTCGCGGAAAGAATTAAGGTTTTATATTGCTCGTAATCAATCCCCTCGTTACGCCCAAGTTCACGGTAATCTTCTACCATCAATTTTTCCAAATCTTCTTTGGGTGTGTGTAGTATCTTTAATATTTCTCTAAATAACCCATTAAAAGGTGTGATAGGTATCTCTCCATTTGCAAATCCATCGTAAAACAATTTGGTTCGGTCAGGATATGCAAAGCTAATTAGTGTGGTTATCAATTCTTCCTTGTTAGTGTCTTCATAATCACTATCTATGCCGTCTATCACATTCCACAACAGCTCGTCTCCACTGGCAATAATCGGAACTAAATCTCTAAAAAATTCGCTATCCGTTAATAATTGCAATATCTCTCGCTCGTACTGCTTATATTGATGGTAAACATTCATCTGCCATGCCCTTTTCTCTCTTTTTAATGCTTATTCTTTTGCCATTTTTTTAAAACATGACCGTACTTGAAAGTGTGCGATTCAATTAGATACTCGTCATCAAAGTATCTAATCGGCCAATCAACTGTTTCTGATCAACTTGCCTTCCCCAGCTTTACTTACAGCTAAAATAGGCAATCTGTGTTTTTTAGGTGTCACTACCACCAGCACTTGTCGTGTGCCTTCCCGTATCCTTTAAGCAAATGTTCATACCCAATAATCACACCAATGGCTAGGCGTAATCAGAGTATTGTCTAAAACGAGATGGACAACCTTACCAGCGTTAGCTAGAGTGCCGTTCCATTCCGCACTGTTATGTTTATCTCACCACCAAAATATCATGGCAGCATCGTAAACATCGTGAATTTAGACTGGGATTTGTTTATTCCAAAACTTGCAAATTATTTTTTTCTAGTAGGTCTTAGTTTTTTTAATCCAATCGAAAGCCTTATTAAATATAGGCTTTTGGATGACCTCTAGTTTTTTTTAGTTTTATTTTTTCTAAATTCAAAAAAAGCGATTACTCGTTTGTAACTCATTGAACAGACTAGAAAGATGTTAATTCCAGACGGGTAACGCATAGTTACCAGGCTCTAACCCAAAATAAACACTGGATTATCAGCACTCGATACCGATAAACGGCTGTACATAGGTGGGAATAATCTGACAAAAATGGATAAATATATCCTCAAAAACAGAGCAAAAAATAGCATTATTCATTTTACTTTAACCAATTCAACGGGAATCCCCCGCAGGGCACTTGCAGGGTATCTACAGGGTGCAAGCTAAACCGAAAAAAATCAAAACCCCTACAGGGTATCTACACGTAACCTACAAGGGCTTCACTAAAAACAAAAAAAATACCAACCCCTACAGGGTACTGGTAGAGCACTTGCAGGGGATTTGTGGATTTAACCAAAACTTGATAAAAAAATACTTAATTGGCGTTCGCAACTTTCAATGACGGTTCATTTATGGATAGCACCCAAAAAGAAAAAGCCACGGTCAACGAAGATGATGTCAATAAAGTTGTTTATACGGCGACTAGCTTCCGTAGTAGGGGAATGGCGCGTTTATTTGTCGGTGCGGTTGGGGTGTGAGGTTTAGTGCGCTGTCAACTAAATTTAACAAGCATTCGTTTTCTTGTCAAAGTAGCACTACCAAACAAAACTTACCATGTGGGATGTGAACAGTCTAATCGGTGATTGTGTAGCAGATTGTAGTGTCAAGCCTTTAAGGCGACAGTGAGTTCTTGAGTGATTTCTAATACCAAAAAATATAGACTTTTCATGAATGACAGCCTTTTTAAATCTCATTACAATCAATTCAAAGAATTCGCGGGTTGTTTCTAATAAGAAATTGACATTAAAAATCATGTGATATTGTTATATCGTAACTTAGATATTTGAAAAGGAATTTTTTATGAAAAGCAAAAAACAAATTATGGCAACCGCGAAACTTATTTTGGAATTTCCAGAATGGCTATTAAAAAAAATCTTTCGTGCTTGGCAAATTTATATGTTAATGGGCGAATGGATGTTTATTCAATTGGGCTTGGATCAAGAGGAAGATGGTCGTAAGATGATGGCAATCATCCGCAAGATTAACTTCATCAAGCCAGATGATAAATTGCCGTTTGATCTTCCAAATTTACGATGAATATACTGTGTGACACAGTGTCAACTCTTCAAAATAGAAAAACCCTCGCAAGAGGGTTTTTTGTTGTTCATATTTTTTTAATGCGTCTAACAAACTAGATGTTTTTTGAAAAAAAATGGGGTGACACAGTGTCACCCCCTAAAAAGAAAAACCCTCGCAAGAGGGTTTTTTGTTAGTGCAATTTAAACAAACCTTTTGCTTCTGGGTGTTTTTTTAACAGGTAATGTATATACCACACGCCAACTGCAATGGTTGGAATAGATACTATAAATATTACTAGCATTACTGCATTCATAAAAAATCTCCTTTATCCGTGTGCTGTGGTTCTAATGAATACAATTGTAGATGCAATCCAATATATCACAAATGCAACAACAAGACCAATGACGCACCAAGAAATGTTGTCAACAATAATCAATCCATCTTTGAACAGTTGTGTCAAAGATAGCGCAGCTACCGACCCAGCGAGTGAATGACCAAACTTTCCAACATGTTCGGTAAGCACTTTTTGGGCTACATTATCCCGCTCGAACAGCATGTTTTCTGCGCTGTTCGCTTTTTTCTTCATTTTCCATCTCCTAATTAAATTAGACGGAAAATTCCCAACGGGAAAATCCCGTCAGGGTTGAACTCACTGCATTGTGAGTGTGATTGTGTTGCCTATTTAGGCGAATTGAACACACATCATAACTAACTAAATTCTGCACTATTCCACAAAAAACCATCAATTCTCAAGCGCATTCATTTTTGTTTTTACAGCCAACCACCCTACCATTCCTTTAAGGTAATTTTTTTGAGGAATTGGAATTGGATTCGAAGAAAACAGTACGAGCAATTGACTTGGGTTTTGGCTTCACAAAAATGATTGAAACTGTCAAAGGTGGTGAAGCTAAAACGTACCACTCCAAAGCCGACACTGAGAATCGGTGACCCTGCACCAAAATTCGAGCTAACTCTTGCGGGGCTTGCCGCCAGCGTCTATCAAAGGCAGTGATTCGGTCATATGAACCCGTATAGCAGTATAGCCAATGGAAACCAAGTCAGCATGAAGTTGTTTGAGACTACGGCGTTGTTTGCGATTGCGACTGGCTTCCAGTTACATCCATTGAGGGAGCTTGAGTGCACACGCATTGAGCACGCTAGGGCTTCGTCGCCTTGGGTAGTGTGGCTCAGCTATATTACCTGCAAGGCACTTCTTAACGGTGTTTCTAGGTAAGGCTAAATTAGATGCATATTTCTAGGCTAGGTGAGTCAATATCCGATGCAATTTAACATCTTTGTGATCAAAACGCCTTATTTTGATTATAGTTTCCATGAAATTAACGACGCTAAAGCCTAAATCTTTTGTAAACGACAACTTTCAAGGCAGCTTTACCGCTCCCTTCCAGCCTCATGAAATGCCTTTCTTACTGGGGATAACAAATACTCCATCACGCTTTGATCTGTCAGCTTAATCTCAGCCACCATTTGCATACCTGAGGTTAAAGAGAGTTTGTCCTGTTCTATTTCTAGTTGTTGTTGATTGAGTTTAATCAAGGTGCGGTAAGCAAGTTGGTTAGGCGAACTATTGTCATTGCTGCTTATGTCGTTAGTTTGATTATTGCTCCCTTTATCCGTCGCATCTGCACTGACCTGTAATACCGTGCCATCAATCATGCCGTATTTTTGAAATGGATAAGCTGCGAGCTTAACTTTTACTTGTTGCCCAACATGCACAAAGCCTGCATCTTCATTCTTGAGCCAGACTTCTGCTTGTAAAGCCTCATTATTGGGGACCAGCGTCATCAATACCGTACCAGGAGAGACGACAGTACCTGTGGTGTGCGTGGCCAAGTCTTTGATAATGCCTGCTTGTGGTGCCTTGAGTTCTAGTAGGCTGTTCTTATGAGACTGCTTGACCCATTCTTGTTCTAGGCGTTGGTGCTCAGCGTATTGGGTGACACGCTCAGCTTCCAGTTTTTGGATATAATCGGACCGAATTTGATTCAGCCGTTTTTGTGACTGAAATATGCTGGTATTGAGACTTTGGGTAGCATACTGCTGCGCCGCTAAGTCTTGTTCTTGTTCAATGCGAATGCGTTTCTTTTCTTCGACCATGAGTTTACCTGCAAAACCCTTTTTACCGAGCTCCTCATAGGAAGCCTCTTGGGCAATGTAAGTAGGTAAGGTGGTAGCGAGTTTTTGCTGTATCTCTTGGGCGGATTGCAAGTCTTGCTGTGCTTTTTGCATACTGCTACGCTCGATGGCGAGCATATCCTCTAAGGCACGACGATTGGATAAATAAGCAGACTGGATACGTTGAAACAGCTCTTGGTCATCCTTGGCTTGTTTAGTAAAAGCTAAGCCGTTGAGTTCGGCATCAATACGACGCAGCTGTAGCGCACTGAGCTGCAATGCGCTTTGAATAGTATTGCTATCGGCTTCAGAGACATTCGCATCCATCTTGATGAGCAGTTGGTCTTTCTTGACTTGCTGACCTTCGTGGATGGCAATTTGACGAACGATACCCGCTTCAGCAGGTTGTACGATTTTAATATAACTCATGGGAACGAGCTTACCTTCCGCCACTGACACTACATCAAGCTTGCTAAAGACAGCCCATATTAATAATGCAACCAGCAACAACAGGATACCTCGCAGTACCACGCGTGGCAACGGCGATGGCGCACTGTGTTGCAAGTACAACAGACCTGGAGTGAATTCCAAGGTGCGTTGTACCTGCGCAGTGGTTTTAGTGAAGCCTAGCATGGTTTAAAAGCGTCTTGTGCGCTGTTCATAGTCTTTGCTAATAACATTATTCATAATCAACCTAATCTAATCACTTCTGCACTCCACACACTAGGGCTATGCAGTGTTTGTGCAAACTGTCCAAAGCTGGCATCGTTAATGACATTTTGCGCAGAGAGAAGACCAACGCCTGTAAGGTTGCCGTTTCTGCCATATTGGTAAGCTAAGTCACCACCAATCGCTGTACTATCACTGCCCGCTTGTAGGTGCGCGGTCAGGCGGGCATCGGTGAGTTGCCAGTTGGCAGCATTGGCGGCATTACTAGCGATGTCTGCATTAAATGCAGCCACAAGACTGCTAAAGTTAAATTGCTCAACTTTGTCATTACGTAATAAATCACTACCACCGAGTTGAAAGCCTGTGACAGCTTCTGCAATTACTTGCAGATTGACTACACTATGATGACTACTACTTAAATACCAGTCCTTGAAGACAATTTGGTCAGTGGCACCCATCTTAAGAATAAGATTTTTGCCGCTCATATTTAGACTTAAATCACTATATGCAAAATTACCGCCTAGACTTAATGTGTTGTCTATACCAATAGATGACTTGAGGGTATCTTGTCCATCACCTTTATTAAAGCTAATAACATCATAACCTACACCTGTGGTAATGGTGTCATTGCCGACACCACCAATGAACAGTTCACTACTTGAGTTACCTTTGAGAGAATCAACACCTACACCTGAATCAAATACATTATTGCCAAATTTGTCAGACAATTGGTCACTACCATCCCCACCTTGCATGATGTCATTTCCCCACGCACCGTCTAGCTTGTCATTGCCCATACCACCATTCAACAAGTCATTTCCAGCAGATGCCCATAGCACATCATTACCTTCATTACCCTCTAAGGTCACGTTGCCGTAAACAATGGTAAGACTGGTGAGATCAACAACATCATCTCCCGCCCCTGCATTGATAGTTTCAATACGGCTAAAGCGCGGTTGATTGCCGCTATAACGCACGCTTAAGTCATCATCTAGGGCAATAATGTCGTTTCTGGTAGTACCAATGAGTGTATCACTTCCCGCACCACCGTCCATCACATCAGTATTCAAAACAAATCCCTTGATAGAAATTTTTTCATTGCTACCTACGTGCCCTGGGCTACCTACGTTCATAACAGTATAACCCTTCACCCAAGTAGCATCATTAGACAGCCAAAAAGTGTCATTACCTTCACCACCCAGCAGCAAGTCTGCGCCTGCACCACCAGTGAGAGTGTCATTGCCATACCCCCCAATAACCTTGTCATTGCCAGATCCTCCATCCAGCATATCATTACCAGATCCACCAGTGATAGTGTCACTAGTGGAGTTGCCAACAATCTGTTTATCAGACATGGCATCTACTGTGAGGTTAAAACCAACCTCAGCAGTCGCACCACTTTGATCCGTAGCAATAACTTTTAAGCCAAGCGATCCAATGTTACTACTACTTGGCGTACCTGTGAGTGTTTGCATTTGCGTATCATAGTTAAGCCAAGCTGGAAGTACATTACCATCGCTTTGAATGAGGCTATAACTGAGCTGGTCGCCTTGATCAATATCTGAGAAAAGATTGTTAGGAAGCGACCAGATCAACACATTGCCATCTGATGTTATCACATCGGCGATTGTCCTAATGTTAGTTGGCACATCGTTCACATTAGCTACGTTAAGTGTGAATAACTGACTAGCACTTAAGCCACCATTGTCTGTTGCAGTGAGTTTTATGTCTAGAACACCTACTTGACTATTACTTGGTGTGCCACTGAATGTGCGGGTTGTATTGTCATAACTGAGCCAACTTGGCAATGCACTTCCATCTACCAAAGAGGCTTGAATGTTTAAGGTTTCATTTCCATCGACATCCATAAATACATCATCAACAGTAAAAGTAAATAGCTCACCTTGCAATGCAGACTGTGCATCAATCGGCGTTAATACCTGAGGTGCATGGTTTGTAAGTTCGCCAATTTTATCTATCATTTGCTGCATAGATAACTTTGTGCCATCAGAAAATTTAAACTGCTCAATACCCCAACCTAAGCCCCAATTGCTACCTTGATTAATGATTGCTTCAATGGCACTATCCATATCAGGCACTGCAACTCTTACTCCTTTATTGTAGCCCCATGAAATATATAGTGATTTAGCGATTGGAGCCACCTCTCCTTCAATTATGCCACTATACTCATCCAAGCCAGCATTGCTTTTTGTCCAAGTTAGAGCGTAATCATTGTCCCAACTCACTTTTATATCGCTCAAATTAATACCTATACCAAACTCTACAGTATCTTTTTCAATCACCCCTTTCTCCAATAGAGTTTGAAGTGTTTCAAAATCTAAGGGCGAAACGAATGGTACTGGCGAAGGCCATTGGTAAGATCCTTCTTGTAATAAATAATTTGCATACCTAGAAATGAGAGGTGGGTCTCTATCCAATGGGTTCGTTGCACTACCCCATTCAACACTGTGCCCACTGTCAATGACAACATCCACCGAAGAATCATCAGCCAAAATTAAGTAGGTGTCTGCGCCAGCCACACCATAAAGCTCATCGCCTCCTTCACCACCAATCAGCACATCATCTTTATCAGTGCCTATTATTAAATCGTCACCACTATTACCATATAGTAAGTCTCCAACATTACGGGCACCTGCTGGCATAAATTTAGCGTTATACACCTCTGTATAACCATCTTCTAAAGAGCGGCCACCACGACCATTAATTATGTCATTCCCACCTCCAGCATCTACAACTGAATAGCTACCAGCAACTATAACGTTATCAGAATCCCCTGCTCTTATTTCATTTAGCGTGAATGTAGTAAAGTCATTTTTCACTAATGTGCTAAAGTTCATGACAGAAAAACTTGAGGAGGAGGAGCTTCCTTCTGGACGTATCCACAAACCTTTTTCTGAAAATAAAATAGTGGTTTGAGGAAAAGACACATCCAAACCTGCACCACCGTGATTGTTTTCATTTGTATAGGGGATAAACACACCGCCGCCAGAGCTTGCCTCGCTTCCGTACCCACTAACATCAGGGGCTGGAATAAGTTTAGTCGTCTCTGAAATCATAGTTACTATGTGCTCTAACCCACTACTGCTGTAGATTGTGGCGTCGTCTGAAGTGGTGAGTAAATAAGTATACTCCCCGCGATAATGTGTTGTTTCTAAGGAGTAAGGTGTAGCTACCACCTCAGTTTTATACATGACTTTATTATCACCATAGTTGTAACCATCTAAACCCAATGTATTGAAAAATATGGATTCTACCCGTGATTTATATTGACCTATTAGGAGATCAATCAATTGTTGCGTACTAGTAGGCGTTGCCAAAAACTGATCCATTGACTTCACCTCACCCACAGCCGTGCTTATTTGCCATGGTTGTTCGTTAAGATAATAGTCTTTAATCAATACGCCGCTGTCTTCATCTGCAAAATGTAACAACAAATCGTTATTGTGATGTGTGGCGGTAATATCACTAAACTGCACATTTGCGCCAAGCTTAATGGTATTCACTGCATTATCGGCAATATCTTCAATCGTATCAAAGCCCATTCCCCAATGCATTAAATAGCTATCTGCTCCTGCATCGCCTGCGAGTTGGTCATCACCTAAGCCTCCATTTAGCACATCACTACCATCACCACCAATTAAAGTATCACGGCCTGCACCACCAAACAATGTGTCATTTCCACCTAAGCCCATCAAGCTATCATTGCCATCCCTGCCTTCCGCTATATCGTCATAAGCATTAGCTATCAGGGTGTCATCATTTTTTGTGCCAAATAGATGCAGAGGAATATTTTCAAGCTGTACTAACTCAGCATGGCTCACCGATGTGCCATCAGCAAAATGATAGCTTTGTATCGCTCCTGACATGCCATTTTTAATCGCCACCCGATCAATCTCAGGGTGCGTACCATATTGCACGACAAAGTATTGATCTCCATCATTACCTTGATATTGGGAAATCTGCAAGCTAGCTTGGGTAACCCCCTCACCAAAGTTGATATGGTTGATGCCACTGGTATCATCAATCATATCAAAGCCATCTCCTATCCCTAACTTATAATAGTCGTCTCCTGCGCCTCCTGCCATCACATCATCAGCACCGCCACCTATTAAAGTATCAGCACCATCATCTCCATTTAAAATGTCTTTACCAACACCGCCATTCAGAACATCGCTACCAGCCCCGCCAAAGAGCGTATCATTACCTAGCTCACCATTAAGAATGTTGTTTGCCGCATTCCCACGTAGCTTATTGGCTAAACTATTACCCGTACCTGTAATGGCATTGGTTCCTGCAAGGGTTAAATTTTCTAGGTTAAGGTTATTCAGCACATAGCTTACTGAACTTTCTACAGTATCAATGCCAGCATTAGCAGCTTCAACAATATGCTCGTCATGATCAATCTGATAGGTATCATTGCCGTTACCGCCAATTAAGGTGTCAAACCCACTACCGCCATTTAAGGTATCATCACCTGCATCGCCTGTGAGTAAATCATCATCCGCACCGCCATTGAGCACATCGTTATCGTCTCCCCCTTTAAGTACATCGTTGCCTGCGCCACCATTGAGCGTGTCGTGAGCATTTGCACCTGTGAGTGTGTCGTTGCCTAAACCGCCAAATAAAGTCGCACTACGATACGCTTGAAAGCCGTTAGGATCTGTAAACGCTACTGCCATGAGCGTATCATTCATCTTGCCTCCAAATAACACCGCTTCACCTGAGCTAAAATTTAATGCGGTTTCAAAAGTATTGCCCATTAACTCGCTATATTGTATTTGGCTACCATCAGTAAAGTGAAGGCTACTATCCCCATTAGCAACCAGCCCATTTTCTAGACTACTACTTCCCCCAGTAGTGGTTTGCAAGATTAATAGCTGTCCAAAATCACCACCAACCATTTTAATATCTGACGCTGAAGCAACATCTAAAATAATATGGTCACTTTTGTCTAACATTCCACCTAAAATATCACCTTCTGCTAGGTTGAGGTAAATAGTATCCGCACCTTCACCCCCACTAAGCACGTCTGCACTGGTGCCACCTATAAGTGTGTCATCTCCCTCTCCCCCAATCAACACATCTTCATCTTCCCCACCATTTAAGACATCTTTATTATCCCCACCACTTAAGGTGTCTTTGCCAGTGCCACCATCTAGCGTATCGTTACCTGCCTCACCAAGCAATACATCACCGCCTACTTCACCTGATAAGGTGTCATGATCATTGCCACCTTGTAATGTGTCATTCCCTGCACCACCGTTTAAAGTATCGTTGCCTGCCTCACCAAGCAGTACATCATCCCCCGTGCTATCAGTTAAGTTGTCATTACCTTCTCCACCTTGTAACGTATCACTACCCGCACCACCGTTTAAAGTATCGTTACCTGCATCACCAAACAGTACATCATCCCCCGTGCTATCAGTTAAATTGTCGTTACCTTCTCCACCTTGTAACGTATCACTACCCGCACCGCCATTTAAAATATCGTTACCGTTTCCACCAATAAGTGTGTCATTCCCTGCGCCACCTTCTAGGGTATTATTGCCTTGGTATGCTTCTGGGGTACCCATTCCATTCCCCAGCATATAATCATTGCCTTCACCTCCAAACAGCACATTTGAGCCACCTCCCCCATAAAGGGCGTCATTACCTTCACCGCCCTCTAAGGTATCATCACCCATTTGGCTAAAATCCGTACTTTCTGGCGGGGCATCCGTTCCTGCTAAAAGGGGTAAGTCACCCTTTAGGGAATCATTGCCACCACCACCAATTAAATGGTCAGCTCCGTAGCCGCCAATCAATTCATCAGTTTCTGTGCCACCATCTATATAATCATCGCCATCGCCACCGCTAGCAAAGTCTTCACCCTGCCCACCAAACATATAATCATTACCCGTATTGCCATGCATGACATCATTGTCATTGCCGCCATCTATA
>JABFSF010000071.1 GCA_013140755.1 Methylotenera sp. | reverse complement strand
ATTAAAAGGTTTTTATGATGGCAAATACTAAAATTGACTGGCACGCGCGTGCAAAAACCTTAAAAATTGACGGACGCGCTTTTATTGGTGGCGTGCGTATGCCTGCTGCGGGAGGTCAAACATTTGAGTGTTTTTCGCCTATTGATGGGCGAAAATTGGCCGATGTGGCAAGCTGCCAAGAAGTGGATGTGAATTTAGCGGTAGCGAGTGCGCGCGTGGCTTTTAATGATGGTCGCTGGGCAAACTTGCCGCCTAAAATACGCAAGCAAGTGATGATTAATTTTGCAGATTTGGTGATGCAGAATGCTGAAGAGTTGGCCTTGTTAGAAACGCTAGATATGGGTAAGCCAATTTTAGCCAGTTTTGAGGGTGATGTGCCTGGCTCAGCTAATACGTTGCGCTGGTTTGGCGAGGCAATAGATAAAGTGTATGACGAAATTGCACCTACAGCCGACAATGTGTTAGCAATGGTCACGCGTGAGCCTGTAGGCGTGGTAGGTGCAATTGTGCCTTGGAATTATCCTATTTTAATGGCCTGCTGGAAAATTGCACCTGCACTGGTTACAGGCAATAGTGTGGTACTCAAACCTTCAGAAAAATCACCGTTGACAGCTTTGCGACTTGGCGATTTAGCTTTAGAAGCAGGTATTCCCGCGGGTGTATTTAATGTGGTGCCAGGGTTTGGTCCTGATGCAGGTACGCCGTTGGCGATGCATAACGATGTGGATTGCATTGCTTTTACTGGATCAACCGCTGTAGGTAAAAAAATTCAAATCATGGCGGGACAAAGCAACTTAAAACGTGCTTGGTGCGAGCTTGGCGGAAAATCGCCCAACATTGTGTTTGCTGATTGTAAAGATTTAGATGTTGCTGCAGCGGCATCGGCGGGTTCAATTTTTTACAATCAAGGTGAAAGTTGTAATGCACCTTCAAGGTTATTGGTAGAGCGCTCGATTAAAGATACATTTGTACAAAAAATACTCGTAGAGTTAAAAAAATACCAACCTGCTGACCCTTTAGATGTCAATACCACCATGGGTGCGTTGGTAGATTGTGGACAAATGACCAATGTATTGAAATACATCGCCAGCGGCAAAGCACAAGGCGCAAAACTATTGGCTGGTGGTGAGCAAGCACGCACAGAAACGGGCGGTTTTTATGTCAGCCCTACCGTATTTGATGACGTGAGCAATGATATGACCATTGCGGTGGAGGAAATTTTTGGTCCAGTATTATCTATCATTGCGTTTGATAGCGAAGAAGAAGCCATTAAAATTGCCAATGACACGCCTTACGGCCTTGCAGCAGCTTTGTGGACGCAAGATATTTCACGTGCGCATCTAGTGGCACAACGCTTGCGCGCAGGAACGGTGCATATCAATAGTTATGATGAAGATGATGTTACCGTACCATTTGGTGGCTATAAACAAAGTGGCAATGGACGCGATAAGTCCTTACACGCTTTAGAAAAATATACGGAATTAAAAACCACTTGGATAAAATTGGCATAAACATGTAAGGGGGCAACTCATTGTGCTATTACCTTGGTGTAAAAAAGACGCAATGAATTGCGCCCCTAAACAAAGGAAAAACAATTGATTAATAATAAACATTTACACGAACGTCGCCTTGCCGCCACCCCACGCGGTATAGGCGTGATGGCAAATTTTTTTATTGAACGCGCCTTAAATTCAGAGGTGTGGGATGTAGAAGGTAAACGCTATATTGATTTTGCAGGCGGCATTGCGGTGTTGAATACTGGACATCGCCATCCCAAAGTGATGGCGGCGATTGAAAAGCAATTGCAACATTTTACGCATACTTGCTACCAAGTGTTGCCTTATGAAAGTTATGTCACCTTGGCGGAGCGGATTAACAAGTTGACACCAGGTAACTTTGCTAAAAAAACCTGTTTTTTCTCCAGTGGAGCAGAAGCAGTGGAAAATGCAATTAAAATTGCCCGTGCTAGTACAGGTCGTTCTGGAATTATTGCATTTTCAGGCGCTTTTCATGGTCGCACCATGATGGGTTGTGCACTCACAGGCAAGGTGGCACCGTATAAAGTTGGTTTTGGACCATTTCCTGCTGAGATTTATCACGCGCCCTTTCCTGTAGATTTACATGGCGTGAGCGTGGAAGATGCCATTAAAGCCATTCATACGCTATTTAAATCAGATATTGACCCCAAACGTGTTGCAGCTATTATTTTAGAGCCAGTGCAAGGCGAGGGTGGTTTTTATGTGACGCCACCAGCCATGATGCGCGAGTTACGCAAACTATGTGATGAACATGGCATCTTATTGATTTTTGATGAAATTCAAACGGGTTTTGGGCGCACTGGAAAAATGTTTGCCGCAGAACATTATGATGTTTTGCCCGACATTATGACTATGGCAAAAAGCATGGCAGGAGGCACAACATTATCTGCCGTATGCGGTAAAGCCGAAGTGATGGATGGTCCAGCACCAGGTGGCTTAGGCGGTACGTATGCAGGCAACCCACTGGCAATTGCCGCTTCACACGCAGTAATAGATGTGATGGAGGAGGAACAATTGGTAGCACGCGCTAATGTGTTAGGTGAGAAAATAACTAGCCGCCTCAAAGCAGCACAAACCAAAACTCCTTCACTCAAAGAGGTGCGTGGCTTGGGCTCAATGGTTGCAGCGGAATTTTTTGACCCTGCAACGGGGGAGCCATCACCCGAAGCAATGAAGCGGGTACAAGCTGCAGCCCTTGAAAAGGGGCTGATTTTGCTAAGTTGTGGCGTTTATTTGAATACCTTGCGCTTTTTATACCCACTCACAATTCAAGACCAAGTGTTTGATGAAGCGTTAGATATTCTTGATGATGCATTGGGTATGGCTTAGAGATGTAACTTTATTTGATGCAAGCCTATCATAAAATTGCTATTATCAAACCTCTTAAAAATAATCGTGCTTAAATGTTGATGATGAATACGTTTCATGAAATAAATGCACAAGAGCTATTTGAGTTGCTGTCTAAGCAGCCTGTGCTTTTGGTAGATGTACGCAATCAGGATGAAGTGATGCGAGGCAAAATTCCAAGTGCAATACATATCCCGCTTGCCATGCTCCCTGTGGAGTATGAGCCGCTTAAGAAAGTTGAAAACTTGGTGTTTTATTGCCACAGTGGTATTCGGTCTGCTCATGCGGCTGCATTTGCAGTAAGCAAGGGATGCCACAATGTATTTAATTTAGTAGGTGGCGTATTAGCTTGGGAAAAAGCTAAGTTTGAATTTGAAACGCAAGAAGACAAGGTAACCCAAAATGCATTTTCATAAAGAACTAGATGCTAGTGGGTTAAACTGCCCACTGCCAATATTGCGTTGCAAAAAAGGCTTGAGCGATATGGAGGCATCACAGGTATTAAAAATTACCGCGACTGACCCTGGCTCAGTCAAAGATTTTAATGCTTTTTGTATGCAAACAAGGCATGAGCTTTTGCAGCTTGAAGAAGAAAATTCTGCGTATATTTTTTATATTAGAAAGCGTTCTAACTAAAGCCATTG
>JABFSF010000113.1 GCA_013140755.1 Methylotenera sp. | reverse complement strand
TAGGTTGCTACAAGCTTTTTATGCGAATGAATACTCATTAAAATACCAAAACTTAATGCCAATGTCACCATAGATGTAACGCCATAACTAATGAGTGGTAATGGTACGCCAACCACAGGTAAAATGCCGCTGACCATGCCCATATTCACAAAGGCATACGAAAAAAAATTAAGGGTGATACTCCCTGCCAATAATCGTGAGAAAGTACTTTGTGCCTGCGAGGCAATGACTAGCCCGCGCATGATAATGAGGCTAAATAAGGCTAAAAGTAGCAAGTTACCTAAAAATCCAAACTCTTCACTAAATACAGCAAAAATAAAATCGGTTGTGCGTTCGGGTAAAAAGTCTAATTGCGTTTGAGTGCCATTGAGCCAACCTTTGCCTGCAAACCCACCAGAGCCAATGGCGATAATCGCTTGAATGGTATGGTATCCCGCACCGAGCGGATCTTGTGTTGGATCTAGTAAAATTTCAATACGTTTACGTTGATAGTCATGCAAGAGTGACCAAAAAATAGGCGTCATTGCGAGCACAGTAAGTGCTGAACCAAGTAAAAAACGCCAACTTAATCCCGCTAAAAATAACACATAAAAACCAGAAGATGCAATCAGCAATGAGGTGCCTAAATCAGGCTGTTTCATAATCAGAGCAACGGGCACGGCTAAAATCACACCGCCTACCATAAAATCACTCGTGTTGGGTTTGCCCTCACGGCTAGCAAAATACCAAGCAATCATCATCGGTACTGCAAGCCGCATGATTTCAGAAGGTTGAATATGCATAGGACCAATGTCTAGCCAGCGTCGTGCGCCATGACTAATGTGACCAAATAGCGCAACGCCTACGAGTAAGACTAAACCCAGCACATACAATGGGCGTGCAACGCGCTCTAAATTTTGGGGTGAAACATTGGTAATAAGCCAAAGCACGCTTAGTGCCACCCCAATGTTGACGGTTTGCGCATACACTCTAGTAATATCTTGCCCTGATGCGCTATACAGTACAAACAGGCTGAGTAATAATGCAAAAAACAAGCAGGTCATCAAAAATGAATCAATATGCTTAAAGAGGAGATGATAGAGCTTGTTAATCATGGAGATCCTCTTCAGCAGTAGTGGGTTCTGTTGCATTAGCAGGCAAGGGAGATTTTACTTTTTCACTTTCAGTGGCAGGTAACTTACCCAACAAGTAATAGTCCATGATTTTTCTGGCGATTGGGCCAGCAGCAGAGCCGCCATGGCCGCCATTTTCAACAATGACAGCCAAGGCAATTGTTGGATCTTCAGCAGGGGCGTAGGCAATAAATAAGGCGTGGTCTCGGTGGCGTTCATCAAGTGCACTAGCATTATATTTTGCATTTTGCTTGATGCCGACTACTTGTGCTGTGCCTGTTTTGGCGGCAATGGTATAACCTGCGTTTGTGCCTACGCTTGCGGCTGTGCCACCAGGTAGCGTTACATCAATCATGCCCCGTTTTACAATATCTATATTGATTGGGTTAAGTGCAATTTTATCTTGCACCACAGGGGTAATGACTTCGCTTTTCCCCGTAAGGCTATTTTCAATTTTTGCTACGAGATGTGGTTTCATCGCAATGCCATTGTTGGCTAGTGTGGCGGTTGCCTGCGCTAGTTGAAATGGGGTGACTAAGGTGTAACCTTGACCAATCCCTACAATAACCGTTTCACCTTGATACCAAGGTTGTTTGAAGCGCCGCATTTTCCATTCTGGCGTGGGGAGTAAACCTACAGTTTCGCCCTGAATATCTAAATCAGACCTTTGACCAAAACCAAAATGGCGGACAAATGCCGCAAGTTTATCAATCCCTAACTCTAGAGCTAAACCATAAAAGAAGGTATCACACGAAATGGTAATCGCTTTTTGCATATCCACGATGCCGTGCCCAGTGGGTTTCCAATCGCGATAACGATGGCTACTTCCTGACAGCATAAAAAATCCAGGGTCTTGAATCGCAAAAGGTGGCGCACGCTTTCCCGCCTCTAAGCCAGCTAAGGCAACAAAAGGCTTAAAGGTAGAGCCTGGCGGATATACCCCACGCAACGGGCGGTTAATTAAGGGTTTATCTAGCGACTCATTCAATAGCTTCCAGTTGTCAGTGTCAATGCCATCCACAAATAAGTTGGGGTCAAATGTGGGTTGACTGACAAAGCTGAGAACTTCGCCAGTTTTTGGGTTGATTGCTACCAGTGCCCCACGACGTTCACCAAAAGCAGTTTCTGCAATCTCTTGCAATTTAGTATCTGCGGATAAAATGAGGTTGTCACCAGGGGTTGGTGGTGTGCTTGAGAGGACGCGTACAGCATGACCGCCCGCATCAATTTCTACCTGTTGAAAGCCTGTAGTGCCATGTAAATAAGGTTCGTAAAACTGTTCTAAGCCACTCTTTCCAATGTGGTCAGAGCCTTTGTAGTTGGAAATATCCCCTGATTTTTCAAGGTTGCTAATGTCTTTATCGTTGATGCGCCCAATGTAGCCTATCATGTGTGCGCCTAACTTGCCGTGTGGATAGTGTCTGAAAAGTCGCGATTTAATTTCTACACCAGGAAATCGATAATGATTGACGGCAAATTTTGCAGCTTCAGTTTCATTAAGGTGTGTACGAATGGGGACACTTTCAAAGTTACGGCTTTCTTGTTTAAGCTTATTAAAACGCTTGCGATCTAATGCATTGATTTCAATAAACTGGCTAATTTCGTTAATGGTTGCTTCGAGGTTTTGAACCTTAGAAGGCGTAATTTCTAAGGTGTAAACAAAAAAATTGTGTGCAAGAATGACCCCATTTTTATCTAAAATTAAGCCCCGGTTAGGCACAATGGGCGTGAGCGATATGCGGTTATTTTCCGCTAGCGTTTGAAAGTGTTCATGTTGGTTTAGTTGTAAATAGAAAAAACGAGCGGCGAGTACTGAGAATAAAGCCATTACCATTAAGGCGGCAACCCCCAGCCTTAATCTAAAATAATATTGCTCATGTAGGTAATTTTTTAGTTCAGACATCGCTTTAATGGTGGCGACTATGCTGATGGGTACGTAAGCCCAACGCTACAGCTAATTGCCAGAATAAAATACCCGTGATGCTAGGTAGAAAATAAGCCCAACCTATAAATTCTGCACCTGAAAAAGTTTTAAGTGTGAGTAGTACTAATTGCGAAATCAGCAATAAGGAAAGTACATAGCCGAGTTGTTGTATGTTGTTAAACAGTACTAGGCGGCGTTGATAAACCGCTGCAACAAAGGCCGTAATGGTGTAAGCAAGTGCATATTGACCAAACACGCCACCAGTTGCTAAATCTACCCATAACCCCATGAACCATGCTGTGCCTACGTTACATTGATTAGGTGATTTTAATAACCAAAATAAAATCACCAGCAGTACAAAGTCTGGACGCAATTGTAATGCAAGCCCTGACCATGGAAATAGTAAGCAGATATAAGCTGCCAGCAATGATAGGTAAATAGACTTCAATTTACTCTGTTGCATGTGGCTTGCTCACAAGGTTAGGGTTGGTGGGTTGTGCCGATGATTTTGGTATCGCCACAGGTGCGTCCGTAACTTCTTGCAGAGCTGGTGTTTTATGTTGTGTAGATGGTTTTGTGATTGTTGTGTCTGGTTCAGTTGGGTTGGTTTCTTCAGTAGGAATGCTGACAATCAGAATATGTTTATGTCGTTCTATGCCACCTGTAGGAATGCATACAATACGCGCAAATGGCGAGTCTGCTGTGATTTTTACTTCCTTAACCATTGCCACGGCAAGCCCTGTTGGGTATATACCATCAATGCCTGAAGTCACTAGTTTGTCTCCACGTTGAATATCTACATTTGCGGGTAGAAAAGGTAAGTCTAGCGTATTGTCGCGTCCGTGCCCAAAGGCGATTGCACGAAGACCATTGCGCTCAATTTGAATCGGAATGGCAAGAGATTTATCGGTAATCAATGTGACTTCACTGCTAGTTGGATAGGCGCGTGTCACTTGCCCAATAATGCCAGTCGCATCAACGACGGCCGAACCAGCCAGCACCTGATGATGAGTGCCGCGATTGATCACCACTTTTTTGTTAGAAAAATCACGTCCTTCGTGCATGATTTCCCCCATAATGCTTGGTTGGGGTAGCGATTGATGGGTGTCAAAAAGTGCGCGTAGATTGTTATTCTCAAGTGCAAGTGATTGTAGTTGTTGTAATGCAACGGCTTGCTTTAAGGCTTGATTTTTAAGATGTAAGTTTTCGTTTAATAAATAATGGTGTGTTGAAAAGTAAGTGTTAGTAGTGCGATACAAATCAGCAGGTGTATTAGCAAGCACTTGCAAAGGGTGCACAAACGCCATTAAGTGTTCACGAGTGCTTTTTAAATACTGCAGGCGTGAGTCAGTGGCCATGAGTACGAGAGAGAATGCTGCAAAAAATACTAAGCGTGCAAATGGGCTAGGCCCTCGTACAAAAAACGCAGGAGCTTGTTGGGGTTCAAAATTTTGATGAAAACCTTGTGCCATGTTGGGTGTTATCAAATCTCAAGTGTTGATGTGGCTAAACCACAATGTGCATTTAAGGCTATGCTAAATAACATTTACCCATAAAACCTCCGTTTTATGGGTAAAGAATTGTTTTAAACAAGGGGTAAGAAATCAAATTTACTCGTAAGCAAAAATGCTGGCTAACTTATCCATTTCGTCTAATGCTCGACCGCAACCACGTGCTACACAAGTGAGCGGATCTTCTGCTACGATGACAGGCAAGCCAGTTTCTTCAACTAACAGCCTATCTAAATCACGTAATAAGGCACCGCCGCCTGTGAGTACCATCCCTTTTTCCGCAATATCAGCACCTAACTCAGGCGGTGTTTGCTCTAAAGCAGACTTTACTGCACCCACAATTGCGTTTAATGGTTCGGTAAGGGCTTCTAAAATCTCATTGCTAGAAATCGTAAATTTACGAGGCAAACCTTCAGCAAGGTTGCGTCCTGTGACTTCCATTTCTAATACAGCCGAACCTGGGAATGCAGAACCAATGGTTTTTTTGATATTTTCAGCGGTTGGTTCAGAAATCTGCATACCGTAATTGCGACGAATGTAATCGATAATCGCTTGATCAAATTTATCACCGCCTACGCGTTCTGATTTTGCATACACAATCCCGCCCAGTGAAATGACACCTACTTCTGTGGTGCCGCCGCCAATGTCAACGACCATAGAACCCGTAGCTTCAGAAACAGGCATGTTTGCGCCAATGGCTGCAGCCATTGGTTCTTCAATTAAAAATACTTGTTTAGCACCTGCACGTTCAGCAGATTCTTTAATCGCCCTGCGTTCAACTTGAGTAGAGCCAACGGGCACGCAGATAATAATACGAGGGCTTGGTGCAAACCAGCGGGAGTCATGCACGCGGCGAATAAAGTACTTAAGCATTTGCTCGGTAATGGTAAAGTCTGCAATCACACCATCCTTCATTGGGCGAATAGCCTGAATGTTGGCAGGCGAGCGCCCTAACATGCCTTTTGCCTCCGCACCTACCGCTAGAAGAATTTTTTTGCCTGTAGGTCCACCTTCAAGGCGAATAGCCACCACGGAAGGTTCGTCTAACACAATCCCTTTTCCACGTGCGTAGATGAGCGTATTCGCGGTGCCTAGGTCAATGGCGAGGTCGTTTGAAAAATAACTACTGATAGAGCCGAACATGATGTTTTTCCTGAAGTGAGTGCTAATTTAATGCTAAATTTTAGTGTTTGGTCATAGTGACTGGTTTGTTTAATCTCTTTATACGATTTAGGCGCACATAAAATCAGGGTATAATACCGCAAATCGCGTTGAAAAATAAGGGTTGATTGTAACTTCTTACAAATTTTAGCGTTTATATTTTGGATAGTGAAAACATGGCGTTATCTATTGATGATATTAAAAAAATTGCGCATTTAGCGCGTATTGAAGTAAGCGAAAGCGAAGCGCAAGCGACACTGAGTAAGCTCACAGGGATTATGGGCTTAATTGAGCAAATGCAAGCGGTAGATACTACTGGCATTGAGCCAATGTCGCACTCACAAGATTTAACACAGCGTTTACGCGATGATGTGGTGACCAAAGAAAATCTACGCGCTGAATTTCAAAAAAATGCACCTGCACTTGGCAATGGTTCAAATGAGCCTGCCGTCGCCGAAGGTTTATACCTTGTTCCTAAAGTAATTGAGTAGTCCATCATGATTAACAGTAGCTTAAAACAACTTGGAGACATGCTCCAAGCCAAGAAAATTTCTAGCGTGGAGCTTACGCAAACTTTTCTCTCACGTATTCGTGAATACAATCCTAATATCAATGCCTACGTTGCCTTGGACGAGGCTAAAACTTTAGCGCAAGCGAAGGCTGCCGATGCTCGCATCGCGGCTGGCAATGCTGCGCCTTTAACGGGTATCCCTATCGCACAAAAAGATATTTTTTGCGCAAAAGGCTGGCATACCACCTGTGGCTCGAAGATGCTGGCTAATTTTGTTGCACCTTACGATGCACATGTGATTAGCCAATTTGATGCGGCAGGTGCAGTGAATTTAGGTAAAACCAATATGGATGAATTCGCTATGGGTTCGTCTAATGAAACCAGTTACTTTGGCGGCGTAAAAAACCCTTGGGATTTTGACCGCGTACCAGGCGGCAGCAGTGGCGGTTCTGCGGCAGCAGTGGCAGCGCGTTTATGTGCTGCGGCGACAGGCACAGATACGGGCGGTTCAATTCGTCAACCTGCTTCACTTTGCGGCTTTACGGGCTTAAAGCCAACCTACGGCGTAGTTTCACGTTACGGTATGATTGCCTTTGCTTCTAGCCTTGACCAAGCAGGGCCGATGGCAAAATCAGCCGAAGATTGCGCACTGATGATGAACGTGATGGCAGGTTTTGATGCGCGTGATTCCACTAGTTTGAATCGTGAAAAAGAAGACTACACCCGTGATTTGAATAAACCTTTACAAGGCTTACGCATCGGTTTACCCAAAGAATATTTTGCTGCAGGCCTGAGTGCAGATGTCGGTAAAGTGGTGATGGATGCGGTTAACGAATATAAAAAATTGGGTGCGGAAATCGTAGAGGTTTCTCTGCCCAATAACGGCTTGTCTATCCCCGTGTATTACGTGTTGGCACCTGCTGAAGCTTCCAGCAATTTATCACGCTACGATGGTGTGCGTTATGGGCATCGCGCCGCTGAATACACCGATTTAATGGATATGTATTGCAAGAGCCGCGCAGAAGGCTTTGGTGCAGAAGTTAAACGCCGCATTTTGATTGGTACTTATGTGTTAAGTGCGGGCTATTATGATGCCTACTATCTTAAAGCGCAGAAAATTCGCCGCTTAATCGCGCAAGACTTTGTAGAAGCCTTTAAGCAATGTGATGTCATCATGGGACCAGCCGCACCGTCCACCGCCTTCAAAGTAGGTGAGAAAGTCAATGACCCAGTAGCCATGTATTTGGAAGACTTATACACCATTGCCGTCAACTTGGCGGGTTTGCCAGGGATGAGCATCCCAGCAGGTTTTAGCACTAGCAATGGAGGTAAAGCACTGCCAGTGGGGTTACAAATGATAGGCAATTATTTTGATGAAGCGCGTATGTTAAACATCGCGCATCAATATCAACAAGTGACAGATTGGCATACTAGAATGCCTGAACTAAATACGCAAAAGGAAGCCGCGTAATGGAATGGGAAGTCGTTATCGGGTTAGAAACCCATGCACAGTTACAAACAAAAACCAAGATTTTCTCAGGAGCCTCTACCGCGTTTGGTGCGGAGCCAAATACACAAGCCTGTGAAGTGAGTATTGCCTTGCCAGGCGTGTTGCCTGTGCTCAATAGCGAGGCGGTGAATTGCGCCATTAAATTTGGCTTAGCGGTCAATGCGCACATTGCGCCACGTAGCGTATTTGCACGTAAAAACTATTTTTACCCCGATTTACCTAAAGGCTACCAAATTAGCCAATACGAGCTCCCTGTGGTCGGTAAGGGTGCAATCACCATACAAGTGCCAGCCGTGGGTAAAAACGCCGCGTATGAAAAAGTGATTAACATCACCCGTGCGCATTTGGAGGAAGATGCGGGTAAATCCGTGCATGGCGCGGTTGAAGGCATGAGTGGTATTGATTTAAACCGTGCAGGTACACCATTGTTAGAAATTGTGACCGAGCCTGATATGCGCTCAGCCGCTGAGGCGGTGGCTTATGCCAAAAAGCTGCATGAACTTGTGCAATGGATCGGCATCTGCGATGGCAATATGCAAGAAGGTAGCTTTAGATGCGATGTGAACGTGTCGGTGCGCCCTAAAGGCTCTGATAAGCTTGGCACGCGCCGCGAGATTAAAAACCTCAACTCATTTAAATTTATGACGCAGGCCATTGAGTTTGAAACCCGCTGGCAAATTGAAACGCTTGAAGATGGCGGTGCTATCAGCCAAGCCACTGTGCTATTTAACCCAGACACGGGCGAAACACGCGCCATGCGCAGCAAAGAAGAAGCCAACGATTACCGCTACTTCCCTGACCCTGACTTACTGCCCTTAGAAATCACCGAGGCTGACAAAGCCCGTGTAAAAGCGCAAATGCCTGAGTTGCCAGAGGCGATGAAAGCGCGTTTTGAAGCCCAATATGGCTTAACCAGCTACGATGCTGCCAGCCTGACCGCAAGTCGTGAATTGGCCGATTATTTTGTGGCAGCGGTAACAGCAGGCGCAGAAGCTAAGCCAGCCGCTAACTGGGTGATGGGCGCAATTTCCGCCAAGCTCAATGCGGAAGAAAAAACATTGGCAGATTCACCAGTGAGCGCAGCACAACTTGCAAGCTTGCTCAAGCGTATTGCGGATAACACCATATCAAACAATGCCGCCAAGCAGGTGTTTGAAGCCATGTGGAATGACGAAGGTGAAGTGGATGCCATTATTGAAGCTAAAGGCTTAAAACAAGTATCTGACACTGGTGCGATTGAAGCCATCATTGATGAAGTGTTAGCCGCCAATGCCGCGATGGTAGAAGAGTTTAAAGCAGGTAAAGAAAAAGCCTTTAACGCGCTGGTAGGGCAGGCGATGAAAGCATCTAAGGGTAAAGCCAACCCTGCGCAAGTGAATGAGATATTGAAGAAAAAACTAAGCTAGTTAGTTGAGTCAATATACGGTCAGAAAGTTAGTTTTTAACGCCTTCTGACCGCTCTTTAATAATCGCGAGGTAGCGTGCCTTATCAGCATCGTAGCGGTTGCGTGTTAATTCCATAGATTGTTTATGCTGGTTAATGCGTTGCTCATACTCGCTCACATCTGCTTGATTTTGCTTTATTTCAGCCAACAACTCCGCTGAGAGTGGTTTTTTTTGTTTGGTTAAGCTCGCCACCATTTTTTGATTATCTGTTAACTTGATCCCAGCAATATTTTTTTGCATGACCATGTTATTCAAAATATCTTGGTCTGTTTGCAAATGACGGTCACGGGCTAAATCAATTTCGTCCGCACTGGTAAATGCGCCTAATAAGGCTTTATCTTTTTTAGCTTGCTCTTGTTTTTCAAGCGCAAGCTGTTGATCTTGCTGGCTTAGCGGTTTGTTTTGTTTGACAATAATGCCTTGGCGGTTAATCACAGAGTTTTCGCGGTTTGAATACTGCGCAGGAATACGGTCACTATAATGTGTGACCCCTTTTTCATCCTTCCACTTCATCATTTTTTTGGTTTCTTCGGCATATGCTTGCTGAAAAAGCACAAGCACCATCACACCGCTTAACAGCGCGTGAAGTGAAATCATTTGTTTTAACTTGTGCATCATTACAATGCAAAGTGGTGGATTGGGTAATAAAAGCATACTATTATTTACGTATTACGCCCTAGAAAGTATTTAAATTGTGCCGTATTGTTGGCGATACATCTCAACCTTATGCAAATTTTGTACCATTTCTTGCTTGTTTTGTAAAAAATATAATAAATCTTTTAAATTTGCAATTGCACAGACTGGAATTTGATTGTTTTTAATCACTTCTTGCACTGCAGAAAGTTCGCCCAAGCCTTTTTCTTGTCTATCAATAGCAATAGCAACGCCGCAAGCTGTCGCACCGTTGACTTGAATAAGCTCTACCGACTCACGAACGGACGTTCCTGCTGAAATTACGTCATCAATGATGAGAACTTGACCCTTTAAAGGGCTGCCAACGATAATTCCGCCCTCGCCATGGTCTTTTGCCTCCTTACGATTATAGGCATAAGGCACATTGCGCCCACGTTTAGCAAAGGCAATGGCAATACTTGCCGCCAAAGTAATGCCTTTATACGCAGGGCCGAATAACATATCAAACTCAATGCCTGAATTTTCAATGGCAGTAGCATAAAACTCGCCCAATTTCATTAGGCTTTCACCATCATTAAACAAACCAGCGTTAAAAAAATAAGGGCTTAAACGTCCCGCCTTGGTTTTAAATTCACCAAAGCGCAAAACCTCTTTTTTAATGGCAAATGCGATAAACTCTTGGCTGACATGACTATTTGCGTTAACTTGATTGTTTTCTTGTGTCATATTTCATTCGTTCTAAGGATTAAGTTTTGAAGATTATATCGCTAAACCTAAACGGCATACGCTCTGCCACAAATAAAGGCGCGCTAAATTGGCTGCAAAAAGAAAATGCTGACATTGTTTGTATGCAAGAAATTAAAGCCCAACAGGCCGATATGACGCCAGAAATGCTTAACCCAGCAGGCTATTACGGCTATTTTCACTATGCAGAAAAAAAAGGTTACAGCGGCGTAGGCATTTACACCAAAGCGAAACCTGATGCAGTGATTGAAGGCTTAGGCGGCTCCAATGAAGGCGTGCAAGATATTGATAGCGAAGGGCGCTATTTAGAATGTCAGTTTGGAAACTTAAGCGTAATTTCGCTTTATTTGCCAAGCGGCTCCAGTGGAGAAGAGCGCCAAGCCTTTAAATTTAGCGTGATGACACGCTTTATGCTGCACATGCAAACGCTGATAAGCAGCGGGCGAGAAGTGATTATCTGCGGCGATTGGAACATCGCCCATAAAGAAGCTGACCTTAAAAATTACAAAGGCAATAAGAAAAACTCAGGCTTTTTACCAGAAGAGCGCGCATGGCTCACGACTTTGTTTGATGAAGTGGGTTGGGTAGATGTGTATCGCACCTTGCATCCAAACACCACCGATGAGTGTTATACATGGTGGAGCAATCGTGGTGCGGCGTATGAAAAGAATGTAGGTTGGCGGATAGATTATCAAATTGCCACGCCAGCGGTGGCGGCAAAAGCGGTTTCAACCAGTATTTATAAGGCGGAGCGGTTTAGTGACCATGCGCCTTTGATTGTGGAGTATTTGGATTAGATTTTTTTGATAATTAATTTTCTAAGTTATGAAAATTACTGATTGCATTGGGTTAAACTGCTAATACACATAGATATAATGTACGGAATTCACTCATTGCTCTATTTTTAGCTTGATTGCTGTTCCACTTCGATAAAAATATAAAAATTTTTAAAATTCAAAAAATAGGGCAATCATTATGAAAATAGTATCTGTTATTAACTACAAGGGAGGAGTTGGAAAAACGTCTCTAACATCGAACTTAGGCGCAGAGCTAGCTTGGCGCGGCAAGAAAGTCTTGATGTTAGATTTAGACCCTCAAACAAGCTTGACTTTCTCTTTTATATCGCCAGATGTGTGGGAGGAAAAATTCTCCGAGGATAGAACAATTAAAAGCTGGTTAGAGTCTTTTGATAGCCCGTCTCCAATTGACTTAGCCAGTCTTATCTACACTCCAGAAAGAGTAGAAACTGCACTTAGAGGCCGTGGTAAGTTAGATATAATAAGCTCACATTTAGGGCTAATTAACGTGGACCTAGAGTTAGCAACGAAGTTAGGTGGCGGAACCATTGCTCAAGTAAAGAAAAACTTCATCAATTTACATAAAACTCTGAAAGTTGGCTTATCAACAATAGATAGTGATGCGTATGATGTTGTTCTAATTGATTGTCCTCCAAACTTTAATATAATAACTAAAATGGCAATCATAGCTTGTGACTATATATTAGTACCAGCCAGACCTGATTTTCTTTCAACAATGGGCATCGATTATTTAATCAGAAATGTGAATGGACTGGTAAAAGACTATAATGACTTTGCTAATATGGCTCAAGGTGAAAAATTTGACTCTATAGATCCAAAGGTCTTAGGGGTTGTTTTTACGATGATTCAAGAATATGGTGGAGGTCCTATGCAAGCCCATGCGCAGTTTATGAATCGAGTAAAAGGAATGACAGGAATTTCAGCTTTCCCTAGTTACATCAAAAGAAATGACACACTATTTGCCGATGCTCCAGAACTAGGCGTTCCAGTTGTTCTAAACGGATATAATTCTGGTAGTCATCAAAGTGTTGTAGATGGGCTAGAAAACGTAGCTAGTGACTTTAGGAAATATTTAGGCATATGAAAATTATCAAATCGAAAAAAAAGGGCGAAGAAACTTCACGATTACTTAGCATAATTGCCAAGATTTTAGAAAAAATAAGTGTCGAAGATTTAGCAAACTTTCTCTTAAAAAACGAAGTGAATATTACAAAGACTGCTACCAATAGTGAACCAGAGACTCTAAATAAAGGTCTTGATACCTCAGGTGTAAGGAATACAGATTTATCGTCCATAGCGGAAACCCTTCTATCGCTTAATAGCAGAGATGAGGGAAATTCACTTTTAGCCTCTAAAACTTTAAGTCGAAAGGAATTAGAGGCGCTTGGTAAAGTTCTTGGAACACCAATTTTGAAGACCGACAATATGAGTCGATTGACTCAGAAAATAATTGAAGCCAGCATTGGCTCAAGATTAAACTCGAAAGCTATACGGGGTAACGATTCTTAGCAGGCGTATCCTCACGTATACTATTTACTTTTTCGCCTCTAGGCGAGTTCCTTTATTTTGCTTGTCCAAAATAAAGGAACCAAACAAAAAGACACCCCCTACCGCTTGTTTCCTGAGTTTTACATTATCATGGGGCGGCAATCGGAAACTCGCTTCGCTCAAACAGCCGCTTGCCGAAAACTCCCCATGATAAGGTCAATCTCAGGCGCGGTAGCAGGGGATTGGGGTTGAAGGCGGTGAGATTTCGTTTATGGTGAATTTTTCTTAAACCTTACTTATTTCGTCATTCCCGTGAAAACGGGAATCCATTTTAATGTTTCTAAAACCCCAATGGATTCCGACTTTTGTCGCAATGATGGAATGGGGTAACTTATTTCTTATAGCTCACTCTACTAAATACCAACAACCCGCCCGCCACAATAATCAACATCCCAATCA
>JABFSF010000159.1 GCA_013140755.1 Methylotenera sp. | reverse complement strand
GTTTAGAAGAACTCACAAAAATTGACTTTAATAGCTTACCTTTAAATCAAGCGATTAAAGTAGTTAAAGGCGATGGTAGCCGTAAGTTAGTGGTATTTTCAGATGTGGATTTCCCATTTTGTAAGCGTTTAGAGCGTAATGAAATTACACAGTTAGATAATGTGACTGTTTATACTTTCTTGTATCCTATTGAACAATTGCATCCTGATGCTGCCAATAAATCTAAATTGATTTGGTGCGCTAAAGACCGCGTAAAAGCTTGGGATGACTGGATTATGCGTGACATTTTGCCAAAATCATCAGGCACATGTGATGTTCCATTAGAGAAAGTGGGCGAGTTAGCGAAAAAAATTGGCGTAAGCAGCACTCCTACCTTATTTTTTGCGGATGGAAGACGCATGTTAGGTGCGCAACCTTATAAAGAAATTGAGCGTGCGTTAATGGCAGCTAAGAAATAACGCTTCGAAGTTGAGTCTACCCAATAAAAAAGCGGCTTAAATATGCCGCTTTTTTATTGTCCAAACACTGCCGTTTAGTTTAACCCACAACAGCACCAAGTTTGAAGATTGGCATGTACATCGCAATCACTAAGCCACCAATAAGCACGCCTAATACCACCATAATGATTGGCTCCATTAGGCTTGCAAGTGCATCTACCGCATCATCCACCTCGGCTTCATAAAAATCAGCCACTTTACTTAGCATAGAGTCTAAAGCACCAGACTCTTCGCCAATTGCAGTCATTTGTAATACCATATTGGGAAAAACTTCGACGTTTTGCATGGCAACGGTTAAGCTAGTCCCTGTGCTGATTTCACTCTGAATTCTTTTTGTAGCATCATAATACACGCGGTTACCTGCCGCGCCAGCTACAGAATCTAATGCCTCAACCAAAGGCACCCCTGCAGCGAACATCGTTGCCATTGTGCGCGCAAAGCGTGCAATAGTGGCTTTTCTAATCAACTCGCCAAAAACAGGCACTTTTAAAATCAGTCTATCCATGGTGGCTTGCATGGTTTCAGAGCGCTTCCAAGTATAGAAGAAAAACCATAAACCAAACCCAAGCGAGCCAAAAATTGCCCACCACCACTCAACAAAAATGTCAGATATATTCATTACCACTACAGTTGGACCTGGTAAGTCTGCACCGAAGCTACTGAATAATTCTTTAAAAGCAGGGATTACAAAAATCATGATGACCGCTGTAATGATGAACGCTACTACAATGATTGAGATAGGGTAAAATAAAGCCGATTTAATTTTTGACTTAATCGCAAGAATTTTTTCTTTATAGGTCGCTAGTCTATCAAGTAAGGTGTCTAAAATACCTGCTTGCTCCCCAGCACCAATTAAGTTGCAAAACAGTGAGTCAAAATACAAAGGGTATTTTCTAAATGCCGTACTTAAACTGCTCCCTGTTTCTACATCAGATTTAATATCCATCAATAACTTTGCAACCGCTGGGTTGCTGTGACCTTTACCAACGATGTCAAACGATTGCAATAAAGGCACCCCTGATTTCATCATGGTGGCAAGTTGTCGGGTAAATAAAGTAATGTCTTTTTCAGTGACTTTACCTTTGTTGCTCAGAGCACTTTGTTTTTTTACTTTTGTGACGGTAATGCCTTGACGACGCAATGTAGCTTTAATTAGAGCATCTCCTGAGGCTTTCATTTCCCCTCGGATGCTTTTACCTTTTTTGTCTTTACCTTCCCAGTAGTAGAGAACTTCTTTGGTTGCTTTAGCATTGGCTGCCATTATGATTCCTTAATTTTTGCATACATTAAAGTGCGTTAAGCATATTATGTGTGAAGCTACTCGTTGGTGCAACCGTGTACTTCTTCGATGGAAGTTAGACCTTGCATGACTTTGAGCATACCTGAGCGACGCAAATCGTTGACACCTTCACGTCTTGCTTGATCTGCAATGTCAATAGCATTGCCATTTTCCATAATAATGCGGCTAATGGCTTCAGTAATGGGCATGACTTGATAGATACCAACACGTCCCTTATAACCACCATTACATAATTCGCAACCACCTTCTTTATGCCCATATAATTGCCAAGGCGTTTCAAAATCTTCCTCTAAAAAACCAACTTCAAGTAATGCTTCTTTAGGGATATTTAACGGGACTTTACAGTTTTTACAAAGTCTGCGTGCTAATCGCTGTGCGGTAATGAGCGTGACAGCGGAGGCAATGTTAAATGCCGCAACACCCATGTTGAGCAAGCGCGTGAGTGTAGTTGGCGCATCATTAGTGTGTAGGGTAGAAAGTACCATGTGACCTGTAGAGGCTGCTTTAATGGCCATGTCTGCGGTTTCAAGGTCGCGAATCTCACCAATCATGATAATGTCTGGATCTTGGCGTAAAAATGATTTTAGTGCAGCAGCGAAAGTAAGTCCTTGTTTATCATTTACGTTGACTTGGTTAATGCCCGCGAGTGGAATTTCACAGGGATCTTCAGCGGTTGAAATGTTGACACCTGGATCATTTAGAATGTTTAAGCAAGTATAAAGTGAAACGGTTTTGCCAGAGCCAGTTGGCCCTGTGACCAGCACCAAGCCATAAGGGCGACTGACTGCATGGAGAAGACGTTCTTTTTGAATTGGCTCATAACCTAGTGCCTCAATGCCGAGTGTGGCACTTGAAGGGTCTAAAATACGCATCACAATTTTTTCGCCATTCACGAGAGGTAGCGTACTCACACGAAAGTCAATAGCGCGGGTTTTAGACATAATTAAACGCATACGCCCATCTTGCGGAATGCGTTTTTCAGAAATGTCTAAGCTAGAAATAATTTTAATCCGAGAGGCCAACTTTTCTTTAATAGCTAAAGGGGGTTGGGTTATTTCACGTAACATACCATCCACGCGAAAGCGGACACGATAAAACTTTTCGTAAGGCTCAAAATGTAAATCGGAAGCGCCCATATTAATCGCATCAAATAACATTTTGTTTAAGAATTTAACTACTGGTGAATCATCTATCTCACTGGTTTGCTCTTCCTGCTCAGGTTCTTCACCTTCAGGGAAGGCTTCTAAGTCAAAGTCATCACCAACATCAAGTGATTTCATGCTCGTATCACTTGCATCTACTAACTGTTTGATGCGGCGCATGAGTTTATCATCCTCAACCACAATGGGTGATAAAGTCATGCCCATTTGAAACTGTACACTGTCTAAGGCGCCAATGTTAGTTGGGTCTGATATGGCGACATATAGCGTATTACTTCTTACCTGCAAGGCAAGTACGCGATGGGACAGCATAAGTTTTGAGTCAATCTTTTTACTGGGTAGGTAATCAGTATTAAATGCATCTAAATTGAAATAAGGTAAACCAAACTTCTCAGCCGTGATTTGCGCAATTGTCCCCGCGCTTACTTTTTTGCTTTGAATCAGTTGCTCAATAAACGCTACTTTATTCATTGACGATTGAGAGAGAACAGCATTAGCTTCGTCTTCAGAAAGTAAGCCCTCTAGTACAAGGGTGCGTGCTAGCCCAGTCAGTTTTGTTGTTGGCGTTGGTGATGACATATTATTTAGCTTAGATTATGCAATTTGATTTAATTGACGTTGCGCTAAATGATGCACTTTAGTTGCTTGCTTGTAAAGGCTTTACAGCATCAATTGATGTTGGGATTTGTTTGGGAATGAGCGGCTTGCTTAATGGCAGATTTCACTCAAGCCTTATGATTAAAAAGATTGACAATCAATGAGATGCAAATTATAAATACGGATTAGGTGTTTGCGCTCGAGTTTTTGTTGTTTAATTAAATGGCAGCTTGATATTCTTGGGGTGAATTTTCTAGGGATTTTTATTTTGTATGTAAGGAATTTAAATGGCAACAGGTACCGTAAAATGGTTTAATGACTCTAAAGGTTTTGGCTTTATCACTCCAGATGATGGTGGCGATGATTTGTTCGCACACTTTTCTGCGATTGTAGAATCAGGTTATAAAAGCTTAAAAGAGGGGCAACGTGTCAGTTTTGAAGTGACAGATGGTCCAAAAGGCAAACAAGCTTCAAACATTCAAAAGGCTTAAGTCTAAAACGATAGGCTAAGTACGCAAGGTATTACAGTCTAAGCTTAGGGGCTCGTCAAAAAGACGAGCCGTTTTATTTTGTCATTTCGCGACAGTTACATATTAGCGATAATTTCATCACCAAATTGTGCTGTACCTACTTGTGTTGCGCCTTCCATTTGGCTTGAGAAATCGCCTGTTACACGTTTGCTAATAATGGCATTTGCCACACCTTTTAGCACTAAATCAGCCGCTTCTACCCAGCCGAGATGGCGTAGCATCATTTCTGCTGAGAGTATTAAGGAGCTAGGGTTGGCTAAATCTTTACCTGCAATTTTAGGTGCGGTGCCATGCGTAGCCTCAAACATCGCAACGGTGTCGCTTAAGTTAGCTCCTGGCGCAATGCCAATGCCGCCTACTTGTGCGGCAAGTGCGTCACTCATGTAGTCGCCATTTAAGTTAAGCGCGGCTACTACATCGTAATCAGAAGGGTGTAATAAGATTTCTTGCAAGAAAGCATCGGCAATGCAGTCTTTAATCACAATGCCATTCGGTAATTTGCACCATGGACCGCCATCAATCTCGACCGCACCAAACTCTTCTTTAGCTAACTCGTAACCCCAATCTCTGAAGCCACCTTCAGTGTATTTCATAATATTACCCTTGTGAGTAATGGTGACTGATTTGCGGTTGTTGTCAATCGCGTATTGAATCGCTTTGCGAATTAAACGTTTGCTACCATCAATAGACACGGGCTTAATGCCAATAGCGGAAGCATCTGGGAAACGAATTTTTTTACGCATTCCCATATCACTCAAGAAGGCAATGACTTTTTTAACTTCATCACTGCCAGCCGCCCATTCAATGCCTGCATAAATGTCTTCTGTATTTTCTCTAAAAATTACCATATCGGTTTTTTCAGGATATTTTACAGGGCTAGGTACGCCCGTGAAATATTGAATTGGGCGTAAGCACACATATAAATCAAGCTCTTGGCGTAGCGTTACATTGAGTGAGCGTATGCCGCCGCCAACGGGTGTGGTGAGTGGACCTTTAATTGAAACGACGTAGTCTTTGAGTACTTGCATGGTTTCATCTGAAAGCCATGTGTCTTCGTCATAAATTTTGGTGGATTTCTCCCCTGCATAGACTTCCATCCATGAAATTTTACGCGAGCCTTTGTAGGCTTTATTTACAGCGGCATCTACTACCTTAATCATCGGCGGTGTAATATCAATGCCAATGCCATCGCCTTCAATAAATGGGATAATGGGATGATTAGGGACATTAAGCGTGTTATCAGCATTAACGGTGATTTTTTCACCAGTGATTGGCTTAACAATTTTAGTAATAACTTTAGACACCATGATAAATTCCTGACATGTTAATTTTATTTAATAAACCTTTTAACGTCGTGTGCCAATTTAGTCCACATGACCCGAAAAATGGAAAAGCTGGGCATCCCACGTTAAAAAACTTTATCCCTATTCCAAACATCTATGCAGCAGGTAGGTTAGATACAGACAGTGAGGGCTTGCTTATTTTAACCGATGATGGCGCATTGCAACACCGTTTAAGTGACCCAAAACATAAAGAAATAAAAATTTATTGGGTACAAGTGGAAGGCGCACCTGTAGATAGTGATTTAGAACCACTGCGTAAGGGCGTTGACTTGGGGGATTTTTTTACTCAACCCGCGCAAGCTCGCTTGATTGATGAGCCTGTGCAATTGTGGGAGCGTAACCCGCCAATACGTGAGCGTAAGGCGATTCCTACTACTTGGCTTGAAATTAAAATCTCTGAAGGTAAAAATCGTCAGGTAAGACGCATGACCGCTAAAATAGGGTTCCCAACGTTACGACTTATTCGTTATGCAATAGGGCGTTATACGATAGAGAATTTAGCGGTCGGTGAATATCAACAAATACAAAAGTAAAAAAGATGAAGCCGATTATTATTTTTAAGCATGTTGCACATGAAGGTCCTGGGTATTTGGGCGATTTTTTAACTGAGCAACAAATACCATGGCATGTTGTACACACCGATGCTTTACACACAATACCTACCTCTATCTCGTCATATAGTGGTGTGGTGCTGATGGGCGGCCCGATGAGTGTGAATGACGATCTGCCTTGGATTGCGCCAGTATTAAACTTAATTTGTGAGGCGGTGGCATTAGATGTTCCTGTATTAGGGCATTGTTTAGGCGGTCAGTTGATGAGCAAGGCTTTAGGTGGGGTAGTAGGTAAAAATGCCACTAAAGAAATCGGCTGGGGCGAGGTGCAAGTCACGTCAAATGCAGATGCGCGATATTGGTTTGGCGAGATTGAAACATTTAATGCATTTCATTGGCATGGGGAAACCTTCAGCTTGCCACAAGCGGCTACACATATATTGTCCAGTGCGTATTGCCAAAACCAAGCGTGGAGTATAGGTAAACATCTCGCATTTCAAACGCATATTGAAATGACGGCTGAAATGGTGCAACAGTGGTGCGTAGAAGGTGAGTTAGAGTTAGCTGAATCGCTTGGCAGCGTAGCAGTGCAACAGGCTACTGAGATGCAACAAGATTTACCCCTCCATTGTTTTTTTCTCAACAAAGTGGCTAAGCAAGTCTATGGAAAGTGGGTGCTGGGCTTAAAGGTTTAGAAGGGCCTTACTGAGGCTGATTTAACCAAGCTCGCGTACAGTTGAGTTTGTTCTGATGTTTGTTTGGCAATTGCGGTATCCCATTCTGCACTAACCCAGCCTTGCAAATTCTCAAGCACAATGGCGGTCATCGCATGTATCCAAGCATCATTTTCGTTGAGTGCGGGAATGTAATGATATTCACCGCCGCCATTGCTTTGAAAGAGATGCTTACCTTCTATCGCAATTTCTTCCAAGGTTTCAAGGCAATCACTGCTAAAGCCTGGGCAGATGACATCAATGCGTTTGGTTTTGGCCTTGCCTAAGGTTTCTAGCGTGCTGGCGAGGTAGGGTTTAAGCCACTCTTGCTTGCCAAAACGTGATTGAAATGCAACTAAGTATTCTTCTTTTTTGAGCTCTAATGCTTCGGCTAAGAGTCTTGCAGTTTTGTGACATTCACAGTGGTAAGGGTCGCCGTTCATGAGGTGCGTTTTAGGCACACCATGAAAGCTCATAACAAGTTGATTGGGTTTGCCGCCATTGATGCGCCAATGTTCGCGCACGCTTTGCGCAAGTGCCGCGATGTAAGCAGGGTGGTCGTGGTAATGGCGAATAGTGCGGATGGCTGGCATATTGCGGGTTTTAAGCAACACGCGCCACACAGCATCTAGCGCGCTGGCGGTGCTACTGGCAGCATATTGTGGATACAGTGGAAACACTAAGATACGGTCACAATGCGTGGCTTTAAGCTTATCAATTGCACTTTGCATACTCGGGTTGCCATAACTCATGCCTAATTCAACAGAAAAGGGGGATTTGATTTTTTGCCCTAAAAAACCACGCAATAGTTGCGTCTGTTTTTGTGCGTGAGCGAGTAATGGTGCGCCTTCTTTTGTCCAGACTTGGGCATATTTTTCAGCTGATTTTTTAGGGCGAATCACTAAAATAATACAGTTTAAAATAACCCACCAAATTGCGCGTGGGATTTCTACAATACGCCTGTCACTTAAAAATTGGCGTAAGTATGGGCGCAAGGCTTGTGCTGTAGGTGCATCTGGTGTGCCTAGATTTGCAAGTAGAACACCTACTTTAAGTTGATTGCCATGTTCGTATTTGGGTTCTGGGTTGTAATAAGCCATAGTGTCAGTCGCTAATTTTCGGTCGTTGGTTAGAAAGTAAAGGCAAGCCTATTTAATAGGCATCATTGAGTGCATTTGATAACAGTTTAGCCGTCACATCCACAATCGGTATTACACGCTCATAAGCCATGCGCGTTGGCCCAATCACCCCTAGTGTGCCTACGATTTGACCATCGGCTTGGTAAGGTGCGGTAATCATACTGCATTCATCTAGTGGTAAATAGCCGCTTTCACCACCAATAAAAATTTGAATGCCTTCAGCGCGTTGGCTATTATCTAACAGTTGCATCAGCGAAGTGCGGCGTTCAAAAATTTCAAATAGTTTACGTAGGCTATTCACGTTGGTGGATAAATCATCTACCTGTAGCAAATTTCGCTCGCCAGCAATAACAACGGTGTCTTGCTCGGTGACTTTGCTGCTTGCTTCGAGTGCCGCTGCCATGAGTTGGTTCATATCTTGTTGCATTTGTTTGAGTTCTGTATGCAGATTGTGCTGTACTTCTTCAAAAGTTTGTCCAGAAAAATGTTGGTTAAAATAATTGCCCGCTTCAACCAGATCACTTTTTGAGTAAGCTTTTTCAGTAAGGATAATGCGATTTTGCACGCTGCCATCGCTGGTGACGATAATGACGAGAATTTTTTTGTCAGAAAGCGGTAGAAACTCTAAATGCTTGAATGCAAGCCGTTTGCGTTTGGGAATCATCACAACACCTGCAAATTGCGTGAGCTGCGAAAGCATGTCAGCCGCGTTGTTAATTAACTCAATAGGGTTGGGTGATTGCAGGTTAGATTTAATATGTTCAACCGCTTGTATTTCTAGAGGTTGAACAGTGAGCAATGAATCTACAAATAAACGATACCCTCTTTGTGTGGGAATACGCCCAGCCGAAGTATGCGGGCTGGCAATAAAGCCTAACTGCTCTAAATCACTCATGACATGGCGTATTGTGGCGGAGCTTACATCTAACCCTGAGTGCTGCAACAATGTGCGCGAGCCAATGGGTTGACCATCACTGATGTAATGTTCCACCAAAGTTTTAAGCAAAATTTGCGCACGTTTATCCATGTCCTAAATTATCATGGAGTTATGCTATTTAGGCAATGCGCTTGCCAGTGTTATGGCCTAACACTTTTGGTTTCTTTTTTCTTAAAGAATTTGCTTAAATCTTGCACTAGTTGCAACATTGCTGGCTGCTTTTTAGCTAGTATAGCTTTGCGTTCATCATTGCTGAGTGCGTCATCGTTGCCTTTACTCGCTTTCATGAGTACGAAACTTTTGCCATTCACAGGCTGGGTGATTTTGACTTCGTCATCCACATAAGCTACTTTATCCCAATCTGAAATATAAGTGTGGCTGCGCTTTTCACCCGCAAGTAAGTTGTAGCCTGTGGCGTAATCGCTACTTGGGTTGGTAACACCCAGCAATGGCATAATGGTGGGGATCACATCCATGTGGCTGGTCATTTCATTACTGACTAATGGCTTCATGCCAGGAGTGTAAATCACTAATGGTGTACGTACTTGTTCGTCAACAAATGTGGAGTTGTGCCCCCAAAAGCCGTGTTCCATAAACTCTTCACCATGGTCTCCAATGAGTATCACAATCGTGTTATCGAGTAATTGGTGCTCTTTTAGGTAATTAAAAATGCGTCCATATTGCATATCTAAATGATGCACAGAATTGATGTAACGGTTTTTAATGGGCGTAATATCATCTTTAAATTTCTTTTTACTGATAGTGGCGTAGTTAATATCATCACGATACGGTTTTGCAATCACGCTTTCAGGCGGAAAGTAATAACGTGCATGTGGTGACTCAAAAAACATAAAGGTGAAAAATGGGCGGCTAGGGTCGCGCTTATCAATAAATGAGAGCAAATCGGTCACATTATCACGGTCGCTCTCCCAGCCTGTTTTGGCCTTGCCTTCGTGCATCTGCTCACTTGGCACTTGGGCGAAAATCGTTTTATCAAATTCAGGGTATGAGAATTTAGCACTGGTATATAAGCTGATTTGGTATTGCTGTTGTTGCAATACATCAATAATTGCTGCACCACGACGGGTTTCTAAAAATGGAAACCAATAATTACCAGGAATACCAGTAAACATACCAAATACGCCCATACGCGTACCATTGCCTGTACTGTAATTGCGGGTGAAGCGTGCTGCATTTTTTGCGAATTCCCAACTATTGGGCATGACCTTTTCATCTAACGTATCCGCACGCCATGATTCTGAAGTGAGCCAAATAATGTTGTAAGGTTTAGCGGGTTTGTTAATTTGTAACGGGTTGAGCGGGTATTGCAGTTTGCCTTTGATTTTTAATTTAGTTTCACGGTGCGTTTTAAACCCAAGTGACTCAAAAAACCCACGTGCTGAAACAGTTTGATAAAACGGGATGGATTCCGCCACCATATTGAGTTGGTTGGTAGAGTAGCTATCTAACGCAAAACCCATATGGACTAAAATAGTAGTCACAATCGCGCTAACGGGTAAAAACTTGAAAGACAATGGCTTGCGCAAGTGTTTGGTGTAATAGCGATGTGCAAGCCACAAAATTAAAAGCTGTAAACTTAAAAAACCTAAAGCAAATAAGGCATAACCTACATCTGAAGCTGTGCTGCCGCCTAGCGACTCAATGCCACCAGGAGTCATGACCAAGTTCAAAATGAAGCCGTTAAAAAACATGCCATAAAGTGAAAATATTTTAGCGTTGGCATAAAGCAATAGCGTAGTGATACTTGCGGTCATAATGGCGGCAATATACGCAGGTTTGGTGCTTTGTGGCTTGATGTGCTTGCTAATAAAGCCAACTAGGGCAGTAATGGCGATGGCAGGCAGCAAATAATATAAACCATACAATAAAAATGTGATAACCATAAAACCAAAAGGCAACCAACCCTCTTGGAAAATCGTAGTCATTGCTAAAGAATCTGAAACTAACCATAACACCACAAAATAGGTGATAAAAAAGTAAAGTTTGAGCGTGTTTTTTTGCGTAGTTGTGGTCATAAATAAATGTTCAGATATGTGAGTCGGCTTTATCGTGCAAAAAAAGTGCCAGATGTATTAATCACCCGTAATAATTTATTAACGTGATGATTTAATGAGGTTTTATAATTAAAAAACCTTATCTTAAAGCGTATGATTTATGCAAGCGTTGTATTATGACGCAAATTATGTATAAAAGTCGTACATTTCTTGCACGCTTTGTTGGTTGGCAAGGTGATGCGGAAAATAGATTTCTGCATGAAGCTGGTGTTGTAAGTGTGCATTCTGTGTTTTAATTCTGTCGTGAAACCAACATTTAAAAAAATCGCCATTATTGGCAAATACATGAACCAATCTGCCTTGCAAATGATGCAAGCAGATTTGGCTCAACTTGCACAGCATTTAACCGCTAACAATATTGAGGTTTGGATTGAAGAGAATACCGCACAACATGCGCAGTTATTGCAATATCCAACACTCTTACTAAGTGAAGTTGGCAATGTAGTTGATTTAGCGATTGTGATGGGAGGCGATGGTACCATGCTTAGCGTGGCACGTAGCTTAATTGATGCAGATGTTCCGCTGGTAGGCGTTAACCGCGGACGGTTTGGTTTTTTAACCGATTTACGTGCTGAAGAAATGCTCAAGCAAATGGATTGTATTTTAGCAGGCGAATACACGCTAGAGCCGCGCATGTTGTTAGAAGCGCAAGTCATACGCCAAGGGCATAAAATGCATTGCCACTATGCGCTCAACGACATAGTGATTAAAAGCGGCTTACGCTTAATTGAGCTTGAGGTAGAAATTGACCAAAACTTTGTATATAAACAACGCAGTGATGGCCTAATTATTAGCACCCCAACAGGCACTACCGCCTATGCGCTCTCCGCAGGTGGACCAATTTTACATCCCAATTTAGAGGCCATTTCACTTGTGCCAATTTGCCCGCACACGCTCAGCAACCGCCCCATTGCGGTCAATAGCCATAGTCAAATTGAAGTCACACTGATGCAGTTTGACGAAGCGCAACTCGGCTTTGATGGGCAGTTTCAAGTCGCATTAGAAGTAGGCGATAAAATTAGCGTAAACCGCGCACAAAAAACTATTTCTTTATTGCATCCAGCAGATTATTGTTACTTTGATATGCTGCGTAACAAGCTTAATTGGGGTTAGGTTTAGAAATTCTAATTTGATGTTGTTAACCCTAATACGATAAGTCACATTTTTGTACATTTAATTTAGTCGGAGACCCTCATGGCACGTATCAAAGGCACCAGTGGCAACAACACTCTCACAGGCACAGCGGCAGATGATGTATTGATAGGCGGCGGTGGTAACGACATTCTCAATGGCGGTGATGGACACGACATTGCCCAATACATGGGCAATCTAGCCGAATATCGCTTTAGCAATGTGGATGGCAAACTAGTGGTGACTTCTAGCGGCGCAGAAGGTAAAGATACGCTTAACTCTATTGAAGCCCTGCAATTTGGTAATGGGCAATTAGCGGTAAGTAGTGCGGAATTTCAGGTGAATACTTACACTACCTCTGATCAAACCGCCCCCAGCATCACCGCACTTGTAGGTGGTGGATTTGTGGTGAGCTGGTCATCTTTTGGCCAAGATAGTGATGGTTGGGGTATTTATGCTCAGAGGTATGATGCTAATGGTGCATTAATGGGTGCTGAGTTTCAAGTGAATTCCTATACTGATGGTGAACAAACGCAATCTAGTATTACAGGGCTTGCAGATGGTGGTTTTGTCGCAGTTTGGACTTCTGTTGGGCAAGATGGCGCGGTTGATAATTATAATGTATATGCTCAACGTTATGATGTGAATGGTGTGGCACAGGATGTAGAGTTTCGTATTAATGCTGATATTTCATATAACCAAAGCTTACCTAATGTGACAACCCTTGCGGATGGTAGTTATATAGTCAGTTGGTCATCTAACGCACAAGAGGGTGGTAGCTACGGTATTTATGCTAAACATTATGATGCTAACGGAACAGCACAAAATATTGAATTTAGAGCCAATACTTATATTACAAACGATCAAATTGACTCTAGCATAACAGCCCTTGCAGATGGAGGTTTTGTTATAACTTGGACTTCTTTGGGGCAAGATGGTAGTAGTTATGGAGTATATGCTCAAATATACAATGCTGATGATGTCGCACAAGGTGGGGAATTTAGAGTTAATAGCACTATTTCTAATACACAATCAGAGCCACGTGTAGCAGGTCTAAATGAGGGTGGTTTTGTTGTGACTTGGCTATCTAATTTACAAGATGGTAGTGGTTATGGTGTCTATGCTCAACGGTATAATTCAAACGGACTTGCATTAGGGGCAGAATTTAAAGTTAATACCACTACGACTAATGACCAATCAAACTCCAGCATCACTGCGCTTACTGATGGCGGTTTTGTAGTGACTTGGACATCCAATGGACAGGATGGCGATGGCTATGGTATTTACGCCCAACGTTATGATGCTAGCGGAGTTGCACAGGGCGGGGAGTTTCAGGTCAATACTTACACCACCTCTAACCAATACAACTCAAATATTACCGCCCTAGCCGATGGTGGCTTTGTGGTGAGTTGGACGTCTGATGGGCAAGATGGTGATGGCTATGGCATTTACGCGCAACGTTATGATGCCAATGGCAATGCCGTGGGCACTAAACTCACAGGCACTGCCAATGCTGATGTGATTAACCTTAACGCAGGCGATGCAGGCTTGGTGGTAGATGGTGCAGGTGGCA
>JABFSF010000119.1 GCA_013140755.1 Methylotenera sp. | reverse complement strand
AAACTTTTGCCGCTTGAGCGTTGGATTACTTTTGATTGGATTGATTTCTTTACCCATAAACACCTCCTAAAGTTTGGACGATACTGTCCTCTTTTAAAAACTGTCCGTCAAACTTGGGTTAGCTCAGGCTGACTCCATTGATTGCCCATTTATAAAACAACCCTCACTCTATCACACGCAAATTAAGCGTTGACAATTTAAGATTAACCCCTATAATGCGCACAACTTAGAACTTAATCACTATTACATTTAGGTTTTAGATTCATTGCCCTGACCCTTCAGTTGCTCGTGAAATTTTGAAGCAACTATCTTTAGATTAAATTTTTAATCTATCTTTTACTGGTTAGCGGCTATGCCCGTGCGCTGGTAAAAAGCTTTATTGCTTTAATCGCATTTTGTTGATTTTAATTTATTCAACCAATTGAATAATATCAACTTTGTTGTGTTTACTTAGCGCCCTTTTTATTTGTTTATATTAAACAGCTTTTGAAAGGGACTACATGTCTTTTGCATCACTCAATTTACACCCTACTATTCTTCGCGCCATTGAAGAAGCAGGTTACACCACCCCTACGCCTATCCAAGCGCAGGCCATTCCAGATGTGCTTGCTGGCCGCGATTTGATGGCTTCTGCCCAAACAGGCACTGGCAAAACAGCGGCATTTACTTTACCTGCACTTAACTTATTAGCTACGCCACATGAATCTAAAAGCCGTGGCCCACGTATTTTGGTATTAGTACCAACCCGTGAGCTTGCCGCACAGGTCAATGAATCTGCGCGTAAATACGGTAAATACATTCGCGCACGTACTGTGAGCATTGTAGGCGGTATGCCATATCCACTACAAAACAAACTGCTTTCACAGCCATTAGATATTCTAGTAGCGACCCCAGGCCGCTTTATTGATCACCTTGAGCGTGGTCGTATTGATGTATCACGCTTACAAATGTTGATTTTAGATGAAGCTGACCGTATGTTAGACATGGGCTTTATGCCTGATGTTGAACGCATTTGCGAAGCTTTACCAGCTGAGCGTCAAACATTATTGTTCTCAGCCACATTAGATGGCAATATTGGTCGCATTGCACGCGACATTTTGAAAAATCCTAAAACCATTGAAATTGCGCAGCAAAAAGAAAAACATGCAAATATTGAGCAGCGTTTACACTTTGTTGATGACATGACACACAAAAACAAATTGCTAGAGCATTTGTTGATTGCACCTGAAGTGAATCAAACCATTATCTTTACATCAACTAAACGTCATGCCGATGTTTTAGCTGAAGATTTATATGCCGCTGGCCATAAAACGGCAGCTTTGCATGGTGACATGACACAAGGTGCGCGTAACCGCACCTTAACCAAACTGCGTCATGGTGATGTGAAAGTGCTCGTAGCTACCGACGTTGCAGCGCGTGGTATTGATGTTGCGGGTATCAGCCACGTGATTAACTATGATTTACCTAAATTTGCTGAAGACTACGTTCACCGTATTGGCCGTACTGGCCGTGCAGGTGCAACAGGGATTGCAATTTCATTCGCATCTAATATGGATCGCCATATCTTGCGCAAAATTGAACAGTTCACTGGTCAGCGTATGGAGCCAGCTGTGATTGAAGGTTTTGAGCCAAAACGTGCAATTAAAATGGATGGCCCAAGTAGTAATCGCCGTGATGGACATAAACCAGGTGGTCGTGGTGGCTTTAAACCACGTGATGATCGTGCTGGTTATAAAGGTCGTGATGATCGTAGCAATAGCCGTGACAGTAGCTTTAGCACTACTGGTCGCAGTGAAGGTCGTTTTGAAAATCGCAATGAAAACCGTGGCAACCGTGACTCATCACCTCGTGAAGTCAATGGCAATTCAGCTGCTTATGCAGCCCGCGTTGAAAGGCCGAGTGGCGATCGCGCACCAGCACGCAGCACTGGGGAGCGCAATTTTGGCGACCGTAACTCAGGAAGTCGTGCTCAAAATGCTGGCGCACCTAATCGTAGTTTTGGTGATAGTATCGCGTTTGGTAAAAAACCTTATGCTCGTGATGGTCAACGTAATGAAAATCAACGTAGCGAAGGTCGTGCAGACCGTAGCGCAGCACCTGCACGTCGTGATAACAACCGCAACGAAGGTCGTAGCAATGCAGCACGCGGCTTTGCAGGGGCTAATGCTGGTAGCGGCGCACCACGTCGCCCACGTAGTTTTGCATAAGAAAATAAGGGGCTAGGAGCTAGGGTTTAGGGGCTAAAAAACTCACAAAAAAGTGATTTGATGAAAATGCGTATAAGCTTATTTTTACGATATAAATTTCAAATGAATTGTAGCCTCTAACTCTCAGCACCTAACAAGAGATTATTAATGACAGAAACAGCAACTTTAAACACACCCAGTTTTAGCACTTTAAGTCTTGCGCCAGAACTTTTGCGCGCATTGACCGAAGCTGGTTACACCACCCCTACGCCCATTCAGTCGCAGGCCATTCCTGTCGCATTGGCAGGTGGCGATGTGATGGCGGGGGCACAAACAGGCACTGGTAAAACCGCTGCTTTTGCACTCCCCATTTTACAAAAATTGCTACCCTTTGCTAATAACAGCACCTCTCCTGCCAAGCACCCAGTACGTGCGTTAATTTTAACACCTACGCGTGAGCTTGCCATTCAGGTAGAAGAAAGTGTTAAAGCATATGCTAAACATACGCAACTGCGCTCTTTAGTGGTGTACGGTGGCACAGATATTAAAACGCAAACGCCACCGCTTAAAGCAGGTGTTGAGGTTTTAGTCGCAACGCCAGGCCGCTTGCTAGACCATATTGAACAAAAAACCGTACAGCTTAATCAAGTACAAATGTTGGTACTTGATGAAGCCGATAGAATGCTAGACATGGGCTTTATGCCTGATTTGAAACGCATTTTGGCTTTACTGCCAAAACAGCGACAAAACTTAATGTTTTCAGCCACCTTCTCGAATGAAATCAAAAAATTAGCCGACGACTTTTTAACTAAACCACAGTTGATTGAGGTGGCGCGTAGTAACGCCACAAATGACAATGTGACACAAAAAGTGTATCAAGTGGCGCAGTCGGACAAAGAAGCTTTATTGGTGCAACTGCTCAAAGATGCGGACGCTAAGCAAGTGATCGTTTTTACTAAAACAAAAATCACCGCTAGCCGTTTAAGCCGTAGCTTAACACGCGAAGGTATTTCAGCTGATGCCATTCATGGTGATAAAACACAACTTGAACGTATTAAAGCACTAGATGCGTTTAAAGTAGGCACTGTAATGGCTTTGGTCGCCACAGATGTTGCCGCGCGTGGCTTGGATATTAGCGAGCTACCCATGGTGATTAACTATGAAATTCCCAGCGCACCTGAAGACTATGTGCATCGCATCGGCCGTACTGGTCGCGCGGGTGCAAGTGGTGTGGCGATTTCATTTGTATGTGAAGATGAAGAAAAATATCTTGCTGAAATTGAAAAGCTGATTAAACGTCAAATCACCAAAGAAGTTGTTACGCTTAATAAGCCAACTCAAAATACGCGCCATAAAACCAGTTACCAGCCGCAAGAAGAAGTTAATACCAGACGTGCTCCTACTAAAAAGAAAAGTAGCGATCCTTGGTTTGATAAACCCTATGAGCCTACAGCACAAGGTAGGCAAGTAACAGCAAGTACAAACAAATCCAGCAACTCAAAAAAAGCACCTGTAGCGGTACTTTTAGGTGGCTTGGTCAGAAAATAATTACTGATTACGCATAAAATCCGCCACCCCATAGAGCTGCGTAGCAAGCTTTTTCATCAGATCTTCATCATATTCTAGTTGATGCATCGCTTTAATGATGCAGTACATCCATTGGTCTCGCGCTGATTCATCAATAGGAAAAGGTAAATGGCGCGCACGTAACATGGGGTGACCATAACGCTCTATGTAAAGTTGTGGGCCGCCTGTCCAGCCTGTTAAAAACATAAAGAGCTTTTCACGCGCAGAAGTTAAGTCCGCTTGGTGCATTTTGCGAATCTCTTCTGCTTTGGGGTCACTATCCATGATGTCATAAAACAACTCAACCAATTGACGGATATTTTCCGCACCTTTAGCTTCGCCACCCAGTAGCTCAAAAAACGTGCTTTTATTACCACCTGCTGCTTCTATTTTGTTCAGCATATTTCACTTAATTTTATATAAAGGGCACAATGAGTTTCACCGCTCAGTTACACTGCGATAGGTTTTACCAAACTTGCTGATAATTTAGCACGCGCACGTGCTTGGTCTGTGTTTGCGCCTGTGGCTAATGCTACACCCATGCGACGTTTAACAAATGACTCTGGCTTGCCAAACAAGCGAATATCGCTATTAGGTACAGCTAACGCTGCTTCTATGCCTTCAAAAACTAAGTTACTAGTATCGTACTGACCATAAATCACGGCACTTGCGCCTGCCTCACGCAAGCTCACATCAACAGGTAAGCCTAAAATGGCACGTGCATGTAAATCAAACTCGCTAAACCGTTGGCTTGCCATCGTCACCATACCTGTATCGTGCGGACGTGGGCTGACTTCACTAAACCATACTTGGTCATTTTTAATAAATAATTCAACGCCAAATAAGCCCAAACCGCCCAAACTATCAGTAACCGCTTTAGCGATGCGTTTTGATTCTTCCAATGCTTTTGCAGTCATCATTTGCGGCTGCCAGCTTTCAATATAATCACCATTTTTTTGCACATGCCCGATTGGCTCGCAGAAGTAGGTGGTGATTTCACTTTGCGCATTTTTTGCACGCACAGTAAGTAAAGTAATTTCATAATCAAAATCAATTTGACCTTCCACAATCACGACCCCTTGGTTTACACGTCCTGCTGTGGCCGCGTAATCCCAAGCAGTTTTGACTTCACTCGCTTTTGTAATGCGTGATTGCCCTTTACCTGACGATGACATGGTCGGTTTAATAAAACATGGGTAACCAATACCCGCATCAATGGCGGCTTGCAACGCTGCTTCACTTTTGGCAAACGCATAGGGCGAAGTTGGCAATTTGAGTTCTTCGGCCGCTAAACGACGTATGCCTTCACGGTTCATGGTAAGTTGCACCGCCTTAACAGTAGGAATCACTGTTGCAACGCCAGCGGCTTCAACATCCGCCAGTGTGACCGTGTTTAAGGCTTCGATTTCAGGCACGATTAAATGCGGCTTTTCTTGCGCAATCAGTGCTCGCAGGGCGAGGTCGTTCGTCATATCAATCACGTGGGCACGATGCGCAACTTGATGCCCTGGCGCGTTTTCATAGCGATCAACTGCAATCACTTCAACACCTAATCGCTGCAATGCGATAATGACCTCTTTACCAAGTTCACCACTACCAAGCAACATCACACGAGTAGCATTAGGGCGTAAGGGAGTTCCAATTTGCATGAGATTCTTTCAATTTTAAATTGCTTGAATCATACCATGTGGGGAAAGTTAAGAAAATTAGCGTTGTTAAATAACGGTTCTTGAAAAGCAGTACTTAATAACGATTACAAGCCATCAGCTAATGTTTAATGCGATGTTTATCTAAGCGATAACGCATGGTCATTCGTGAAATGCCCAACTTACGTGCCGCCTCTGATACATTAAAATTTGCTGATGCTAACACTTGTAGCAAAATTGCCTTTTCCGTTGCATCTAAAGCAGATTCATCTGCTGTGCTGGGTATGATTACTGATGGTAACACTTGGTTTGATGACGCTGGTTGAACTGGTAATGCCAAATCAACCTCAGATAACTTACCATTTTGACAAAGTAAAACCGCACGGCTCACTTGGTGCTTTAGCTCCCTCACATTACCTGGCCAGTCATACATTTGAATCATATCAATGGCTTGTCTTGTCAATATGGGAGGGGTTAGAGCATAGCGTTTTGCCGTTTGAGCAACAAAATGCTGGGCAAGCAACATCACGTCATCGGCACGCTCACGCAAAGGTGGCATTGTTAAACTCATGACATTTAATCGGTAATACAAGTCTTGCCTAAAATTTCCTGCTAAAGACATTTCATGCAAATCTCGATTCGTTGCTGCCACAAACCGCGCAAACACTGGACGCTCTTTAACTGATCCAATACGCCGTACCACGCGACGCTCTAATACATTAAGCAACTTGGCTTGCAATGCTAAAGGGAGCTCACCAATTTCATCTAAAAATAAAGTACCATCTTCTGCCGCTTCAATTAAGCCAGGACGCGTACTCATTGCGCCAGTAAAAGATCCTTTTTCATGCCCAAATAATTCACTCTCAATAAGTTCAGCGGGTAGTGAAGCACAATCTACATAAACAAAAGGTTTTTCATTGTGATTGCCACCCTCAAATGAAGATAAATGTAATAACCGTGCGGCGACATCTTTACCTGTACCAGTTTCACCGCCAATTAACACGGTAGGTGCAATACTGTCGCTAGCCACTAATTGTGCAATTTTTTTAATTTGCATTTTGATGCTGCACATGGCTGGGCTTTCACCCAATAGCTCTACGCCTTCAATCGCATGTGCATTGCGCTGGCGCGAGTAATCTAAGCTATTACTTTGCGAAGCCGTCGTTTCTGCTTTTTGAATCACTAAAAGCAATTCTTCAAGGTCAATCGGCTTTTTTAAATAATCAATTGCGCCTTGCTTCATTGCATTGACAGCATCACTAATTTCGCCATACGCCGTCATCACAATCACTACCGCATTTTTTGCCACGAACTCTGGTAACAAATCTAATCCGTTCCCATCGGGTAAGCGCATGTCCAATAAGACAATATCAGGAATAAACTGCTTCACAATGTCTCGAGCACCTTGCAAAGTTTCAACATGCGCACATTCGTAACCTGACTTTTGCAAGCGACGCATCACAGCCCGCGCAAACAGAGCTTCATCTTCAACAATCAACAACTTAGACTGTAGCTTTAGTTGCTGGTTGATGTGATCAATTGGGGTTTGAGCTAATTGCAAAAGAAATTCCTACTTTTAAACGATTTGACTTGACACAACCTTGTATTGACAAACCCTATCAAACAAAATGCCGACTCAATCGGCATTTTGTTTTAACCCACTCAATCCAGATCAATGGTTGCCGCTGATGTTTTTGGTTTACCAAAGTCATAACGCAAACCAATCCAACCTGCACGTGGTGCGCCTGGCATCAACATTTTAGATGGCTCATCATCACCTGCAAACACACCACCTTCTATCCAGTTTTCACCCAACATACCACCCGTTGCGTATTTTTTATCAAAAACATTAATCGCTTTTGCAAACACTTGCCAGCCACTGCTACCAAATTGATAACGCGTATCTAAATTAACAACGGTATAGCCACCAATTTTTCCGTTATCTTGCACGTGATCATCATCTAAGCCATCATTAGCTCGGTGTTTGTTATTTTCATTACCGCGCACATACACATCAGAAAAAGAGTTAATGTTCGCACCAATAGACCAGTTTGGTGCTGCTTGAAATTGCAAACGCAATTTAAGTGCATGGCTTGGTAAGTTTGCTAAGCGATCGCCTTTATTAACTTGAATTGAATCGCCAACGCTAGTAGAGTTCACTTCATTGGTCAGTTCTAACTCAGACTCGTAAGTCGCTTTTAGATAACTATAGCCCGCATTCCAGCTAAATTTACCCATATTTCCAAACAGACCTGCATCTAAACCCATACGGCGTGTTTTACCCACATTATCAAAATAACCCATGCCATTGGTCGCATTGGTTGAAATAAAATGAATATCATCGTGATTATCTGTGTGATAAACAGCCGCTGACCACTTAACATTGGAAGTTAAATTGCCACGTGCACCTAACTCAAATGTTTTTGAAACCACTTCATCTAGTGGAGGGTCTCCCGCCATGGCATTAGGTAATTTACAGGGTACATTTGGATTTGCGCAACCCAGCTCCATAGAGGTTGGCGCACGCATACCTTCATTGTAGGAGCCGTAAACAGATAAAGCTTTGCTAGGTGTAAAACTCAAGCCAATGGCTGGGTTAAAGCGGCTAAAGCTATGATTACCGCTCAACGACACATCTTCGTCAGGAGTCGAAGGGTCATCATCCACATCCTCAAATGTCCCTTTAGCATTGATTTTGTCGTTGTTTTTCACTTTAATGTGGTTATAACGACCTGATAAGGTTAAATGCCATTGGTCAGTTAATGATAATGTGTCTGTGGCAAAAACACCCCAACTGCGTGTTTTTCCATTTAAATCAACTTCAGCTTCGTCACCCTCTACACCAATACCATCCACACCTCGTGAAGCATTTACCAAGCCAAACTCGGTAGATTGATTAAATTTAACTTTGGAATAATCGTAACCTAAGCCAACAATAAACTGATTCTTCTTCTGCATAAACGGTTGATTAAAAGCCAACTGAGCATTGAAGCCATAGCCTTTTTGATCCGTTAGACTTCTATTTAAAGCACCTGAACATGCAATCTCAGCATCATCTTCATCCGCACCAGGCACGCAAGCAGCTAAGGCACCAGCTAAATCATCAGCATCTAAAAACACATCTAAAGAATCATCCCCATTAAAATCATCATTCACATCACCATTTAAGGTTTTACGTTTTGATTTACGATAATAAGTGTTCGCACTCAATTGCACATCATCATTAAACCAATGACTACCATTTAAATTCAAGAATGAAAGCGTGTTTTTAGTTTGGTCTGGTTTGGTGTTAATCGTTTCGCGACCAAACTCTTCCATTAACTCTTTTTGAATCAGGCCATTACCAATCATATCGTTATCAGCACCCGTGTAGCTAAGTTCCACGCGAGTCGCTTCATTTTGCCAACCCAACTTACCAAAAATCTGTTTAACTTCTGTCGGTGAATGATCACGCCAGCCATCCTCATCAAAATAATTACCCGCCAAGAAGTAATCCACAGAATTATCTGCCGATACACCACCAAATTCGCCAGCAACCGTTTTACGTGACCATGAGCCAAAACTTGTTTCAATACCACCACCTTGGTGCGTACGACCATTTTTGGTTTGCACTGAAATTGCGCCCCCCAATGTGTTTAAGCCAAACACTGGGTTTGAACCAGGCATTAAATTCATACCAGCAATCGCATTCACGGGGATTAAATCCCAGTTCACGGCATCACCAAAGGGTTCGTTAATACGCACACCGTCTTGAAATACAGAAAGACCTTGCGGGGTACCTAATAAAGGGGACGCAGTAAAGCCCCTAAATAAGATATCTGGTTGGTATGGGTTATTTTGCGTTTCGTTCACACTCACGCCCAACAAGTTATTATTCATATAATCAGCGACACTTAGACTATTTTGTTGCTGAATGTCTTTACCTTTTGCAGTTTGCACGTTAGATGGAATTTGCTCAATAGGCAAACCAACACCTGCTAGTGGCGTAGTACCCACGACTTCAATTTTACCAAGCTCTACCGCTTCTGCTTTATTTTCTGCCATTGCCACTTGAGGCACTGAATACGCGGCTAAAATTGCCAGTAAAATCAATTTAGGTTCTAATGTATTTTGCATAAATTCCCTTTGGTTGCTCACGTTTATCATAGTGATTTTATAAGCAAGAATCATTCCGCACGTTAAGTTTATTGAAATGCTTAATAAAGTCAGTAGATAATGTAATTTAAAGGCTAAGTTTAATGGAAAAGTTGGTTGTTTTCAACCATATTGGTGGCTGAAAACAACCACGCTCATTAAAAATCACCTTCAACGGTTAAAATTAGGCACAGGCAATAAAGTGAAAAAATCATTTCTATCTATGCGCTCAAGCATTAAAAAAACTGGACCCCTACCCAAGCAATTGTAAACCATTTACAATCACAACATTCTGTTACAAAAAATTTACAAATTACTTACAGGGAATTTTCCATGAGTGACTCACAACTAGCGGATTGGCGTAAACACGCATTAACTCTTGAATCTGAAGTCAATAAAGTGGTGGTGGGGCAACAAAAACCTATCCGTTTGGTCACCACTTCAATTTTTTCACGCGGTCATGTGTTGCTTGAGGGCGATGTAGGCGTCGGCAAAACCACGTTGCTACGTGCTTTTACGCGCGGCATTGGCGGCGGCTATCAGCGAATTGAAGGCACCATTGACTTAATGCCAAATGATTTGGTATATCACACCTATCTCGGCGAAGATGGTAAACCACATGTCAGCGCTGGTCCATTACTGCAGTCGGGCGAAGATCTTTCTATTTTCTTTTTCAATGAAATCAACCGTGCGCGACCACAAGTGCATTCGCTCCTGTTGCGCGTAATGGCAGAGCGCACTTTAACAGCGTTTAACAAAGAGCATCACTTCCCACACATGATTGTCTTTGCGGATCGTAACCAAGTAGAAAAAGAAGAAACTTTTGATATTCCATCGGCTGCACGTGACCGTTTTATGATGGAAATCCCCATCGTTGTGCCAAATGACGACCACATTATGGAGTCACTCGTATTTGATACGCGCTACCATGATGTAGATGCGCTAGTCGCAAATGTGCCAGAAAATATTTTACAGTTTGACCAACTTAACATTTTTGGCGCAATGTTGCAAAATAGCATTTCAGCCAGTCCCACATTGCGCAGCTATGTGCTAAACCTATGGCGCGCTACCAAAGCCCCGCTAGATTACGGTGTACAAGTTTCAGGCGTAGATATGAAGCGCTTAGTGTTATCAGGTGCCAGCCCACGTGGCATGGGTATGGTGTTACGTGCAGCACGCGTTAATGCTTGGCTTAACGAGCGCACTGCAGTGTTGCCAGAAGATATTCATGATGTGTTTCACGCAACCGTAGCACATCGCTTGGTGTTTAGCCCAGTGTATGAAATGCGCCGCACAGAAATTGCGCGTGATATGCTCAGCGGCATTATTAACGCCATCGCTACCCCTTAACTCTTGCACACTTAGCCATGCAAGAACACACTAAAGAATTTACCTACCATATAGGCTGGCGTTCGCGTTCGCGCAGACCTGGGCGGCATAAAAGCAACCAGCGCGGCATGGGCATGGAGTTTCGTGGTCACACCACCCTGCTCGCCTACCCTGACCCACGCCGCATTGATATTCGCCAAACCATCCGCGACCCGCTAGAGCAAGTACATGTTCGCATTTTTAACCAAAAAAGCGTCACGCCCGTGTTTGTGCTGTGTGATATGTCGGGCTCTATGCAATATGGTAGTGCGCAAAGCAAAATCGATATCGCTGCTGACATTACGCAATCCGTCGCACAATCAGCTACGCGCAATCGAGATTTAGTCGGCTTTATTGGCTTTGATGATGTCGTACGTGAAGACTGGCTGTGTACGCTATCCGCAAGACCGCACACCACACAAGAAATGGCCGAAAATCTACGTAGCTATCAACCACCAGAAGTCGGTAGCCGTGGCGTAATAGAAAGCGTGCGTTTATTGCCCCGCGAGCGTTCGCTCATTTTCATGGTGTCAGATTTTCACATGCCAATAAGTGATTTAGAAGAGTCATTAGTATTGATGCAACGCCACCATATTGTGCCTGTAGTGCTTTGGGATACTGCGGAATATAGTGACTTACCCGAATTTGGCATTACCAGCGTGACCGACCCAGAAACAGGCACAAAGCGCACCCTATTTTTACGCAAAGAATACCGCAAACGTATTTTGCAAGCCTTTGCAGATAGGCGCAAAGCCATAGAAGATTTATTTTTGCGTTATGACATGCAACCATTTTTTGTAGAAAACAAATTTGATGCAGACCAACTCTCTGAATACTTTCACCAATATGTGGCGGCTTAATATTATGAATATGTTGATTAAAAAACTTTCACCACAGAAGCACAGAGACTCAGAGAAAGCTGCTTGGAGTCTCCTCCTTTCACAAGGAAGGGTATTGTCGCAAATTACATCCGATAAAAAAGTAAGATTTAATTTCTTTAATCTCTACGCTTTTGCATCTCTGTGGTTAAGTTTTTTTTCTTTTATTTTACCAACCGCTTATGCAGATGAAACCCCGCTGCCAGATTTAGACCCAAAATTTTACAGCGTCAAAGTAAGCAACCCCACGCGCGATGCTGGCTTTGTTGTAGGTGATGCGCTTGACCGCACTTTGGTGATTACCATCAAAAAACCGTATGAGTTAGTCAAAGAATCACTTCCAATTGTGGGCTACGAGCACCGCTGGAAAGGCCAAATTTCTGGTGTTGAGCTCGTGAAAATTCAAGTGGATGAAAAATCACTCTCAGAAGCTATGCAGCATACGCTCAACTTGCGCTATCAAGTATTTACTACCAGTAAAACTGTCAAGCACGCATCATTAAAAGCCGAAATTTTAAATGTGCGTAATACCAAGACCAAAGAGGTAGTGCGCCTACGCGTGCCATTTTTTGATTTCCGAGTATCCCCTCTTTCACTCTTCGGGCAAATTAAACTCAATGAAGACATGAGCCCATTTGTGCCACCATTAACCTTGGATGCCAGCTCTGAAAAACGTAATATGCAATGGTTGATTGGCTTACTCACATTATCTTTGTTGGGGCTGCTGTACATATTTGGTGCTTATACTTGGCTACCTAAAATGGGTGGGCCATTTGCCAAAGCGTATCGCGACATTCGCAAAATGCCTGAAACAGCTGAAGGCTTGCAACAAGCGGTGGCACGGGTGCATCAATCGCTCAACATCACAACGGGGAGTAGCTTATTTGGTAACAACATTGCCGAACTCATCAACAAAAAACCAGCTTTTGCTCCTTTACAAGGGCAAATTGCACAATTTTTTGCACTTTCACGCCAAGTGTTTTTTGAGCCACAGGCCGCTACACAATTAAGCGAATCGCCCAAAGCATGGTTACTTAAACTTTGTCGTCAATTGCGCGATTGCGAGCGTGGGCTACCCGTTGAGAGTCCGCAAAAATGAGTTTTAACCACCCTTTAGTATTATGGTTGTTACCACTCGCGCTACTGCCTATCTTGCTCGAGCGCTCACATACGCGCATTTACTCATCACTTGCGATGCTACCCCCTGACCCACTTTCAAATCTCATTGGGGTGCTGCTAAAAATATTAGCGGCTATTGCGTTAGCTTGTATTATTTTAGGTTTAGCTAGCCCACACAGCTTAGAGCAAAAAGTAGAGCGTATCGGTGTAGGTGCTCAAATTGGCATGGTGATTGACCGAAGTGCCAGTATGGATGACCCCTTCTCAGGTGGCACAGCAGAAGGTCGCGTGGGCGAAACAAAATCAGTGGCCGCTGCGCGACTGATGACTAACTTTGTCAATGCACGCCAAAATGACATGATAGGTGTGATTACCTTTAGTAACTCCGCCATGTATGTGCTGCCGCTTACCGAAAGCCGCGAAGCCATTTTAGCGGCAATTAGAGCGACAGCGGGAAATTCATTATTTCAAACCAATATCGGCGGCGGCTTAACCAGTGCCGTTGGCTTATTTGAGCATGTACCAGATTCAGGCTCACGTGCCATTATTTTAATTTCAGATGGTGCAGGTCGTGTAAGTGGGGAGGTACAGCAAAAATTAGTAGATTGGCTACAACGTTACAATATTGCGTTGTATTGGATTGTGCTTCGGCAACCAGGTGGCATCACTATTTTTGATCCAAAATACGAAAGTAATTACGAAGAAGC
>JABFSF010000036.1 GCA_013140755.1 Methylotenera sp. | reverse complement strand
AATGGCCAACGCTTGTTGAATGTAGCGCACCGCATCTGCCGCACGATTGGTTTGATAGCAAATAATGCCTAGCATGTGATATGCATCAGCATGGTTGGCTTGTATGCTAATCGTTTGTTGAAAGCCTGGCTCAGCTTGTGTTAACTGACCATTTCGGTAGAAATTTAAAGCGGTTAAATAGTGAGTGTGTGGCATGGTTAATTTTAACCTGAAATCATGAGTAAGCTAAAAATACCATATTTTATGTGCATATTCTCCTACCAACTAACCATTTGTTTTGCATCATGATTGACCAGCCCAGCACAATTACTCTAACTGATCAGTTTCTCATGAGTGCTGAGGCTAATTGAGAACTATGCATATTTTTGAATAGAAACTTTTGGCAAGTTGATTTATAGGTAGGGGATCAAATGCCGACCCACTTCTGTCACCGTATATTTCGCTGAATGACTGCAACGGGGGTGTTAGTTCAACCGGTCAATGCAATTTCAACGTCAATAAGCACTTTCAACCAGAATCATTTAAATTGAATATCATATCGATATTCAATTGATATATATCAAAAAAAAACCTTAGTGACAAAGTTACAATCCAAGCAATACTTGTTAAAAGTCCAAGCTCATATATGAAACGGTTTAAATATAATGATTTGAACCGACCTGTGGCGTTAACGCTCATCACGTTGATGATTGGCTTATCAGTCACCTATCAGTTATTTCAGTCAGCTCAAATTAAAGTCGACCGAGAGAAGCAAGTCTATTTTGACTTCCGCGTTCGTGAAGCAAGCAATCTCATCAGTCAGCGCATGCAGGCGTATGAGCAAGTGTTGCTTGGCGCTTCTGGTTTATTCGAAGCCTCAAATAACGTTGATCGTCATGAATTTGAGCAATATGTTGCAGCGCTTAATTTAGCTGAGAACTATCCCGGTATTCAGGGGGTTGGATTCTCACTAATAATATCCTCAGATAAAAAAGCTCAGCACATCGCATCTATTCGTAGCGAGGGCTTTTCTGAGTACACGATTCGACCAGAAGGTCAGCGTGATATTTACTCCTCTATCATCTACCTAGAGCCTTTTCTTGCTCGCAATCTAAGAGCGTTCGGCTACGACATGTTCTCTGAACCCATACGTCATGAGGCCATGCAAAAAGCCATTGATAGTGCGCAATCGACGCTTACTGGAAAGGTGAGGCTAGTACAGGAGACTGGTAAGCAAGAGCAGGCTGGTTTTTTGATGTATGTGCCAATCTATCGCAACGGCACTAACAATGACACCCTATCTGAGCGTCGTGAGAACCTTCTTGGTTGGGTCTATGCACCATTTCGCATGAATGATTTGATGCACGGACTCTTTGGTGAATATGCTAACGATTTGTCTATCCAGATATTCGACGGAAAAAACATGTCGACTGAAACGTTAATGTATGGCTCCGATAGTGCCAACCTCTCTACTGCTGAGTTTGCTAAGACATTGCAACTAAAAATCGAAAATCATACATGGTCTGTTCGTATTCATGCTTTACCTTCAATCAACTCTAGAGTTGACGTTAATCGTGCAAAACAAGTTGCAGTTGCTGGAACGGTAATAAGTGTTTTACTCTCACTGCTGATTTGGTTTCTAGCCACAGGTCGCGAGCGTGCTATAAAAACTGCTGAGTACATGAATAGTGAACTGATAAACAAAAATAAAAAACTATCGGACAGTGAAGGAAAATTACAAGCCGTTCTGAGCGCATCAGAAGTTGCTATTGCCTGGACTGATGAAAGTGGTGCCATTGAATACATAAACCAAAAGTTCATTTCCATGTTTGGGTACACGCTAAATGATGTGCCATCCATTGAGCAATGGTATTTAAATGCCTACCCAGATGCTTCCTATCGAATGAAAATACTTGATGAGTGGAATACCAAAGTAACTAAATCTCTATCCATGAGAGAGGCTATCGAGCCCTTAGAAGTGCAGATCACCTGCAAGAATGGTTCAATATGCCATGTCATGCTTATGGCTTCTTGGGTTGGCACAAAACTACTTGCTAACTTTAGTGACATCACCGCGCGCAAACAAGTCGAATCGGAACTTAAAATCGCCGCCAATGTGTTTGAATCTCAAGAGGGCATGCTTGTCACGGATGCTAACAACATTATTCTCCGCGTTAATAGCGCCTTCACTCGAATCACTGGCTATAGCTCCGAAGAAGCGGTAGGGAATACACCGAACCTACTCAAATCTGGAAATCAAGACACAGGTTTTTATAACTCCATGTGGGAAAGTATTGGTCGTGAAGGTTATTGGGAAGGTGAAATCTGGAATAAAAGCAAGAACGGTGAAGTTTATCTAGAACATCTCACCATCACTTCTATCAAAGATAATGCTGGCGCAGTAACCAATTATGTGGCCACACTCACTGACATTACCGAACGTAACCGCCTTAATGCTGAGCTGACAGGTGAGCGACAACGCTTAACTAGCATCATTGAAGGTGCAAATGTAGGCACTTGGGAGTGGAATGTTCAAACAGGTAAAACCAAATTTAATGCGCTTTGGGCTAAATTCATAGGTTATGATTTAAGCGAACTTGAGCCCAGCACTATCCAGACATGGATTGATAATGTACATCCAGACGATATGAAGTTAGCGACAGAGGTATTAGATAAATACTTCTCGGGGGAGTTAACTTATTACGAATGTGAGATGCGCATGCGGCATAAAGATGGGCACTGGATATGGATACTAGATAGAGGAAAAGTGACGTCATGGACTTCAGATGGCAAGCCGCTCATGATGTTTGGGACGCATACCGACATCACCGAGCGTAAACGCCTTGAATTAGAACTTACTAGACAGGCGCATCTTGACTACCTCACAGGCTTATCTAATCGCCGTCATTTTATGGAGCAAGGCCTTGTAGAGTTATCACGGGCAATACGCTATGACACGCCGCTATCTTTAATGATGTTAGATATTGATTTCTTCAAGAATGTAAATGACACCTATGGACATCAATTGGGTGATACCGTTCTGCAAGCGCTAAGCAAAGTTTGCCAAGACACAATGCGTCAAGTAGATGTAGTAGGTCGTTTGGGCGGGGAAGAATTTGCTGTTATTTTGCCTGAAACAACAAGTGAAGAAGCGCTTGATGTTGCAGAGCGGCTTCGGGAATCTATCGCCAAAACGGAAGTCACTATACCTGTTGGTTTGCCAATACATTTCACAATCTCTATTGGTGTTACCACACTGAGTAACAAGAACGTCAATATTGATACGCTTCTTAATCAGGCTGACAAAGCATTGTATGAAGCGAAGGAAACTGGGCGCAATAAAGTTTGTATTGGCTAGGTATCTAACTATTGTAGAAATTATCTTACTGAGCTCGACCGTCAGCTAAGGGGCTTTACCCGCCGATTATTCCTCATTAGCGAGCTTTTGCATCTGGGCCAGAACGTGCCGATTCTGACAGTCTGCACTACATCTCATAAAGTTTGATTTTTTGAGTTAGCGTAAGATTTAACTTAAAGTAGCGGTCATTTTTGCCAATCGTTTTAGTCCCATCTCTCGTAATAAAAATCGATTCGGGTTGAGTAAGCCTGCAAGTTCATTTGAAATCGGCAATGCGTCATTACAAATTAAGCCAGCCAGTAGTTCAGCACTCAAGGGCGCACTAGTAAACCCCT
>JABFSF010000094.1 GCA_013140755.1 Methylotenera sp. | reverse complement strand
GTCTGGTAGCTGACCTTCTGCAATCGCAGCTTGACGTGACGAAGTTGCGGCATCATCAAGAGATTGCAGTAAGGGCTGATTTTGTGTGGCTAATTGAATAGTTTCTGCTAATGACAGTGGTTCTTCTGCTTTTGCAGAAAATGTAAAAGCCAGCATCATGCCAAACGATAGGCACATCACTATTGGCTTATAAGCCAATCTTTGGGTGTTCATGAGAGTTCTCCTAAAACTTAAATATGACGATTTAGGGCGTAATGACGCCCTATAACATCAGTTCAAGCAGGAGGTTTTAGCGGTGGGGATAGATCTATGGATTTTTCAGATGGGTCAAATCTTGGGAATGAAATTACAGTTGAAATTGCAAAAACTTCCTTAGTTGATAAATCAACCGGTGGTGTTACTTGTGTGAAATTACAACCTGCGCCCATCGCACATGATTTGTGCTCAGTGTGGGTTTTGTTTTTATCTTTGTTCATCGAGGCTTCATGGCAACTCTTCATGCCAGACATATTGTCTGGATGCATGGAGGACATAATTGCTTGTGAGGCACATGAAGTCGCGCAAACAGCCGCTAGCGCAGGGCTAGTAGCCAGCGCTAGAATCAAAACCATAGCTATTGAACGAAAGAGTTTCATATTCCAATGACTTTATCACTAGAAATTAGTTTCAACAAGTTGTTGTTGTATGACCGCATTGGATCCTGAGTGAAATTATTACTGTCTGCTAATAGGCCTATTAATCTCATTTCTTCAAAGCCGCCACTAAGTGCTGGAAATACAGACCCTTTGCAGACATTGAAAAGTGAAGTTATAACATCGGTTGGTAACCAGCATCTGTCAAGGCTTTGACAATTTCAACTTCAGAGATTGCAGTTTCAATTTTTACAGTTCTTGTAGTTAAGTCAGCTTCAACATTAGCTTCATCATCAACTTTTTTAATGGCATTTTTGATGCTGTTGACACAACCACCACAGCTCATTTTAGGGATATGAAATGTAAGCATAGTAAAGTTTCCTTTTAAATAATTGCGAAAGAAATTACATGTTAAAGTTTACAATCATTGGAAGGTCAAGCTGAAATAATAAATTAAATTAACACTTGACCTTCCAATGATGGAAATCTTTAAGATGAGCATAATTATTGAAATATAAGGTAAAAAATGTCATCTACTAACCACTCCATTGATATTGCCATCACTGGTATGAGCTGCGCCTCTTGCGTCTCTACCGTTGAAAATACTTTGCGCAAAATACCTGCCATTGAATCTGCAAGTGTTAACTTGGCCACCGAGCGTGCACATATTGAATTAAACAAAGATTTTTCGCATGAAGCGATTGTAAAAGCTTTGTCTGATGCTGGTTATGGCGCTGAAGTTATTTCTCTAGAGCATGAACATCATCACGCTGATGATGCTTCAACTGGTGCCAGAAAGATCGTAATAGCGGCAATACTAAGCTTTCCATTAATGGTGCCAATGTTGCTAAGCTTGATTGGCATCGATTGGAATCTGCCTGTGTGGATGCAATGGTTACTTGCGACCCCAGTACAGTTTTATTTGGGTGCAGGCTTTTATAAGTCAGCTTGGAAAGCGATTTCAAATAAATCAGGCAACATGGATTTACTGGTCGCTATTGGCACAACAGCAGCTTACGCATTGTCGGTGTATATGTTGCTCCAAGGGCATCAGCATCTTTATTTTGAAGCCTCTAGTGTTGTGATCACGCTTGTATTGCTGGGTAAGTGGCTAGAGAAACGTGCTAAACGGCAAACAACCGAAGCAATACGTGCATTGCAACAACTACGTCCTGAAACGGCGCGTGTACGACGCCAAGGTGAAGAATCAGAGATTCAACTGTCTCAAGTAGTGATTGATGATGTTGTGATTATTCGTCCAGGAGAGCGCATTCCTGTGGATGCCATCATCCTCGAAGGCAGCAGCCATGTGGACGAGTCGCTGATGACAGGTGAAAGTGAAGCTGTCAATAAAACTCTCGGTGATAAGGTGATTGGTGGTGCTGTCAATATCGATGGTTTACTGTTGGTTAAGACTACTGCGATTGGAACCGAAACTACATTATCACGCATCATACGTTTAGTGGAGGATGCACAAACGGCAAAACCTGAAATTCAACGCCTAGTAGACAAAGTAAGTGCCGTGTTTGTACCAGTAGTGATTTTGATATCATTGGTCACGTTGTTGGCTTGGGGGCTTTATTCGGCGAACTGGGAACAGGCTATTTTAAATGCAGTCGCTGTATTGGTGATTGCTTGTCCATGTGCGCTAGGACTGGCTACACCTACTGCGATTATGGCTGGCACAGGCGTAGCAGCTCGTCACGGCATTTTAATCAAAGATGCGAAGGTCTTAGAGCTTGCCCATAGCATTACTCAAGTAGTGTTCGATAAAACGGGAACGCTAACTGAAGGTAAGCCTGTGCTATTAGCATTTAAAGCAGTAGATGGCGATGATCAAACATTGCTGGAAATGGCTGCAAGTGTCGAACAAAATAGTTTACATCCACTTGCGAAAGCAGTTGTTGAGCGCCTTAAACTAACAGGTAAAACACCAGCTTTAGCCACAGCCGTACAAGATTTAGCTGGGAGAGGTCTGAAAGGCCAAGTTGGCAACAAAACTGTTTATGTTGGTAATCAGCACTGGATGATGGAGTTAGGCGTTTCTACAGAAGCATTAAACACTGTTGCGCTGGAGTTTATGAACAGCGGGAAGACTGTTTCATGGGTGGCGATGAGTGATGTGGCTGAGCAGCCGTCCTTACTAGGTATGCTGGCATTCGGCGATGAAATTAAAGCTACATCAAGAGCGGCAATATCGAATCTTCATAAACGCAACATCCAAACCTTGTTACTTACAGGCGATAACAGCAAGAGTGCAGCACGTGTTGCAGAAGCCTTGGGCATAGATAAAGTTTTAGCTGAACAAACACCAGAATCTAAAGCTATAACTGTTGCATCATTACGTCAAAAAAATACCGTCATTGCCATGGTAGGTGACGGCATTAATGATGCTCCAGCACTTGCAGCAGCCGATGTAAGCTTTGCCATGTCAACAGGCACCGATGTGGCCATGCATACAGCAGACATTACCTTAATGCGCTCAGACCCTAGCTTGGTGGCAGATACCATCGATATTTCACGCAGGACTTACCGTAAAATCAAACAAAATCTATTTTGGGCTTTTATATACAATTTAGTGGGCATACCCTTAGCCGCATTAGGATTAATGAGCCCAGTCATTGCAGGTGCTGCCATGGCATTTAGCTCAGTGAGTGTAGTGACGAATGCATTAATGTTAAAACGTTGGAAACCTTTAGGTAGTCATGGAGAAGATAGCTAAATGAGTGCTGAAATATTGAATATTGGTCAGGCTGCAGAGGCTTCTGGAATCTCTGCCAAAATGATTCGTCATTATGAAGATGTCGGACTCGTTCCGCCCGCATCAAGAACATTCTCTGGGTATAGAACTTATAACCATCGTGACGTGCACATGCTGAGATTTATCAGGCATTCGCGTGACTTAGGGTTTTCGATTAAACAAATTGGTGATTTACTAAGCCTATGGCGTGATCAAAACCGTCCAAGTCGCAAAGTAAAATCGATGGCGATCGAACATATTGCAATGCTAGACCGCAAAATACAGGAACTGAGTGTGATGAAATCTGAACTGGCACGCTTAGTGAGTTGCTGTCATGGTGATGCACGTCCTGATTGTCCTATTCTGGATGGGTTAGCTCAAAATAAAATAGCATAAAAGGGTTAAATGGTCGTCCAATAAACGTTTACTAAAGCGTATTAAAGTCCACAGTCATGATTTTCTCAAACGTAATGCATTAGTAATCACTGACACCGAACTCAAACTCATCGCTAGGGCTGCAATCATTGGTGAAAGTAACCATCCAGTGAATGGATATAACAATCCAGCAGCCAACGGCACTCCGAGTGAGTTGTAAACGAAAGCAAAGCCTAGGTTTTGTTTCATATTCGCGATTGTCTGCTCTGAAATCTCTCTGGCTTGGGCAATGCCTCGCAAATCACCTTTAACGAGCGTTACCTGCGCACTATTCATGGCTACGTCAGTACCAGTACCCATAGCTACACCCACATTTGCTTTGGCTAATGCAGGCGCATCATTGATGCCGTCACCTGCCATAGCCACAATGCGGCCTTCTTTTTGTAACTTATCCACCAGCGCTAATTTGTCTGCGGGTTTAACTTCTCCATAAAACTCCTCGATTCCAAGTTTTTCTGCCACAGATTTTGCTGTCAGCAAGCCATCTCCAGTTGCCATAATCACGCGCATGCCTGATGCTTTTAAATTGTCTAAGGCTTCTGCTGTATTTTCTTTGATTGGGTCGGAAACAGACAGCAAACCCGCAAGCTGACTATCGACTGCTAGATACATCACGCTTGCGCCTGTTGCACGTAATTCATCCGCTTGTACTTTTAGTGATTCAATTTTGATATTTAGCTGTTCCATTAGCGTAGTATTACCTAGCGCCAATTCTTTGCTGTTCAAATTTCCTCGCACCCCAATACCTGTACTTGACTCAAAGTTTTCTACTTTATCAATAACCAAAGCCTTAGCGCGGGCAGCTTTCACAATAGCATCAGCTAATGGATGTTCACTGCCTTGGTCAAGGCTTGCTGCTAGGCGTAATACTTCATCTTCGGTATAGCCGGCAGAGGAGACGGCTTTATTAAAGCGTGGTTTACCTTCTGTCAACGTACCTGTCTTGTCTATGATTAAGGTGTCAACTTTACGGAAGTTTTCGATAGCAGCTGCATCACGGAATAGCACACCTTGTGTTGCAGCTTTACCAGTAGCGACCATGATAGACATTGGCGTTGCCAAACCAAGTGCACAAGGACAGGCAATGATGAGTACTGCTACAGCATTGATCAGACCAAATACCCAGCTAGGTTCTGGCCCAAAGAAGCCCCAAACAAAGAAAGTAATGAGCGCAATGCTAACAACCGTCACCACAAAATAGCCAGCTACTTGATCGGCCATACGTTGCATTGGTGCCCTTGATCGCTGGGCTTGGATGACCATTTGTACAATGCTGGCTAATACTGTTTGGGAACCTACTTTTTCTGAGCGCATGACTAATGCACCATTAGTATTAAGTGTAGCTCCAATCAGCTTGTCGCCAATGCCTTTAGTAACGGGCATCGGTTCTCCAGTTAGCATGGACTCATCTACTGCGCTACCACCCTCAGTTACGACACCATCGACGGGCACTTTTTCGCCTGGACGTATGCGTAGCAGGTCACCAACATGAACATGCGTGAGTGGAACGTCCTCTTCTTTACCGTCTGCATTGATTCGACGAGCCGTTTTAGGTGATAAACCAAGCAATGACTTAATCGCGGCAGAGGTTTGTGAACGTGCTTTTAGTTCTAATATTTGACCTAGTAGCGTTAATGAAATAATTACCGCTGCAGCTTCAAAATACACAGATACACGACCCATCGCCATAAACGAGGCAGGGAATACATTTGGTACAACTGTGGCGACAACGCTATAAATAAATGCGGCAGAAGTACCCAGCCCTATCAATGTCCACATATTCGGGCTGCGATTCACAACAGATTGAAAGCCACGCTCAAAGAATGGCCAGCCTGCCCATAAAACTATAGGTAGTGAAAGCACAAGCTCAATCCAGCTTTGGGTTGCCATCTCAAACCATTGCAAACGGTGGCCAACCATGGCTAAGATGGTAACAACTATGGTCAGAGGCAACGTCCAAATAAAGCGCCGCTTAAAGTCTACTAATTCAGGACTCTCGCCATCTTCTAAACTAGGCATTTCTGGTTCTAATGCCATCCCGCATTTTGGACAAGCGCCAGCATGGTCTTGTCGAACCTCTGGGTGCATCGGGCAGGTGTAAATCGTACCGGTTGGCACAGGGTCGGTCATAGTGGGCTTTGTTTCTAAGACCTTGATATTCGAGCTTGAATCTTTAACCAAATATTTATTTGGATCAGCAGAGAACTTAGCCTTGCAACCAGCACTGCAAAAGTAAATTGAATGACCTTCGTGCTGCAACACATTCGGTGACTGAACTGTCACATTCATTCCACAAACAGGGTCTTTTAACATTTAAATCTCCTTCTTTGAATGGCACTGACTCACAATCAAACAATTCAAAGTATTTTCTACACCACGGGGTTCTTGTTTTTTCGTTCTGCTATATTACTTTCTGAAATTAACCGCAACCGCATCCAGATCCGCATCCTTTGCCCTCAGGTTTCTGAGGTGAATTGGCATCTGCTATACCATAACCAGCAGTAATTACAGCTAATTTCAATTGATCAAGTGTGGTTAATTTTTCGTCGAACTGCACCGTAGCTTCGTGAGCTGAAAGTGACACTTTTACATCTTTTACGCCATTAACGGCACTTAAGGCCTGTGTTACGTTGTTGGTGCAACCTCCACAGGTCATTCCAGTTATTTTTAAAAGTTCATTTTGCATGATGAAACTCCATTTCTGTCTGATTAAGAATTTGATTGTCCTAAATTTACTAACATTTTTACTTTTTAAGTATTACCTTCTTGGAACCATCAGTCTGTTTGTTTGGACACATTGTTGTTTATAGATGATTACCCGTTGCAGTATGATTATTTCTATCCTATAAATCCGTCTTACATTTTTACTTTCACTTCGTAATTAACATTAATTAAGTCGGGGAAAGAATGCAGGTGTTTGCTCAGCATATTTTGAATACTCCTGCCCAAATTCAGCATAAGCCTCTTTCTCTTCAGTTCGCGCCAACCGAACATACATGTATACTAAAATTGGAAACATCACTATGGTCAATATGGTTGGCCATTGTAAAAGGAAGCCAAACATGATCATTATGAATCCCACATATTGAGGATGACGCATCCGAGCATAATAACCAGTGGTAGCAAGTGTGCCTCGTCTCTGATTTTTATACAAAACTGCCCATGCTTCTGACAGCAACCAGAATCCGCCTCCAATGAACAGGAAACTAAGCATATGGAAAGGTCCAAAATGTGGATTTGAACGCCAACCAAATATAACTTCAAGTAGATGCCCTGAATCGTGAGATAAGGAATCAATACCAGGGAACTGCTTTGACAACCATGGTAGCAAGAGATAAATCGTTAGTGGAAATCCATACATTTCTGTAAACAAGGCGACAATGAAGGCAGAGAAGGCGCCAAACGAACGCCAATCACGCTTGCTTTGCGGTTTAGCGAAACTAAAAGCAAAGATAATGAATACTACTGAATTGATGATAACTAGTGACCAAAGTCCATAAGATGTGGATGGAGTATTCATTTTGTATTAGCCTCGGACTTTTCATCTTTTGGATTATGGTTGCCATGACCATGGTGCATGAAAATATGCATCAACGGACATGCCAGCAAGATTAGAAATGGCAATAACCCAAGTACATGAGCGCGGTGCTCGGTAAACAGTAGTAGACCAGAAATTGCAAGAAATCCATAAAACACCCATTTCCCTCTGGAAAGATGTTTTTCTTCGTGTTCAGTAGTCATCATAACCTCCTATTTAGTACGACCATTTTTATGTTTACTACGGATTTTTATCAATAACTTCTTAAGAGCCACTTGAAACTACATTTAATTTACCTATCATTCCCGCCTCAGAATGGCCTGGCTGCAAACAAGCAAAGTCGAAGTGACCTGACTTATTAAATGTCCATAAGATTTCTCCAGTGCTACTTGGCTTAATGCGAACCATATTTGGATCATCATGCTGCATATCAGGCATTTTTCTCATCATTTCAGCATGTTCTTGAAGGTCTTTTAGTGTACCAATCACCATTTCATGCAGAATTTTTCCTTGATTGATAATAATGAATTTCACAGTTTCGCCTTGTTTGATGGTTAAGTTATCTGGTGTGAAACGCATATTGTCAGTCATGCTAAGATTAATGGTACGAGTCACTTTTGCTGGGTCGCCAGCCATACCGTAGGCAGTTTGCTCTTTATCAGCATGACTATGTTGCTCATGCGCTTCAGGTTTAATCTCAAACCGTACAGTACTAGCAGGTTTGCCTGCAAAAGTGACTATAGCAATCACTTTGGTTCCATCTTTAGCATCGAACTTACCTTTGGCTTCCAGCTTATTTTCGCCAGCAGGAGCAAGATTAGCCTCGGTTTTATTGCTACCTGTCAGCATCGTGACTTTGGCTGTGGCAGATTTAGTGTCAACGGCTTTTCCGTGGTCTTCTACATAGATAGTCACAGTGTCAGGCTTTGCAACCAACTCATAGTCAATGTCTTTGACTATGGCTACTACACCACCATGTTTTGGTTCTACATCACCATGTGCCAGCACTAATGCGGGTAGTCCTAAAATAGTTGTTAACGCTAAAATACTTACCGCATGTTTCATAATATTTCCTTTCAATAGCGAACTAAAAGAGTGGCCATTAAATGTTCGCAATGCATAACAGCCAATTAAATTAAATTTACATCTCTTGCTTAAAACAGTTCTTTCTCACCAGATTTAATCAGTGCTTCCAGCGGGTTTTTACCCACTAACCAAAACATCGCTGGTGTTAGATAAGTATCCAGCAAGGTCGAGCTAATCAACCCTGAGAAAATCACCACAGCCACGGGATGCAATATCTCAGTGCCTGGCATCTCAGCTTCAAACAACAAAGGAGCCAGCGCAAATGCAGCCACCAATGCGGTCATGAGTACAGGTGTGAGTCGCTCTAACGAGCCTCGAATAATCATTTTCTGATTAAAGGTTTCACCTTCGGAAGCACACAGGTTGATGTAATGGCTGACTTTCAAAATACCATTACGGATGCTGATACCTGCCAGTGTGATAAAGCCGACAATCGCAGCCACAGAAAGCGGCTGACCAGATAACCACAAACCAATCACACTACCCACTAAAGCCAATGGAATATTGGCCATAATCATCAATGCCAACACAGAGGATTGATAACGGCTAAACAGAATCATAAATATGAGTGCTAACGAACCAATAGACAACAAGCCTATAGTGCGACTGGCTTCTTCCTGCGCCTCGAATTGACCACCCATGGTGATGTAATAGCCTTGCGGCAACTTAGCCTCAGCCACCACTTTGCGAATGTCTTTAACCACATCAGACAGTGCGCGCCCTTGAGTATTAGCCGATATCACGATGCGGCGTTTACCGTCATCTCGGCTAATCTGATTAGGTCCGTCTGACTCATCAATGCTCGCAAGTAATGACAGAGGTACGCGTCCTGCAGGCGTATCAATCATAATCTGCCGTAAGCCTTCTACTGTGCGGGCCGTTTCAGGTAAACGTAACACCAAATTAAAGCGTCGATTGCCTTCAACCACTTGTGTGACTTGCTGTCCATCAATCAAGGTTTGTAACGTTTGTAGCAACTCTGAAGGTGACATGCCATATTGCGCAGCCTTATCGTAATCAATCCGAATCTTGACTTGTGGCGTCAGGACTTGCTTTTCAATATCAAGATCTGCCAAGCCAGGAATTGTGGCCAGGCTGGCTTTTAATATGGAGGCTTGACCACGTAATGTATCTAAGTCATCACCAAATATCTTAATGGCGATTTGCGCTCTTACTCCAGAAAGAATGTGGTCTATACGATGAGAGATTGGCTGGCCAATACTGAGTGAAACTGGCAAAGGCGCGAGTAACTTGCGCATATCAGCATAAATTTCAACAGTTGAACGGTTTGAGCGTTTTAGTTTCACGTCTAGTTCACTGGCATGTACGCCTTCTGCATGCTCATCCAATTCTGCTCGACCAGAGCGCCTACCAATATTTTCAACTTCTGGGATTTTGAGCAGCAATAATTCTGCCTGCTTCACTAATCGCACCGACTCTGCCAAGGTGGTGCCAGGATTTAAACGCAACCCAACCACTGCACTGCCTTCATTGAATGGGGGCAAAAATGTTTTCGGGAAAAATGGCACAGAAGCAATTGCCAGTACCACGGCCATCACACCTGCAGCCAAGAATGGTTTAGGATGATTTAGCACCCAAGTTAGGCTGCGGCTGTAACCTGCTTTTATACGCTGCAACAACTTGGTATCCCCATGACCAAGTTGTTTCATATTAGGCAGTAAATAAAGCGCCATCACTGGGGTAAGCGTCACAGAAACAATCATACTAACCAGTAAGGCTACAATGTAACCTATCGCCAATGGCAACATCAGACGGCCTTCCATGCCTGGCAAGAAGAATATGGGTAATAAAACCAGCACCACAATCATGGTGGCGTAAAGAATGGCCGATCTGACTTCTAAAGTGGCTTTGACAATCAAGGTAATTGGATTGATACGTGTACCTTCGCCTTGGTCTAATTTCAACCGCCTTAATACGTTCTCGACACCAACTACGGCATCGTCGACTAGTTCGCCAATAGCGATCGTAAGACCGCCTAGCGTCATGGTGTTGATGGACATACCAAAGTACTTAAATACTAGAATTGTCGTCAGCAGCGACACTGGAATAGCTGTGATAGAGATTAAAGTCGTACGCCAATTCGCAAGGAATAGATACAAAATCACCATAACAACTACTGATGCAGCCATCAACTTACCTTGTAGCGTGTTGATAGAAGATTCAATAAACGTTGCCTGACGCATGGTAATTTCCGGTTTCTGCATGCCTACTGGAAGCGATTTTTGTAAATCAACCAATGCGGATTCAATAGATTTTGTGAGCTTTACCGTATCGGCATCTGGCTGTTTTTGTATGCTTAAAATTACGGCTGGATTACCGTTATAACCACCATCACCACGTTTTATCGCAGCAGCAAAGGTAACTTCTGCAACTTGTTTTAGCAAGATGGGCTGGCCATTTTTAGTGGCAATCGCCAATCCTTTTAAATCCTCTAATCTTGAAGTACGGCCAATATTACGTATAAGATATTCGCGGCCATTCAGCTCCATAAAACCGCCGCTGGTGTTAGATGAAAAGTTCTTTAGTACCTTTTCCAACTGATCTAACGTAATGCCTAATTGCGCCATTTGTGCAGTGTTCGGTTGGACTTGGAATTGCCTAACTTCACCACCGATAGGAATCACTTGTGCAATCCCAGGAATAGCAAGTAAGCGTGGTCGTAATACCCAATCGGCATACTCTCGCACTTGCATCGGTGTAATTTTTGATTGGTCGATAGGCAGTGCAAGTAGCATAATCTCGCCCATAATTGAAGTGACTGGTCCCATAGTGGCAGAGGCATTCGGTGGCAATTGCTCTTTTACCAATACTAGACGTTCACTGACGACCTGACGGGCACGATAAATATCAACATCCCAATCGAAGGTGACGTAAATAAACGACAGACCTGCACTGGATACTGAACGTACATTTAGCACGCCTGGAACACCATTCATGGTGGTCTCTAGCGGGTAGGTTATGAGCTGTTCAACCTCTTCAGGCGCCATACCACCTGCTTCAGTAATGATAGTGACCGTGGGACGGTTGAGGTTAGGAAACACATCGACGGGTAATTTGGTCAATGAGAAACCACCAATCACCATCATAACAACAGCAACTGCTAATATGATGAGACGGTTGCGTAAACTAGCGTTGACAAGAAAATTGAACACAACTTACCTCACCTGATTCAACAAGGATGCGCCTTGCACCACGATGCGATCACCATCTTTCAGGCCGTCAGTGACAGTAACGTTGGCACCATCCAGTGCCACAAAATGCACCACTTTGGCAATAAAGTTCTCAGGTTCACCATGCACCCAAACAATATCCTGATTACTGGAATTTTTAACGACCGCTAAGGCTGGAATCGGTATTCCTTTGATTTTAGTATTCGTTTGCACTAATACTTTGACAGGCTGACCTACTGATAAGAAGGTTGGCTTGTCACTGGGCTTTATCTTGAATTGGATAGGTATCGCTTGTTCACGCAATAAACCGCCTGCTCCGATGAATTCTAGGCAGATCGCATTACCAGCGTTGGTGCTGGCATTTGCTGATGCAATATTGCTGACCAATTGAGAGTCGTAGGCTAAGGCTTCAATTCGTAATTTACTTGTATCCACAATTTCAAATAACACTTCACGCGCATCAACCACTTGACCAGGTACGACATTAACACTCGCGATTGCTCCTGAAGCTGGCGCGAATAGTGATTCTGTCGAAAATAAACTTGCACCGACAGTCGAGAGTCGCTCTGTGAGGCTTTGCAATTCATATCGTGCAGACTCAATATCTTTTTGTGGAATCGTACCTTCGAGCAGTTGTAAACGGGCTAGACGCTTCTCAGCCACAGCCTTATTGGCACGCAACTCAGAAGCTTGAGCTGATTGATTGGAACGATCGATTGGGTTGGTAGCTGGCTTCACGTAAGCCAACAACTCACCTTTTTGCACCTTTTGGCCTAAAGATGGCAAGCCTTTTGGTCCAGCTTCTAAACGACCTGACAGCGTAGGCTGTACACGACCACTGGCGTTAGGGTCTGCAATCACTTTGCCTGATAACTCTGCCGTTTGCGGTGAGTCTTTTTTCTCAGCTAAAATCGTGCGAATTGCGAGTTGTCTTTGTGATGGTTTTGGAAGCAATACACTACCATTAGGTAATCGTTGTGGACTATTCCCGACCGCTACATCAGGTGCTGCTGCATCATGGTTTTCGTCACCATGTGCTTGTACTAGGCTAGGTAATGTCAGTAAGCAAACGCCGAGTAATAAGTGTTTAATATTATTTTTCATTTGAACATTCCTACTTTTTGGCGGCGGCGTTGACGTATTGCGAATCTTGCTATCAGCACTAGAATGGCTGACAGGGTTAAACCGCCAATCAGCCACTTGTTAGCAAATGGTGACACAGCGTTATGGGAATCATCGGCATGTGCATCAGCGACGACTAAATCGCCCGCTAACAAATCACTATCGCTACCTGCAGTAATAGTAAAGGTGACAGGAATCTCAGTTGGTTTTGCAAAGGCTTTAGCTACTGCGCGGTAAGTACCATCTGGATTGGCGGTGGCGATGAGTTTTTCTGAACCAGTTTCTACTTCGATATTGGCATCTGTGACTGGAGCGTTATCTACATAACGATCCAGGTATAAGGTCATTGCACCATTTTCGACAATTCCGACCAATTCAAATAAGTCTGAATGCACAGCAATGCGTGGCGCACCTCCAACTGCAACGGTGGCAGGTGCTGTACCATGATCTTCATCACCATGTGCTTGCGCTAGTACACTAAAAAGATACATCGACATCACGGCTATTAAGGTTGAAACGACCTTCATGGCAACACTCCTAATGCTTGATTAACTTTTGAGATGGCGCGTCCTGTTTCCAAGCGCGCTTTGATTAAATTACGTTCAGCCTCAAAACGAGTAGCTTCAGCCAATAGCCGTGTAGGCAGATCTGATTCACCTAGGTTGAATGAACGATCAAGTAACTGCTGGGTATCCAATGCAGTATTAAAGCGTAACTCAGCAATGGCTGCAGTAGCTTTTGCCTGTTCTAGCTCAAAGTTTGCGCTGGCAATTTCAGCCTCAATCCGTGCGGATTCCAAACCTTGTTCAGCGTCTGCTTCGGCCTGCTCAGCTTGAACTGCGGCTAATCGTTGCTGGTTGATTGCATCACTGGCAAATGGTATCTTGAATTTCAGTGACACACTATTGTTATAAGGGTCATTTGAAATGTCTTTTTGATGAGTAAGGCCAAGGGACAATTCAGGTGCATCTCTTGGTGTTGAACGTATCAAATCCAAACGCTTCTGTGCCAGGACTAAAGATTGTGCTGCCAGTTTTTGCGGATGATTTTCGGATGGCTGCAGATTAACGGATTCAGTTTCTAGCGGTATAGCCGTTAAACCTGTTAGCGCTGTAAATTGTTGCATTGCTCTGAAAGCTTGCGCTTCAGCATCTTTTAAGGCGATGTTAGCCGTCTGTAACTCTACATTGAC
>JABFSF010000002.1 GCA_013140755.1 Methylotenera sp. | reverse complement strand
GACACGATTGGGCAATCATGGTGGATTTTGCTCAGCGTTTAGAAAAACGTCTTGCTACAAAATCCAGATTGTTTCCTTACAGCAATACCGAACAAATCTTTAACGAGCATCGTGAAACTACACGCGGCCGTGATTTAGATATTACTGGTTTAAGCTATACGCTACTTAATACACAAGGCCCACAACAATGGCCGTTTGTCGCTGGCGCAACTTCTGGGAAGGCTCGCTTATATACCGATGGTATATTCCAAAAACCGGATGGGAAAGCACAGTTTTTAAATACGACCTACAAAGGTACAGCTGACAAAACAGACGCACGTCATCCACTACATTTACTCACAGGACGCTTACGTGACCAATGGCATGGTATGAGCCGCACAGGGACTGTGTCGCAGTTATTTAATCATGCTGAAGAGCCAGTTATATTCATGCATGCCGATGACATGTCACGCCGTTCAATTAAAAACGGTGACATTGTTAAAGTTAGCAATAGACGAGGCAGTTTAATCTTGCCCGTACAAACATCTACAGAGGTACAGCCGTCGCAAACATTCATTCCTATGCACTGGGGTGGTCAATTTATGAATGGCTTAGGTGTGAATGTGCTCATGCCCTCAGCTGTTGATCCCTCATCCAAACAGCCTGAACTTAAGCACACTGCAATAAAAATTGAAAAGCTAGATTTGCCATGGCGGATTAGTGTCATGCGACGTATTCAGAATTTGGAAACTTTAGAAACGATACGTGGTTTACTCGTAAACTTTGAGTATGCTAGTTGTGGTTTATTCGGACGACTAAATGAGCACTCAGTTGGGATGCTGATTTTACGTGCTGCCCATAAAGAAGCGCCTGATCAATCTCTCATATCTAAAATCGACAGATTGTTGAGTATGACTGATGATATGCCTTTACTTAGTTACAATGACTCCAAGCAAGGTGTAAGCAAGCGTATTTTAGTTGAAACAAATCCAGATTCAGGCAAACCACATGTTACTGGTGTGCGCCTCGTCGGTGAAATACTTGCAACGAACTGGCTGAAAGAAGTTATGGTGACGGGGGAGTTTACGACAGAACTTCATCGTTGGGCATTAGCTCCATTAAGCATTCCTCCATCAGGACAAAGACCTCGTGGCAAAACCATTTGTAACTGTTTAGATGTTGCCGAGAATGACATCATCGACACTATTCAATTAGGTGCAGATTTGATCACACTACAAAACAAGCTTAAATGTGGCACGGAATGTGGCTCCTGTGTGCCTGAGTTAAAACGACTAGTACAGGTGCATGGTATCAACAATTAATGGCTGGATTGGGTCGATGGCGGAAGTAGATCTTTAACACCCGAAGGTCGGCTTAGGGGATATTTCTGCCACCTATTGAAAATTGGTGACCCCCCCAGATTGCGTCGTGCTTTGCCCTTTGACCATAAAATAGCTTGCCACAAAGCAGACTTTCAAAAAAGTAGAATCAATATTAATTTACGAAATTTATCTTCCTTGTAGCATTACTTATAATTTTGCAATACACAAAACTTTACGAATACCCTAACTTTATTCGCCATTTTCAGCTAACCACGCTCAACTGCTCTGGCCTCTTTGTCACTCAACTTAACTCAAAAAGCACCATTAAAGTGCATCGCACTTTGCGTTCGCACAATTATAGTGCGAAAAAAAATCTTATTGAAATAAATAACTCAATAAAATCATATGGTTAATTTTTGGCGCATTATTTGCTTTCATGATTTTCAGTTTAAATCTGTGGAGAATGTTTAAAAATGGACGCTTTAATTGCTGCAAATGACGTGTTATTTGTATTGTTAGGAGCCATTATGGTGCTTGCAATGCACGCTGGATTTGCCTTTTTGGAAGTGGGTACGGTACGTAAAAAAAATCAGATTAACGCTTTGGTTAAAATTATGGTGGATTTTTCCGTCTCAACCATCGCGTATTTTTTTATTGGGTACAGCATCGCCTATGGCATCAGTTTTTATAGCGGTGCAGAAGTGCTTGCCGCAAAAAATGGTTTAGATTTAGTCAAATTCTTCTTTTTATTAACGTTTGCGGCGGCTATTCCTGCAATTATTTCTGGGGGTATTGCGGAGCGCGCAAGATTTAACCCTCAATTAGCGGCAACCTTTGCGTTAGTTGGTTTCGTTTATCCATTTTTTGAAGGCATCGTTTGGAATAACCACTATGGTATTCAAGATTGGCTACTAGCCACGTTTGGTGCTAAATTTCATGATTTTGCTGGCTCAGTTGTTGTGCATGCAATGGGCGGGTGGATTGCAATTGTAGCGGTAGTTTTATTAGGTGCACGGAATGGTCGCTATAGTAAAGATGGTCGTTTACATGCCTACCCTCCTTCAAATATTCCATTTTTAGCTTTAGGTGCTTGGATTTTAACAGTGGGTTGGTTCGGTTTTAATGTGATGTCAGCACAGGCAATCCAAGGAATTTCTGGGCTTGTGGCAGTCAATTCACTAATGGCTTTGGTAGGCGGTACATTATCAGCACTCGTGGCAGGCAAAAATGACCCTGGTTTTGTGCATAATGGCCCACTGGCAGGCTTGGTAGCTGTATGTGCTGGCTCTGATGTGATGCACCCACTTGGTGCATTGGTGACGGGTATCGCAGCAGGAATTTTATTTGTTTGGGCGTTCACACTCACGCAAAGTCGTTGGAAAATTGATGACGTATTGGGAGTGTGGCCATTGCATGGTTTATGTGGCGCATGGGGTGGAATTGCCGCTGGCATCTTTGGCGCAAAAGCACTAGGTGGTATGGGTGGCGTTAGCCTCACCTCTCAACTGCTTGGCACCGCTTTAGGGGTTTTGGTAGCGATTGCTGGCGGATTTATCGTGTATGGCACACTCAAAAAATTAGTAGGAATACGCCTAGATGCTGAGGAAGAGTTTGATGGGGCTGATTTAAGCATTCATAAAATTGCTTCAACCGCAGAGGATTAACAAGTAAGCTTATGTTAACCTGATTGATTATTCCATCTGATTGTTGTAACATCAATCAGATGGAATATAAACACTCATCTTCAAAAGCTGGATTTAAAAACATCTCGGCAACAGCCAATAAAAAACCTTTAGGAGGCAGGCGTGCAGGCGCAGGGCGCAAACTAGGCACTGGTAAATATGGCGAATCAACGACTGTCGTACGTGTGCCAGTAAGTGCCTCACAGCAAATTAAAGACTTCGTTACCGCATTAGAAATTAAACGCAAACTCCAATCACAAGACAATGTGGTTAAAATTACTTCATGCATTGCACCCCCTTCTCACTTGAAACTGAGCTTGCCACTTTTTAGCTCAAAAGTAGCCGCAGGCTTTCCGTCCTCCGCAGATGAGCATATTGAACAACGCATACAGCCGAATACTTTTTTGATTGATAACGCAGAAATGACGTTTTGTGTTCGGGTTAAGGGTGACTCCATGATAGATGCTGGCATCTTTGATAGTGACGTATTAATTGTAGAACGCTCACGATTAGCCCAAGTAAGTGACATCGTCTTAGCCATGTTGGATGGTGAATTTACAGTTAAAACCTTGGGGCGTAGCAAGAAAGGCAACGCACTACTTATTCCAGCCAATAAGCTTTACCCTGTTATCGAAGTGAAACCTGAACAACACTTTGAAGTATGGGGTGTGGTCACAGGCTCTATGCGTAAATTTAAGTAATTTCTCACGAACGGCACTATGGTTAATGTTTAATCATTTACCCCGCATAAACATCTTATCCAAATCCCCCATACTGACTTGAAACCAAGTTGGGCGACCGTGATTGCACTGCCCACTGCGCTCTGTGGCCTCCATATCGCGCAATAAGGCATTCATTTCGGTAATGGTGAGGCTACGATTTGCGCGTACAGCGGCATGGCAGGCCATCGTGCCTAAAAGCTCATTACGGCGTTCTGTCAGTGCGCGTGAAGCACCATATTCGCGAAAATCGCGCAATACATCACGTGCCAGTGTCACGGCATCGGCTTGTTGCAACATCACGGGCACGCCTCGCACTGCCAGTGTAGTAGGCGATAAAATGGCAATCTCAAAGCCAAGTTTCTTCAAACTATCATCTTTACTAGCTAGAACCTCTTGCACTGTGGCAACCTCCAACCTATCAGCATTGAAGCTTACTGGTAGTAACAAAGGTTGCATAGCAACATTTTTTGAACCCGTTTCACCATCAAGCGCATTTTTGAGCTTTTCATACATGATGCGCTCGTGCGCGGCGTGCATATCCACCACTACCAAGCCTTGTGAATTTTGTGCGAGCACGTAAACGCCATGAATTTGTGCAAGCGCAAAACCTAATGGAAAGTCATGATTAGCCTCATTTTCATGCAAATGTGTTGAGAAAGAAGCATCGCCAGAACCCGCTTCTCTATTGGCTTGCACGGCAATGTTATTTGAGTGATTTTGTGCATTTACATTACCAAACATGGTTTGGTAAAAGTTATTCGGCTCGTTTGCACTTAAGTGGATCTGCGATTGATATTGTGGATATTGAGGAGCAGTTTGCGTAGTACGCACTGCAAATGGATTATATGTAGCAAGATTTGGCGTACTTGCATTAGAAACACCTGTGGGCGAAGCCAAAGCCTTATGCAGCGAATGAAAAATAAAGCGGTGAATCGCCTGCCCATCTCTAAAGCGCACTTCAGTTTTTGCAGGATGTACATTGACATCTACCAGCGTTGGGTCACACTCTAAAAACAAAACAAAAGCAGGATGCCGCTCATGGTGTAATACATCTTGATAAGCTTGGCGTATAGCGTGGCTCACTAATTTATCGCGCACAAATCGACCATTCACATACACGTATTGCGTATCGCTTTTATTGCGATTAAACGTAGGCTTTGCCGTTGCGCCCCATAAGCGCAAACCAGCAGCAGAGTCATCAATCAAAATCATCTCATTGGCAAACTCTGCACCTAAAACTTCGCTAAAACGTTTTTCTGGCTGACTAATCGCATAACGGCTAAGAGCCTTACCATTGTGTTGCAGCATAAAGGCAACATCTGGGCGCGACAGCACAATACGATTAAATGCAGCTTCGCAATGCCCAAACTCCGTGCCTTCGGTTTTTAAAAACTTGCGACGGGCAGGCGTATTAAAATATAAATCGTTGATTTCAATAATCGTGCCTGCATCTAAAGCCGCTGGTTCAATGGGCGAAATGTCGCTACCTTCAGAGATAATGCGCCAAGCATGTTTGCTTTCAGCAAAACGGCTGCTAATTTGCGTGCGGGAAACCGAAGCAATACTTGCCAACGCCTCGCCTCTAAAACCTAAACTCGCCACTGCTTCTAAATCTTCAAGCGTGGCGATTTTGCTGGTTGCGTGGCGGGTAAGTGCCATGGTTAAATCATCTTGCGCAATCCCTTTGCCATTATCCGCCACGCGCAGTTGCTTAACGCCGCCTTGCACTAAAGACACAGAAATATCTGTACTGCCAGCATCTAAGCTATTTTCCAGCAATTCTTTAAGCGCAGATGCAGGACGCTCTACCACTTCGCCTGCGGCAATTTGACTAATCAGTTGGTCTGGGAGCAATTGAATATGCATAAATGATTAAGTTATAGGGCTCAATAATCTACCTACTTATCGCCGTTAACCAACCCTTTCAACACTGCAAATGGGTTGGTTTTTTCACCACTTTGCAGTAAAAGCTTTCCACATGTTTGAGTATGCACAGGTGCAATGGGCAACGCCATGATTATCTCATCTTCAATCAGCGACCTTAAGTCCATCGCTTGGCTTGCTTCTTGCAAATCAAACTCATCGTTATCTTCAAACGCCTCAACTTCAGCGTGCTCTAAATTTTGGTAAGTAATCAAATAATCAAATTTCAAATTTAAATCTAGTGGCATTTCTTCTAGACAGCGTTGGCAAAGTGTAATGAGTTTAGCCGCCACGGCAAGGTGCAGTAATTGCTGCCCTACTGCATTTGTTTCGCCAATCAAAGAAAACTTAATCAAACAGCTCTCAGCAGCCTCAGGCTTACTTATTTCTAATGGATATTGTGACGCAAGAAATTCAGATAGCCGCGGGCAATCTACTTGAGACAAAGTACCCGTTAGGTGTTCATTTCTCTTTGCAAAAGCAATGTTATCTATCAATAAAGGTTGGCTCATATTAGTTGTGATATTCAATAAAAAAATGAAAATATTTGAGTCAGGAAAGCATTGCTTCCCATTTTAAGTTTTCTGCGATTTTTTTGTGCTAAGCATTTAGCTATCAGCAAGCACATGCTACAATTACACGGTTTTTGTATCAAATTTTAGGGCTTGCTACGTGTTCAAAAAAATTCTAATTGCTAATCGCGGTGAAATTGCAGTGCGTATTGTACGCGCTTGCTCTGAAATGGGCATTAAATCTGTAGCAATTTACTCAGATGCTGACCGCCAAGCACTACATGTTAAAAAAGCAGACGAAGCCTATCATATTGGTTCAGATCCTGTAGCAGGCTACTTGAACGCACATAATATTGTCAATTTAGCAGTAGCTTCTGGCTGCGATGCTTTGCATCCAGGTTATGGTTTTTTATCTGAGAACCCAGAACTCGCTGAAATTTGTGAACGTCGTGGCGTTAAATTTATTGGCCCAAATGCAGATGTGATTCGACAAATGGGGGACAAAATTCAAGCCAGAAACGCTATGACCAGCGCAGGCATTCCCTGTACACCAGGCAGTGATGGCAACTTAGAAAATCTGGATGAAGCAGTAGCACTTGCCAATAAAATTGGCTACCCAGTCATGCTAAAAGCCACCAATGGTGGTGGTGGTCGCGGCATTCGCCGCTGTGATAGCGAAAAAGAATTGTTGAGCAATTATGACCGCGTCATTTCTGAGGCGAGCAAGGCTTTTGGGAAACCCGAAGTATTTTTAGAAAAATGTGTAGTTGCGCCACGTCATATTGAAGTGCAAGTACTGGCAGATTCACATGGCAACGTCATTCACTTATTTGAGCGTGATTGCTCAATTCAGCGCCGCAATCAGAAACTCATTGAGATTGCGCCTTCACCACAGCTAACACAAGCACAACGAGATTACATCGGTGGTTTGGCGGTGAAAGCGGCTAAAGCGGTTGGTTACGAAAACGCAGGTACCGTTGAGTTCCTGCTAGATTCAGACAACACCTTCTACTTTATGGAAATGAACACGCGTCTGCAGGTTGAGCATACGGTAACTGAAACCATTACTGGCATCGACATTGTGCAAGAGCAAATCCGTGTGGCTTATGGTCTGCCGTTGCAATACTCGCAAAAAGATGTGCAATTTAGAGGCTACGCGATGGAATTTCGTATTAATGCGGAAGACCCGAAAAATGGCTTCTTACCAAGCTTTGGTAAAATTACACGTTATTATGCGCCTGGTGGCCCAGGTGTACGTATGGATGCCGCGATTTACAGCGGCTACGTTATTCCACCCTACTACGACTCTATGTGTGCCAAACTTACCGTGTGGGCACTGGATTGGGAAAGCGTGATTGAACGCGGTCGCCGTGCATTAGATGACATGTTGATTTATGGGGTTAAAACGACGATTCCGTATTACCAAGAAATCTTAAAGCATGAAGATTTTAGAGATGCTAACTTTAACACCAGCTTTGTTGAAGCACACCCAGAGTTAGCAAACTACGCTAATCAAATACCACCTGAACTGATTGCAGCTGCAATATCAGCCGCCATCGCAGCGCATGAAGGCATTTAATTGTTACAAAAAATTGAACGAAATTAGCATTAAAAATTAACCAAAACCTTAAAGTGATAGATTAAAAATATGGCAAAAGTATTTGTTTCTGAACTAGTTTTACGCGATGGCCAACAGTCTTTGATTGCCACACGTATGCGCACCGATGATATGCTCCCAATTTGTGCCAAGCTGGATGCTATTGGTTTTTGGTCGCTAGAAGCATGGGGAGGAGCTACCTTTGATTCCTGTGTGCGCTTTTTAAAAGAGGACCCATGGGAGCGGCTTGCAAAGTTGCGCAAGGCCTTACCAAATAGCCGCATTCAAATGCTGTTGCGCGGTCAAAACCTCTTAGGCTACCGCCATTATTCAGATGATGTCGTTTGCGCTTTTGTGCAAAAATCTGCTGATAATGGTGTGGATGTGTTCCGTATTTTTGATGCAATGAACGATGTGCGCAACCTCACAACCTCTATTAAAGCCGTTAAAAAGGTAGGCAAACACGCTGAAGGCACCATCAGCTATACCACTAGCCCAGCGCATGATGTTAACTACTTTGTGCGTTTAGCAAAGGAACTCGAGAACCTAGGCTGTGACACGCTAGCAATTAAAGACATGGCTGGCTTACTCACTCCGCAAACGACAACTGACTTGGTTGCCGCATTGCGAACTGCTGTCAACTTGCCTATTCACCTTCATAGCCATGCTACATCAGGTTTGTCGGCAATGTGCATGTTAAAAGGAATTGAAGCTGGCGCATCAATGATTGATACCTGCAACTCTTCATTTGGTGAAGGTGCCAGCCACGCCTCCACAGAGAGCTTAGTGGCTGCACTAAAAGGTACTGAATATGACACTGGCTTAGATTTATCAGCCTTGCAAGAAATAACTAGCTACTTCCGCGAAGTGCGTAAGAAATACTGGCAGTTTGAAAGCGACTTTACGGGCGTTGATACGCGCGTATTGGTCAACCAAGTACCAGGCGGTATGATTTCAAACTTATCCAACCAATTAAAAGAGCAAGGTGCACTTGACCGTATGGATGAAGTGTTGGCTGAAATTCCACGTGTGCGTGAAGATTTAGGCTTCCCTCCGCTGGTAACCCCAACCTCACAAATTGTCGGCACACAAGCGGTACTTAACGTGATGACGGGCGGACGTTACAAATCTATCACCAACGAAGTTAAAAATTATTTGCTCGGGCACTATGGTAAGTCTCCAGCTTCAGTCAATGATGCTATCAAACAAAAAGCTGTGGGTGATGGTGAGGCTATCACTTGCAGACCAGCAGATTTGCTAGCACCAGAAATGGTGAAATTGACCAGCGAGGCTGAGCGCTTTGCGAAATCTGAGGAAGATGTACTTACTTATGCCATGTTTCCAGACATAGGCAAAACCTATTTACAAGAACGCAACGCAGGCTCTTTAGTACCATTAGCCTTATTAGATAAAGCCTCAGTGCAATCAGCTGCAAACCCACGTTTTGCGCCAAACGAATTTAAAGTGACTTTACATGGCGAAACATTCCACATCAACCTCACTGGCAGCGGCCATGCTGGTGAAGAAAAACGCCCATATTACGTTTCAATTGATGGAATTGCAGAAGAAGTTATTGTAGAAACCTTAAGTGAGATCGAAGTTTCTAGCAATGGCACAGCAAGTACTGGTAACAAAAAGAAAGCTGCTGGCAACACTGCCAGCGGTCGCCCTCGCCCAACCCATGCAGGGCATGTCACCACCTCTATGCCTGGCACTATCGTTGCCGTAAAAGTTAAAGTAGGTGATAAAGTCAAAGCCGGCGATGGAGTTTTAGTGATTGAAGCCATGAAAATGGAGAATGAAATTCAAGCTGCCACCTCAGGCATTGTCGTTGCTATTCATGCCAACAAGGGCGATGCTGTGACCCCTGATGAAGCTTTAATAGAAATTCAATCTGAGTAATCATTGAGTGAATAAAAAAGCCGACAAACCCAATTGTCGGCTTTTTTATTCAAAGACAACTTATGAACAATATGCCCCTCATCTTAGCCTCAAGCTCTATTTATAGACGTGAACTACTTGAGCGCTTGCAAATCCCATTCATTACAATTTCACCTCAGGTTGATGAAACGCCTCTCGCAAATGAGAAGCCAGAAGATACTGCATTAAGACTCGCTCAAGCTAAAGCGCGTAAAGTTGCACTAAAGCATCCTAATGCACTCATTATTGGTTGCGATCAAGTTGCCACGCTAGAGGGAGTGCAACTAGGCAAGCCAATGACGCACGATAACGCCGTTAAACAACTGCGCCTGATGCGAGGTAAAAAGGTTATTTTTCATAGTGCGCTTTGCTTATTCAACGCGGAAACTGACAATATGCAGGCAACCAACGTGCCATTTATAGTGCAATTCCGTCATCTAACTGACGCTCAAATTGAAAACTATTTGCTTAAAGAGCAACCCTATCATTGTGCTGGTAGTGCAAGATCAGAAGGGTTAGGCATTGTTCTAATTGAGAGTATGCAAGGAGATGATCCCAACGCGCTGATAGGTTTACCGCTCATTAAAGTCATTGATATGCTACAAAATGAAGGTGTTCCAATTATTTAGTTTGTGGTTGCCAGACTGAATTGATGGTCAACTAAATCTGATTTCTACCGTTAAATGCACTCACCTCTTTTTTGGAAAGTCTTTATGTTTAAACTAAACACTGTTGTACTTGCCATTACCTCACTTATTTCTATGGGAGCTTTTGCAGTGGAATCCACACTAGACGAAATAAAAAGCACACAAAATGACCAACAAAGCATCGCGGTTACCATTTATAACAGCGACTTAGCCTTAGTAAAAGATACGCGTAAAGTGCAACTCAAATCAGGGGTCAATGCACTTGCACTTCGTGATGTAAGTGCACAAATTCGCCCAGAAACTGCGCTTTTACGTAGCATTAATGCGCTTGGTAGCCTCACTCTATTAGAGCAAAACTTTGACTTTGACTTACTCACCCCAGCAAAATTACTTGAAAAATATGTAGGTCAGACGGTGAGTTTAGTAAAAACTCACTCAACTACAGGGGAAGAATCCAGCGAACAAGCCACCGTATTATCAGCCAATAATGGCGTGGTACTTAAAGTTGGCAATCGCATTGAAACTGGCGTGGCAAATAAGCGTATCGTATTTAATAATGTTCCCACTAACTTGCGTGATCGTCCAACATTAGTCACTCAAATACACAACAAAGGCACACCAGACCAAGTGGTAGAGCTGAGTTACTTAACTGGCGGACTCAACTGGAAAGCTGACTATGTAGCAGAATTAAACCCAAAAGATGATGCTGTGGACTTATCGGGTTGGGTCACACTTACAAACACCAGCGGAGCGAGTTACAAGAATACCAAGCTACAACTGGTTGCTGGTGATGTAAATCGTGTGCAAGAAGGGCATTCAAAAGGCATGATAATGCGTAAAGACGTAGCAATGATGGCTTCTGAAGCTGTAGCACCTATGACTGAAGAGTCATTATTAGAGTATCACCTGTACTCCCTAGATCGCCCAACTACGATTAGTGAAAATCAAACCAAACAAGTCTCATTGCTTTCAGCCTCTAATATTCCTGCGCGTAAAGAGCTTGTATTGCGTGGTGCTGACTACTACTATCAAAGCCAATATGGAGAAATTGGCACCAAAATGAAAGTAGGCGTTTTTGTTGAATTTGATAACAAAGAAGCTTCAAAGCTAGGCGTACCCCTCCCAAAAGGTGTGATGCGCGTATATAAAAAAGACCAGGCTGGCAATGCGCAATTTGTGGGCGAAGATAGCATTGACCACACCCCAAAAAATGAAGTGATACGCTTAAAACTAGGTGAGTCTTTTGATGTCACTGCCGACAAAAAGCAAGTTGACTTCAAAGTATTACCCAACCCTCAAAAAGGGCACAGTGCATTTGAGAGTGCTTTTGAGTTCACCCTTAAAAATGCTAAAAAGGAGAAAATGACCGTACTTGTGCAAGAGCCTATCAGTGGTGAATGGAAAGTTACGAATGAAAGTCATCCACACACCAAAGTAAATAGCCACCTTGCCATTTGGAAAATTGATATTCCTGCTGAAGGAAAAACCACCCTTACCTACCGCGCACAAGTTAAATACTAATGACTGACATCACACTAGGTATGCTCTATTTTATACCCGTAACACTTGGCGATGATCGCATCGCCAATGTGTTACCACCTGAAGTAATAAGCATTGCGCATCAACTAGATACATTTATCGTAGAAAACGAAAAAACTGCTCGCCATTTTCTAAGTGTGATTCAACATCCGAAACCAATACGCGAAATTGTATTTAAAACACTTAATGAACACACCTCAGATAAAGAGCTTCCCGCATTACTTAATGCACTCATCGCAGGAAAAAATGTTGGGTTAATGAGTGAGGCAGGCTGCCCAGGTATTGCAGACCCTGGTGCTAAGCTTGCTGCACTCGCACATCAAAAGAATATCCGTGTAGTGCCTTTAGTTGGTCCTTCTTCAATTTTACTAAGCGTCATGGCTAGTGGTTTAAATGGTCAACGATTTACCTTTTTAGGCTATATTCCAAGCGAGAAAGCAATACGTATCAATCAGTTAAAATCTATAGAAAAACAATCAAAAACTCACCATGAAACTCAGATTTTTATTGAAACTCCCTATAGAAACCAACATCTGCTTGAGGATATTTTAAATACGTGTAATGGCGAGACCGAACTTTGCATCGCTTGTAATATTAGCCTTCAAGATGAATACATTGTCACCAAACGTATCAAAAATTGGAAGCAATCTACCCTGCCAGATTTACACAAAAAACCAAGTATATTTTTATTGCTTGCATGATAGCTAATTAAACTGCTCTGATAAAAAAAGCCGATCTCACAGTCGGCTTTTTATTTTAAATATAAACACTACGTGAGTTGCTTTAGCACCTGTTTCGCTTTTATTTGTTGTGCTGAACTACCCTCTTTTAGCACTTCATCAAGCAACTCTTTTGCCCCTTCTTTATCACCCATCTCAATGTAAGCTTGAACCAAGTCTAATTTAACATCAATATCTTTAGACTCATCATTTTGAGCTGTGTCTGCAAAGTCATTCATTGTAATTGGTGATGTTTTTAATGTATCAACATTAAACGTATTTTCTGTGGCATTTAAATCTAAATCGATTCCTGAAAAATCAATCGTATTAACATCAGCTATCAAGGGATTGCTCTCATCTGACTTAGGCTCTACATCATCAGCATCTGCAAGCAACTCGGCATTTAGTACATCAAAATCAAAAGAAATTTCATTTCCTAAACTGGTTTTGGTTTCAGGTGCCGAAGCAACGGTTGGTTCTGCTTGCTCAAACTGCAAATCAAAACTAGGTAAGCCAAGACTTTCCGCATTGTCAGCTTGAACAGTTTCAATATCAAATGCAGGCAAATTATCCATGGTTTTCATAGATTCTTGTTCAGCCTTAACAGCATCATTCGAGCTAAACTCAGACAAGTCAAAATCCATTAAATTGCTTGCGTCAGCTTCTAAACTATTATTTGAACTGCTATTAAACGAAGCGGTATCATTAACGCTCATGTTCAACTCAGGTAATGCATCACCTTGTGCCTCATCAGGCATTCCTAAATCAAACGCAAGTCCAGATGACTCTGTTTCCACACCATCAGAGAAGCTTTCCATGACAACCGAGTTCGCATCCTCTTCTGCGGAAAGCACAGAGTCAGAGACATCATCAAAGGTTAAATCTAAATCAGGTTGTGAAGCAACCGCAACATTAGAAAAGTCAGCGGCATCTAACTTTTGTGTATCATCAACACTTGCATTTTCAATCCTACTTGCATCATATAATGGATTGCTTGGTTCCACAGTGACTCCTAATGCAATCACTTTAGCCCAAACTGGATCTGCTGCACCGAGCGTTGTGTAAAGCTCACCTGCTATTGTTTCAAAAGATGGAGCATCTTTATTATTTGCATAGAGCTCTAATAATTTCAAATGCAACTCATAGCGTTTTGGTTCTTTAGTAATCGCATCTTTTAAGATTTCCTCTGCCTGTGCATCACGCCCATACGCCATGTAAACTTCAGCTTCAGCGATTGGATCCACATCATTGGTATCGATCATACTTCCATCAGCACTTTGTGCGAAGTCAGTTAAAAATGATGAGTCTGAAACGCTGCTATTGCCTGTAGTACTACCAAAAACTGTATTTGCACGTAAACCACCAGAAGTAAGAATACCTCGTTCAAAACTGTCCAAATCTTTTTTGCGGCGATTACGAAGATACATCCAACCTGCACTCAACAAACCTAAGCCACCCAAACTGCCCAACATTGGCAAGCTCACACTATCAAGTAATGTATCAACCAAACTAATTTCTTGCACAGGCTCAGGGGGTGGAGTAGGTTTTTTCACAACAGGCTTGCTTGGTTTTGCGGGCTTAGCTGCCTCTTGCTTAGCTGCCTCTTGTTTAGCTGCCTCTTGTTTAGCTGCCTCTTGCTTAGCTGCCTCTTGTTTAGCTGCCTCTTGTTTAGCTGCCTCTTGTTTAGCTGCCTCTTGTTTAGC
>JABFSF010000019.1 GCA_013140755.1 Methylotenera sp. | reverse complement strand
CATATAAGCCGCGCGCAACGCGCCTTATTTTGCTAGCTTCAGCCAAATCAGAGAGGGCATTATCAATTTGTTGGCGCGCAAAACGGCCAGCTAAATCACTTGATGAGAATGCCTACCCCCTGCCGTGACCAGCTATAAAGTAGAATGTTGATTCTGATATGTTTTTCACATAGTTAATATAATAAAATTTCTAGAAAAAGTATATGTTTTTTCTAGAAAAAATGATGGCTTAGCTACCAAAACCATCTTTAACAAAACTAACTTTACTTTCCTTCATTTTTTTCCAGTATTTAGTTAGTTTATCTTTTGCCAGCACTTCATAAATAAACAACCAATACTCATCAAAATCATCAGTTTTTAGATACTCAGCTAAATCTTTATATGGCTTTAAAGCTGGTCTTTTGAAATGTTTTTTATCATGCAAAAATGCTAATAATAAAAGAACACAATCCTTAGACTCTTTCACACTTTCAAAAAGAGAATCTGTCAATTTAAAGTCATATCTAATTGCCAAATATAAAGCGTAGCTAATTGCCTCACTGATATTTTTCTCAATTCCCATTTTGAAAATATTGCGAGCAATTTTCTCTATTTCAGATTTCGCTACCGCTAAAGGTTTAAATATATTTTCATCAATCAAATGCAACAGGTATGGATAAATCAGTATTAAGTGATGAATAGTTTTTAAGTAGTAGCTTAAAGCATTGGGAGTAAGATTCTTTTTGGAAATTACCTTTATCGCATAATTAAGAATCGCCGAGTTGTCTTTGTTTTTCTGCATTAATTCAATTGCAGAATCAATGTATGACCTCACATCGTTTAAATCTAAATACTCTTTATCTTGAATACTATTATAGTTATTGAGCTTTCTAACCCAATTATCAGTTGAAGCAAGCGGCAACTTCAATACTTCAGTTTTCTTATGATTAAGTGAAAGATTGAAGTTTTTTAATGCACTCGCCAAGTCAATCAAAAACTTCTCCGCCACTTCATTTGTTTCAGCAAAGCATGTGTAATCATCAATGTTACGAATAAATTGATAGCCTTTTTTGATTAACTCATCATCAATCACCACTAAAACAATTTCTGAAATTAAATTTGAAGTGTGTGGGCCAATTAAAATTCCATGCGTTTCTTGGGATTTTAAGTTTCTAGTAAACAAATCAATATCATTAAACCAATTACCTGTTTTATGTGTTTTTGAGTAAGGTTTGCCAACTAATGCCCAAGAAATAGCATGTGTGTATATGCTAGGAAAGCAATTAGAAACATCTGCTTTAACAAGATACTGTTTGCCAATTAATAGCTCTGGCTCAGGGTAATCGTCCTCTACAAAATCTTTATGAGACATTTCAAATAAATGTTTTTTCTCATTAATAATTTCAAGCTCATACGGTTCATCATATTCGCCCATGACAAAAATAATCTTTGAATCTTTAATTTTGCGAATATGAATACGACTAATTTTGTATTGATGATGCGAAGTATATTTTTCAAAGTGCGCAATCAACTCATCCCAGTTTTCTGATAAACACTTGCACTGATTCCTGTAAGCCATTGGTTCAGGTAATGCCAATAGGCGTGGAATATTAATGTTGCGTATATTTTCGTATTGAATATAGCCTTTATCGGTATTTTCGAATATTTTTGGGTTTGCAGTTTTAACAAAATTCAGGAAAGTTTCAGAAGTTAAAAAAGGTGGGATTTTTTCTGCAAATAATCCATAACCTAAAAATCCGTCAAACAAGTTATCAGCGCTAATTGCCTGCATTTGCTCCAAATATGTTTTTTTACTCATAAACGCGCACCTCACCGTTCATTAGTTTGGGCAGCAAGTTATCGCGGAGTTTTTCTATGGTTTGGATTTGCTTTTTATTGTTATTTATTTTTGTAAGCATTGGTTCTGTTTGGCTATTAAACTCATGAACCAAGTGCTCTGGCAATTTTGGAAAATCCAAAGCCTTGAGGTTGCCTTGATTAATTTTTGGCTGAACAGCGCCAGTGACTATTTCATCAATGTTTTTCTTTGATAAATAGTTCCAAATTAAAAAATTGCTATAAGGTGGTTTTGCCTTTAATACATGCGTGTGGTTGTTTACCCAGAATTTACCAGTTGCATATTGCAACACTGGATACCCCTCATCGGTTCTAACAGTGCCATCCTCGCCCATTAAAATGTATTCACCATCAAAAATATAGTCATTGATGTAATCCATTATTTGTGCGGCACCATAATAAGGATATAAAACACCATCTTTCTTTTTATCTCTTTCCATTTTTGAGAGTGGTATTCGCAGATTATCAAATATTTCAACTACCTCACCGAGAGTGCCATCCTCCCAATCCTCCTGCGCTTCTTCTACAAACCACTGTCTAAACAGCGTTTCGGCCATGCGTTCTAAGGTAGTGTTTTGGCGGTGGAGCAGGTCGATTTTGTCATCCAAACTGCTGAGTACAGATGCGATGGCTTTTTGTTCTTCAATCTTTGGAACTGGTACTTGTATCTCTTTTAGAGAAGTTAATGGATTGCTTATTGATGGGACGCCAACTTGTGACTCATATTTGAGTATTTGATATTGCCCATATTCAGACTTAAAAAAATATAATAAAAAATCAGAATCCATTAAATCAGGATTTAGCGTTAACTTCATTCCTGATTGTGAGATTACATATCTGGCATATTTTCCATGAGGAATTAAGCCAACTTGTCCAATAGTGCCACGGTGAGTAAAAACCAAATCGCCAGGCTTGCAGTTGCTACCACTGAGTTCATCTGCTTTTTCTTCTTTTAAAAATACAAAATTCCCATCAACATATCGGCTGTAATTAAGATTCGTTCCTCGAATAACAGGAACTCCTTCAGCTACAAAATTTTCTGCTTTAATGTTGGAGCCGAAAGGCCCCATAGCAATTGCGCGCTTATCGTTTGCCTTTAAGTCAGCAATCTTGGCGACACTCCATGCCTTAGGAATATTTCCAAAATCTGTTTCTTGCAACTCACTCACAGCTTCACCCTCGCCAAGTTCTCTGCAATGGCTTTATTGAGTTTTTCTTCCTCCACCAACTGCGCTTCAAATTCTGCTTTTAGGGTGTTAAAGCGTTCGGCAAAGTTAAAGTCATCTTCATCATCGGGCAAGCCAACATAGCGGCCTGGGGTGAGTACGTAATCGAGTTCTTTTACGCGCTCTAAGCTGACGGATGCGCAGAAGCCTGCAATGTCTTGGTACGCTCCATTTGGGTTACGCCAGTTGTGGTAGGTATCGGTAATTTGTTTAATATCCTCATGGCTCAGCTCTTTGGTGCGGCGGTTAATGAGGTGGCCTAGGTTGCGGGCATCGATAAACAATATCTCGCTGCTGCGGTTTCTAAATTTGCCATTGGTTCTGTTGCGGCTCATAAACCACAAAGCAGCTGGGATTTGCGTATTGAGGAATAACTTGGCAGGCAGGTTGACGATGCAATCAATCACGTTACCTTGCTCAATCAGTGCTTTGCGAATTTCACCCTCACCCGAAGTTTTGCTGGTGAGTGCGCCTTTAGCCAGCACTACTCCTGCTTGGCCTGTGGGGGAAAGGTGATAGATAAAGTGTTGTAGCCATGCAAAGTTGGCATTGCCTGCGGGCGGTACGCCATATTGCCAGCGACCATCGGTACGCAGTAGCTCGCCAGACCAATCACTTACATTGAATGGAGGGTTTGCGATGATGTAATCGGCCTTTACATCTTTATGAGCGTCGTTTAAAAAGCTGCCTTCGTTGTTCCATTTAACTTGTGAGGCTTCAATGCCACGAATGGCAAGGTTCATCTTGGCTAAGCGCCATGTGGTTTGATTGCTCTCTTGCCCGTAGATGGAAATATCATTCACACGGCCTTGGTGGTCTGCCACAAACTTTTCAGATTGCACAAACATACCACCAGAGCCGCAGCAGGGGTCAAACACGCGGCCTTGATATGGCTCTAGCATCTCGACCAATAACTCCACCACTGAGCGTGGCGTATAGAACTGTCCACCTTGTTTGCCTTCTGCCAGTGCAAACTCGCCTAAAAAGTATTCAAACACATGGCCTAGCACATCGGCACTACGCGATTTAGCATCGCCTAGCGCGATATTGCCTACTAAATCAATCAGTTGCCCAAGGCTGGCGGGGTCTAAATTATCGCGGGCAAATACTTTGGGGAGTACGCCTTTAAGTGAGGCATTTTCCGCTTCAATCGCATCCATGGCTGCATCCACCATTTTGCCGATTTCAGGCTGGCGTGCATTCGATTGTAGATAAGACCAACGTGCTTGTTGCGGCACAAAGAATACGTTTTCTGCCGCGTATTCGTCTTTGTCTTCTGGGTCTGCGCCTGTGTATTCGCCTTCGCCTGCTTTTAGCTTGGCAAAGTGCTGCTCGAAAGAATCGGAAATGTATTTGAGAAAGATTAAGCCTAAAACAATATGCTTGTACTCCGCCGCATCAATGTTTTTGCGGAGCTTATCGGCTGCTTTCCAAAGTTGTTTTTCTAGTGGCTCTGCTTTTGATTCTTTTTGTTGTGCCAACTGATGCTCTCCAAGTTGAATATTATAGAAACATATCCTCAGTTCGTATCATATTATTAAACTTGGAGATTGTCTTTCGTTTAGCGTTATTTTTACCTCAAGCAGATCAAAGGATTTGCCGCATTTTACTAAATTATCAACTGCTTTTTATAGGATAAATAGAGGTTCACTTTATAGCATCGGGTATAATGTTGCCTTTATTATTTAAGCACGCAAGCCATCATGGAAGCCGAACAACTCAATCTCATCAACAACCGCCTTGCAGATTTACGCGAGCGCAGTCTTGCCCTTCGGGGGTATCTTTGACTTTGAAAATAAGTCGCAAAAGTTAGAAGAAGTGAATGGTCTGTTAGAAGACCCGAATGTTTGGAATAATGCCGAAAAAGCGCAGAAACTCGGCAAAGAAAAGCGTAGTTTAGAGCTGGTTGTACATAACCTGCAAAACCTAGAAACTAACTTAAAAGATGCGCAAGAAATCTTTGATATGGCGCGTGAAGAAGCTGATAACGATACTTTATTGAGTGTTGAAGCGGATTCTGAAGCACTAGAAAAACAAATCGCCGAGATGGAATTTAAGCGTATGTTTTCTGGCGAACTGGATGGCGCAAATTGTTTTGTGGAATTTCAATCAGGTAGCGGTGGCACCGAGGCGCAAGACTGGTGCAATATGTTATTGCGTATGTATTTGCGCTATACCGAGCGTAAAGGTTTTAAAGTTGAAGTGCTGGAACTCTCCGATGGTGATGTGGCGGGTATTAAAGGCGCAAGCCTCAAAGTGACGGGTGATTACGCTTACGGCACATTGCGCACAGAAAACGGTGTGCATCGATTAGTGCGAAAATCCCCTTTTGATAGTAATGCTAAACGCCATACCAGTTTTGCGAGTGTGCAAATCTTTCCTGAAGTGGATGATTCTATTCAAATTGAAATCAACCCTGCGGATTTGCGCATTGATACTTATCGTGCTTCTGGCGCGGGCGGTCAGCATATCAACAAAACAGATTCCGCCGTGCGTATTACGCATATTCCTACAGGGGTGGTGGTGCAGTGTCAAAACGATAGAAGCCAACATCGCAATAAAGATGAAGCGATGAATATGCTCAAAGGCGCGCTTTACAACTTGGAGCTGAATAAACGTAATGCTGAAAAACAAGCCTTAGAAGATGCTAAAACCGATATTGGTTGGGGGCACCAGATTCGTAGTTATGTGCTAGATCAAGGCCGCATTAAAGACTTGCGCACCAATGTGGAAATTGGCAACACGCAAGGTGTGTTAGATGGCGACCTTGACCCGTTTATTATGGAAAGTTTGAAGCAAGGTGTTTAGAGGCGCATAGCATTACTACCCCGTATTTCTTAACCCCGCAGCAATCCCGTTAATTGTGAGTTGAATCGAAAGTTTAAGCTTCTCGTCAGTTTCACCATTGCGGTAACGCTGTATCATCTCTACTTGCAAATGGTTGAGCGGATCAAGGTAAGGCAGACGATTTTTGATAGAGTTTGCCAACGCAGGATTGTTGCTCAGGCGTATTTCGGTTTCTTGCAACAAATTAAGTGCTTCGGTTGTCAATGCATATTCTTGTGCTATGCGGTTAAAAATAGACTCTCTAAGTGCTTTATCTTGCACCAAGTGTGCATAATGTCTTGCTACAACTAAGTCAGTTTTAGCTAACACCATATCTACATTTGCAATCAGCGTTTTAAATAGTGGCCAGCTTGCCATCATTTCTTTCAGGGTTTGAATGCGTTTTTCGCGCAGTGTTTCATCTGCACTAATATATTGCTGAATGGCACTGCCTAAGCCATACCATCCAGGTAACAGTAAGCGACATTGCCCCCATGAAAAACCCCAAGGAATCGCTCTTAAATCTTCGATTCTTTGCGTTGATTTTCGTGTCGCAGGTCGGCTGCCGATGTTTAAATCAGCAATTTCTGAAATAGGCGTAGCACTAAAAAAGTAGTCGGCAAAACCAGGTGTTTCATACACTAAGCTACGGTAGCAAGTCATTGCGGTGGTGGATAAATCTTCCATCACGGATTCAAATGTACGCCTTTTGTTGCTTTCAAGTGCATCTTGTGGTGATAGGCTAGCATCTATTGTTGCGGCAATCAGCGTTTCTAAATGCTGCCTGCCAACTTTTGGGTCAGCATACTTGTTAGCAATAATTTCACCTTGCTCGGTCAGCCGAATTTGCCCATCTACCGTGCCTTGTGGTTGCGCCATAATGGCTTGATAAGTCGGACCACCACCACGACCCACCGTGCCACCACGGCCGTGGAATAAACGCAGTTTAATCTTGGCTTGACTGAACAACTCCACCAGAGAAATTTCTGCTTTATATAACTCCCAATTAGAAGTTAAAAAGCCACCATCTTTGTTGCTGTCAGAATAGCCAAGCATAATTTCTTGCTCATTGCCTTGGTAACGCAGTACATGGCGTATGCCAAGCAAACTCAGCCATTGCCCCATAATTAAAGGCGCGTGACGGAGATCGGCAATGGTTTCGAACAGAGGCACAATATTGAGATCCAATTGAATTTTTTGTGACCCCCATAAGCCACGTAACATACCTGTCTCTTTTTGAAGTAACGCAACTTCTAGCAAATCTGACAAAGTTTCGGTATGAGAAATAATATATTGCCGAACCGCACGGAAACCATACTGGTGACGCGTTTCACGTGCTTGATTAAGCACGCCTAATTCTTTGTGTACTAACTCAGAATATTGCTGAAATGCAGAAAATAAAAGCCTTGGTTGCCTCAACTCATCTAATAAAGTGCTGATTTTTTCATCTTCAGTCAGCTCGTCATAGTTGAAATCATATCCCGCTTTATGAAAAAGCTCTTTGATAACTTCTTCATGCACATCAGAAGATTGACGAATATCAATTGTTGCCAGGTGAAACCCGAATGTTTCAATTGATTTAGTGAGTTTTCCTAGCCTTGGATAAATAAGAGCTTCACCTTTATTGTCTTTTAGGGAGTGAGTAATGATATTTAACTCCGCAAGTAAATCTAATGCATTTTCATAAGGGCTAGCTTCAGCGTTCACTTCTACAGAAATCGTATGGTGACTTAACTTATTTGCGGTTGCGATTACTTTATCGTATATGCTATTCAATGCAAGGCGATAGGGTTCATCCAAGCGATGCAAGGGTTGATTTAGAGAACGTTTGGCTAAGGTCAACACGTCATCATTCACACTGACCAATCTTGTAGAAACCGCAAGTTCGCGTCTTAAATCATCTAACTCTTTTGCATAGTATTTAAGCGCAGTGGCTGATTGTAGTTGTATTGCCTGTGCAAGCGTAGTGCCATTAACAAAAGGATTTCCATCTCGATCCCCACCAATCCAGCTACCCATGTGTAAAAAGCTTGGCAATCGATAGGGTTCGGCCAACGAATCTTTAAATTGTGTATTTAAATCTCGTTCTAAATCTTGCAGAATTTCTGGAATCGCATTTAAAAAAGTGGTTTCGTAATAACTAAGCGCATTTTCAATTTCATTCATCACCGTGAGTTTAGAAAAGCGCAAAATTCTTGTTTGCCATAACGAATAAATTGCACCTTGAATGAGCAAGTGATTTTGCGCTAATTCTTTTTTAGAAATGAGCGTTGCCCGCTCAGCGAGTAAATGTGACAGCGTGCGCTCAATGTCTAAAATGCTTTTACGCTGAACTTCAGTAGGGTGTGCTGTAAGAACTGGGGAAACCAGTGCATCATTAAAAAACGTATTCAGCTTTTCTAGCGTTAACCCTTGGTTTGACACCTCTTTGAGAGAGTAGGATAACATACCAGCAATAAGATTATCTTCATTAACGCGTGTCAATTGGTGCGCATGTAAATCCTCAGCAATATTCACCAGGTGTTTAAAATAACTAAAAGCGCGGACAACAGAAACGGTTTGTTCAGGCGTTAAGTTTTTGAGCAGTTTTTCTAAGGTAAGAGAGGCATTCTGATTATTTTCCCTATGAAATTTAACCGCAGATTTGCGAATATTTTCAATTAAATCTAAAGTTTCTTCACCTTCTTTATCAAGAATAGCTTCACCTAAAATCTTGCCTAGATAGCGGATATTTTCTTTTAGAAGCAATTGTTCAGTTTGGTTGGTTACTCGCATTTGTAATTACTCTTAATGTACACACTGTCTACTAAGCAACAAATGCGCCATCTTTTAAATTAAATAAAATCAATAAGATACAGTTTTGATATTTATTTAATGCTTTGATGGTGCTTTAAAACTGCCGAACTGCATTAAATTAGTGCATTGCGCCAAACACGGCAAGGAGATGAGGTGAATGCTAGCCAATACGTGAAAATTAGCTACAATCAAGTTCTAAAAATAAAGTAAACCGCACCCATTAAGCATAGCCCTGCCCATAAAAAGTCTAGCTTGATGGGTTGTTGCATATAAAACACCGCAAATGGAATGAACACAGTAATAGCAATGACTTCTTGCACAATTTTAAGTTGCGCAAGTGTCATCACACTAAAGCCAATGCGATTAGCTGGCACTTGAAATAAATACTCTACCAAGGCAATGCCCCAGCTCACTAGGGCGGCAACAATCCACGGTTTATTGTTTAAGTTTTTTAAATGCGCGTACCATGCAAATGTCATAAATACATTTGAAATGGTGAGTAGAAGGACAGTTTTTAAGATGATTGGCATGCTTTCAATAAAACCAAGGCACAATCAATTTCGCCCCTACACAGCTGATTCGCCAGTTTCACCTGTTCTAATACGTATGACTTGCTCAACACTAGAAACGAAAATTTTACCATCCCCTATTTTACCTGTGTGGGCAGCTTTAATAATGGCTTCGACCGCTGAATCTACAACGGTCTCAGCTACGACAAGTTCTAGCTTAATTTTGGGTAAAAAATCCACCACATATTCAGCACCGCGATAAAGTTCTGTATGCCCCTTTTGACGACCAAACCCTTTAACTTCTGTGACAGTTAAACCATTGACACCAATGTCAGATAACGCTTCGCGGACTTCATCAAGTTTAAATGGTTTAATAATGGCTTCAATTTTTTTCATGCAAGTTCACTCCTGAAAATAGATTAGTTAGTCTAACTTATAATTGGCTTTAACGGTAATTGGATGTCGCCTATCTTTGCCAAAACCTTTGTGCGTAATGCGCACTCCTACGGGCGATTGACGGCGTTTATATTCACTTTTATCTATCATACTTAACACACGAGTAACATCATGCGCAGTATAGCCCTTTGCGATAATTTGCTGTGCGCTTAAATCATCTTCCACATAGGCTTCTATAATGCCATCTAGAAGATTATAAGGCGGTAAGCTATCTTGGTCTAATTGATTTTCTCTGAGTTCGGCTGATGGTGCCCTTGTAATAATGTTGCTTGGAATCACTTGCGACAGTGTATTGCGATAATTTGAAAGGCGATACACTAACGTTTTAGGCACGTCTTTGAGCAAAGCGAAGCCTCCCGCCATGTCGCCATACAAGGTGCAGTAACCCACCGCCATCTCACTTTTGTTGCCTGTTGTCACCACAATACTGCCAAATTTATTAGATAATGCCATCAGCAACATACCACGAATACGCGCTTGCAGATTTTCTTCTGTGGCATCAAATGGTAAATCGCCGAATTGTGGGGCAAGTGCGGTAACGTAAGCATCATACAAAGATTTAATCGCAATTTCGCTATATTGAACACCCAGTATATTAGCCATTTCACGCGCATCATCCACGCTCATATTTGCCGTAAACTCTGATGGCATCATCACGGCATGAACATGCTCAGCACCAATCGCATCTACCGCAATGGCAAGCGTTAAGGCAGAGTCTATGCCACCAGATAATCCCAGCAATACCCCAGGAAAGCCATTTTTTTGCACATAATCGCGCAATCCTAAAGTAAGGGCTTGGTAAACACTGGCTTCAAGGCTGAGTGTTGGAGCAAGCTCGCCTTTAAGTACGTTAGTATGCTCAAATGCAATCAATGCTAAGCTGGGCGCAAAAGCGGGTAGCTCATGTGTTAAAACGCCTTTGTCATTCACCACAAACGATGCACCATCAAACACTAGCTCATCTTGCCCGCCTACCATATTGGCATATATCACAGGCAGTTGTGTATCAAGTGCACGTTGGCGTAATTTGTCGTAGCGCGTAGATTGTTTATCAATATGAAAAGGCGACGCATTCAGTGCCACTAATACTTGTGCGCCTGCATTTTTAGAGGCGATGGCTGGTGCGGCTTCCCACACATCGGCGCAGATTAAGACCCCAATATTGAGTCCCTCGTGCGCAAACACCAAGGCTTCACGCCCTGCTGAAAAGTATCGCTTTTCATCAAATACGCCGTAGTTGGGCAATATATGTTTATGATAGGTTGCCAATACTTGTCTATGCTGTAAAACAGATGCCGCATTAAAACATTGATTGCCCACCACATGTGGGTGCCCAACAATCACCGTTACTCCATTTAGCTGTTGGCTCATCGCAACTAAGGCATCATCACACGCCTGAAAAAAATCTTCACGCAATAATAAATCTTCAGGGGGATACCCGCATAATGAAAGCTCTGGCGTGAGTACTAAGCTTGCACCCTGTGCTTTTGCCTGCTGCGCATAGGCGATGATTTTTTTTGCATTGCCTGCAATATCCCCAACAATGCAATTGATTTGTGCGATTGCGATTTTCATTAAAAAGCTGTACGGGTTAAAAGTTTAATAACTACCACCAGCATCTTTAATTAACTTAATAATTTCCTTATGTTGCCCTTTGAGTGCATAAACTAAAGCCGTTAAACCATATTGGTCTTTAGCTTTAACTTTGGCTTTATTTTCAAGTAACAAACGCACCATATCGGCGTTACCGTTATCAACCGCTATATGCAACAACGGCGTGCCCTCTGTATCTAAGTTATTCACATCAGCACCTGCTGCAATTAAGGCTTTTGCGGCTTCTATTTGCGACTTCTTGACTGCCCAAGTGAGTGCAGTCCACCTTGACAAATCTTTTTGATTCACCAATGCGCCACGCTTACATAATAAATCGATCACAGGAGCATGACCCTGCCTAGCCGCTATCATCAGCGCGGTAAGCCCTAAGTTATCTTGCGCTAACAAATCCACCTTATGATTTACAAGGGTTATCACCGTTGCAATATCGCCGCTTTTTGCTGCATACATCAATACTGTTTTACCGTCATCACTTTTGGTATTGGCATCAGCTCCGTGTTTAACCAACAACTCCACTACTTGCGCATAGCCCCCTATAGCCGCTAAACCAAATGCACTCCATCCTGCGCCATCTCTTGCTTTAAAGTCTGCGCCTTTTTCTAACAAGACTTTTACAGAAGCAATATTGTTTTTCTTTGTTGCATACATCAGCGCGGTCCAAGCACTTTTATCTTTAGCATCAATCTCAGCACCTTTGCGTATCAAAGACAGTATCACCTCAGCATTATCCTTACGCGCGGCGTACATCAATGCGGTTAATCCATCTTCATCCTTAACGTTCACATTCGCGCCACTGGCTAGCATCGCATTCACAGCTTCTAAATCACCTTTAGATGAAGCTGTGAGCAGATAAGAAACATCCTCAGCACCTAGAGACACAGCAACATGGCTTAACAACAGCAAGGTTAAAATCTGTTTAAGTATTTTTTTTATCATCATGTATTCACTTATTTATGTGCCGCGCTATGCATTATTTTTTAGTGTTAATCGCAGCTAATACTGCCTCACCCAAACCTGCAGGTGAACTTGCCACTACAACACCCGCTAATTCTAACGCACGAATTTTATCTACTGCTTTACCACTACCACCTGAAATAATCGCCCCCGCATGTCCCATACGCTTACCCGCTGGCGCGGTTTGCCCTGCAATATAAGCTGCGACTGGTTTTGTGACATGGCTTTTAATATATTCAGCCGCAGCCTCTTCATCGGAACCACCAATTTCACCCACCATGATAATCGCTTCGGTTTCACCGTCAGCCTCAAACATTTGCAAGCATTCGATAAAGTTTAAGCCCTTAATCGGGTCGCCACCAATGCCAACACAGGTACTTTGACCTAATTTAAGCGCAGTGGTTTGATGCACCGCCTCGTAAGTGAGTGTGCCTGAACGCGACACAATGCCTACTTTACCGCGCAAGTGAATGCTACCAGGCATAATGCCGATTTTGCACTCATCTGGCGTAATTACGCCTGGGCAGTTTGGACCAATTAACTTCGCACCATTGGCTTTTAGCGCGGCTTTTACATTGAGCATATCTAACACTGGGATGCCTTCAGTAATGCAAATAATCAAATCAATGCCTGCATCACATGCTTCTAAAATAGAATCTGCGGCAAAAGCTGGTGGCACATAAATCACGCTAGCATTTGCGCCTGTTTGATTCACTGCATCACGCATGGTATTAAACACAGGTAGATTAAGATGTAATTGACCACCTTTACCTGGCGTGACACCACCCACCATTTTTGTACCGTAAGCCAGCGCTTGCTCAGAGTGAAATGTGCCTTGTTTGCCTGTAAACCCTTGGCATAAAACTTTAGTATTTTTGTTGACTAAAATACTCATACTAAGCCACCGCCTTCACTGCTTGCACAGCAGCATCGGTTAGGCCTTCAGCAGAAATAATATTCAAGCCACTTGATTTCAACATTTCTTTACCTAAATCCACATTCGTACCTTCTAAACGCACGATAACAGGTATCGTCATTCCAACTTCCTTCACCGCCGTAATAATGCCTTCAGCAATAATATCGCAGCGCATAATGCCGCCAAAAATATTCACTAAAATTGCCTTAACATTATTATCTTCTAAAATAATTTTGAAGGCCTTAGTCACCGTTTCTGCCGTCGCGCCACCACCTACATCTAAAAAGTTAGCAGGTGCGCCGCCGTGCAATTTAATTAAATCCATGGTTGCCATTGCCAAGCCTGCACCGTTGACCATGCAGCCAATATTGCCGTTCAGGGCAATGTAGTTAATCCCTGCGTGATGCGCCGTCGCCTCTTTTGCATCTTCTTGGCTCCAATCGCGCTGCTCAGCCAAGGCTTTTTGGCGATATAGCGCATTGTCATCAATACTCATTTTGCAATCCAACGCAAAAAGTTTGCCTTCTGTGGTCACCACCAGCGGATTGATTTCAAGCAAAGCTAAATCATTTTCTTTGAATAGGCGATATAAACCTTTTAACATTTTGGTAAACGCACCAATTTGCTCGCCGCTAAGCTCTAATTTAAAAGCCAAATTACGTGCTTGAAAATCCACCAGTCCATTCAATGGGTCGCAAACTTCTTGCAAAATTTTATCTGGGCTAGACTGCGCAATTTCTTCAATATCCATACCACCCGCAACGGAAGCCACCACCACCACGCGTTCTAAAGTTCTATCTACTAACATCGATAAATACAATTCGCGCGCAATGGGTAAAGTCTCTTCAATTAACACCTGATTCACAGGCTGACCATCAGGCGCATTTTGATACGTGACTAAGGTTTTACCAAGCAAAGCACTCGCTACGTTTTGCGCTTCTTGTGGCGACTTTACTACCTTTACGCCACCAGCTTTGCCACGTCCGCCCGCATGTACTTGTGCTTTTACTACCCAAGCTTGACTATCAATTTCAGAAGTCACCGTAGAAGTTTGTTTTGCAAGCGAAATCACCTGCCCACGTGGAATTGGAATGCCGTATTTTTGCAATAAGGTTTTGGCTTGATATTCGTGTAGATTCATTTTATAGTGCTTAACTTTGAGAGTTATTTTTCAAGTCGT
>JABFSF010000112.1 GCA_013140755.1 Methylotenera sp. | reverse complement strand
GCAACAGCGCATGAAGGTACTATCTATGCTTATCGGGTTACTGATAATGTTGGTGGTCGTGACGGTAGCGATATTGTGGTTGGCGTTGAAAACTTTAAGTTTGCAGATGTCACCGTACCAGCAGATATTCAGTGGAATGGTGTTACACCAAGTGACACTGTCTTACCTAGCGTGGGGGAGGTAATCGCCAATCTGAGTACGACGGATATAGATGCTACTTTAACCTTTACTTATGAGCTTGCTGCTGGCAGCAGTCCTGACTTTGCAATAAGCGCTACAGGGGTGGTTACGCGTAATGGGTCTGCATTGGGCGAAAACCAAGTTTATACGATCAATGTACGTTCTATAGATTCAATCGGTGGCTCTCGCACTGAGACTTTTACAATCAGGACTGGTGATAGTAATATTAATACAATTACAGCTACTACTAACGACACTATTATTTATGGTATCGGAGCTAACGACACTCTGAACGGTGGCGCAAATAACGATACGTTATTTGGTGGCGCTGGCAACGATGTGTTGATAGGAAATGCTGGTGCTGACACCATGATTGGTGGGCTAGGTGACGATGGTTATGCTGTAGACAATGTGGGTGATGTCGTAACAGAGGCTGGAGGGCTTGGTTCAGGGATTGATATTGTTAATGCTGCTATTAGCTACACACTTACAAGTAATGTTGAGAATCTTACGCTCACTGGCGCAGGAAACTTAACTGGAACGGGTAATTCTTTGGCTAATACTATTAGAGGCAATTCTGGTAGCAATGTGTTATCTGGCGATGCTGGCAACGATGTGTTGATAGGAAATGCTGGTGCTGACACCATGGTTGGTGGGCTAGGTAACGATGATTATGCTGTAGATAATGTGGGCGATATTGTTACAGAATCTGCTGGATTTGGAACTGGAACAGATACGGTTTGGAGTTATATCGACTACACGCTAACAGATAACGTTGAGAAGTTAGTGTTAGTTACTGGCAACATCAATGGTACTGGCAACATCCTTAACAATACCATTACAGGCAGTAGCGGTAATAATTTAATTGATGGTGGGGCTGGTAATGACACAATGAGCGGTGGCACAGGTAATGATACTTACATTGTTTCACAGGTAGGTGATTCAGTTGTTGAAGGCGTAAACGCTGGTATTGATACAGTGAATACTACGCTGACCACCTATTCATTGCTAAATAATATAGAGAATCTAACATTTACAGGTGCTGGTGATTTCACTGGAAGAGGTAATTCTGGCGGCAATGTATTAACTGGTGGTGGTAGAAACGATGTATTGATAGGCAATGCTGGTGCTGACACCATGATTGGTGGTCTAGGTAACGATGGTTATGCTGTAGATGATGTGGGCGATGTTGTTACAGAGTCTGCTGGAGTTGGATCTGGAACAGATACGGTTTGGAGCTATATCGACTACACGCTAACAGATAACGTCGAGAATTTGGTGTTAGTTACTGGCGCAATCAACGGTACTGGCAACAACCTTAACAATATCATTGCAGGCAATAGCAGTAAAAATATACTAACTGGTGGGGGTGGAGCTGATACTTTTGACTACAATTTAACCACTGATTCTGCTGTTGGTGCAACGCGCGATGTGATTACTGACTTTGTACAAGGTGTTGATAAAATTGACTTGTCTGGAATTGATGCGCGTACTCTTTTTGGTGGTAACCAAGAGTTTACGTCTATTGCAAAAACCTCTGTCGCGTTCAGTGCTGCTCAACAGTTGCATTATCACTATGAGACTATTGCAGCTGTTGAATATACTGTAATAGAAGGCAATGTTAATAATACGACAACAAATGGTAATGGTTTTGCTGCAGACTTTCAAATTGCGTTGATAGGGCATTACGATACTTTGGAGTTAACTGATTTCGTAGCTTAATTTATTAAAGTAGCACTACTTATTGCTGTCAATATTGGCAATAAGTGGTGCAAAATACTCAGTAAAAACTACCCCGCTCTTGTAGCGGGGTTTTTTTAGCAAAAAATAGGCATAACATGTGTTTCACAAAAGAAAATGCTGTGATAAAGTGCATTAAGACTATAGGCTAACAACATGAAATCTAAAACCAAACAACCACCTAATGAAATTGCGCAAACCTTAGCTAGTTTTAAGGGGGCTTTTAAAACAATTGGTATATTTAGCGCGATTATTAACCTGATGATGTTGGCGCCATCTCTCTACATGTTGCAGGTGTATGACCGCGTATTAGCAAGCCGTAATGAAACCACATTATTGATGCTCACCATTATGATGCTGGGCGCTTATATGTTTATGAGTGCGCTGGAATTTGTGCGTAGCTTTGTGCTTATTCGCCTTGGTGCGCAGTTAGATATGAAAATGAACAAGCGCATTTATACCGCAGCTTTTGAGCAAAATTTGAAGCGCGCTGGCGGTAATGCAGGGCAGGCGCTACAAGACCTTGCGAATATTCGCCAGTTTTTAACAGGTAATGGCTTGTTTGCATTTTTTGATGCACCTTGGTTTCCCATTTACTTACTGGTGATATTTTTGTTTGACCCTTTTTTGGGTCTATTTGCGCTAGTGGGCACCATTTTGCTAGTGGCTTTAGCTTATATCAATGAGACCGTGTCAAAAAAACCATTGTCTGAAGCGAGTGGTATGTCGATTGCGGCTGGTAATTTAGCCACCAATAATTTACGTAATGCGGAAGTGATTGAGGCGATGGGCATGCTGCCGAACTTAATGCATCGCTGGTTTAAGCTGCACAGCCGTTTTATACAATTACAAGCCGAGGCAAGTGAAAAAGCAGGTGTCATTGGCGCGGTCACAAAATTTGCACGAATTTCTATGCAGTCGCTAATTCTTGGCTTTGGTGCCTTGCTGGTGCTAGAAGGAAAAATTACCCCAGGCATGATGATTGTGGCGTCTATTTTAATGGGGCGCGTACTTAGCCCTGTTGAGCAATTGATTAACGTATGGAAAAACTGGAGCAGTACACGTAGTGCTTACCAGCGTTTAACTGAGCTATTAAGTACAAATCCTCCGCGTTTATCAGGTATGGCTTTGCCCAAACCGCTTGGTCAAATTTCACTTGAGGCTGTTACCGCCGTGCCACCAGGTGCAACAGAGGCCGCCGTTCAAAATTTAAGTTTTAATCTTTCCCCAGGCGATGTGCTTGGTGTCATAGGCCCTAGCGGCGCAGGAAAGTCTACCTTGGCACGTTTGCTAGTGGGTGTTTGGCCCGCTAGAGTAGGTAATGTGCGCTTAGATGGTGCAGATGTTTACCAATGGAACAAAGATGAGTTGGGGCCCAGCATCGGCTATTTACCGCAAGATGTAGAATTATTTGCAGGTGCTATTAGCGAAAATATTGCACGTTTTGGTGAGGTTGATTCAGAAAAAGTAGTGATGGCAGCCAAACGTGCGGGCGTACACGACATGATTTTGCACATGCCACAAGGCTATGACACGGTGTTGGGCGATGGTGGCGCAGGCTTATCTGGCGGGCAAAAGCAACGTTTAGGTTTGGCACGTGCTATGTACGATGACCCTTCGCTGATTGTGCTAGACGAGCCCAACTCCAATTTAGATGATATTGGTGAAAAAGCCCTAGTTACAGCCATTACTGATTTACGCCAGCGCGGTAAAACCATTGTGATGATTACGCACCGCACCAGCGCGATTGGCGTGACCAATAAGCTTTTGCTAATGCGTGATGGTATGGCGCAGCTATTTGGCCCAAGTGCTGAAGTGCTGGCTGAAATTAGTAAAATGAACCAGCAAAGCATGCAAACCACAGATCAAACTAGAG
>JABFSF010000144.1 GCA_013140755.1 Methylotenera sp. | reverse complement strand
CCGTTAAGCGCTAGGAAAACCATGCAAGCCCCAACCATAAGACTCGCCGCAGCGACAGATTTAACTGCACTCGCCACATTATTTGATGCCTACCGCCAATTTTACGAGCAAGCACCTGATATTGCGTTGGCAAAAAGCTTTGTTGCAGATAGGTTAAATCAGCAAGATTCTGTGATTTTTGTAGCGGTTAATAGCATGCAACAACTCATCGGCTTTTGCCAAATATACCCAAGCTTTTGCTCGGTAATCGCCGCAAAAATTGGCGTGCTTTATGATTTATTTGTAGATGCAAACGCCAGAAAAACAGGCGCAGGACGCGCTTTAATGCTAGCCGCACACGAATATGCAGCAACAAATGGATTGCAAAGATTAGATTTAACTACCGCGAAAAACAACCTTAAAGCGCAAGCACTGTATGAATCGTTAGGTTGGCTGCGTGATGAGGTTTTTTATAGTTACAGCAAAAACTTCACTTAAATATCACTAAATAGCCTGTCACTGGACTAAAGCATTCAAGTGCAGGCCTGCGAGCCAATATCCATGCGGCTCTCAGAGCATCTTATTTAGGACTAAAATCACTTCCATAACCGTCGTTCTCGCGCAGAGCCTGCCCTTGAGTGACTGTATCTGGGGCGTAAATCCATTTTGAATTTCAACCATTTTTAAAAATGGATCCCCGCTTGCGCGAGGATGACAGTTTAGTTTTTGTAGGGTGGGCAAATGCAGTTTTCCCACCATTTGATGATGTGATTGGTGTGCAAATAAAGTCATTTTGCACAGCCTACGCTTGCTAAGAACTTCTTAACTGGAGTTGCCTTATATGCTATTATAAAAATTACAGGGGCATGAATAATTATTACAAATTCATATCTAACTATTAATCATGCAATATATTAAATTCATTGAGTAGACAATAAAAATGAACATTAAAACTAATCTTTTCGTGATTTCTGCAATTTCCGTGTTCCTTTGTGGATGCGCAGGTGATCCAGTGGCACTTTCAAAAATAGTAAAAGATAAGGATGCTTATTTTAACCAATATTTTAGCAAGCAATCTCTATCTGAATCAGTCATAAAAAAAATACCATTAGATGAAAATGCAAGGGTATTCAACAATACTAAGTTGGTTTTTGAAACAAAGAGTACAAGTGGCGATAAAGTTGTCAAAAGAAAACAAATTTGGAATTACTCGGGTCTAGGTAATGGTCTCATTCAAATCGAAACGGAATTCGTATCCAATGACATTACAACTGGCTATAATTTTTCGCTTAACTATAAAGGATTAAACAATATAAAGTGGGTTTTCGCCTCTGCTGCTACAGGGTATTCAGACATGCCGTATGAACTCAAAGAGGTAAATCATTGGGATAAGCTTGGTATTAAAGTGGGCGATATTTCAACCGTTGATTTCAATTGGGGCACTGTTGTTCAAATAATGAATTATCATGATGGGCAATACAAATGCACACTGACTAAAGTATTAGAGGCCAATGAACTCCTTCCTACACTCTCTGGCCAAGCTAGACAGTTCGATTGTCAAACAGTCAATAATGGATCTATATCTCTACGTTCTAAATATGCTTACCTTGTAGATTTAGGTTTTGCTATACCGATTGAGTTGACATCCGCGGATTTCAAAACTGAATTCAATTTGTTGGAAATTAATAATCCTTAAATTTCAACACTAATGCACCAGCTCGCGGCGCACCCGTTTACAGTACGCCGCATGTTGCATTTCGTCATTCGGCGGACTGCTTCGCGAGTCCGCCCTACGTTAGCCGCGTGATTATCGTCATTCTCGCGAAAGCGGGAATCCATTTTGAACTTTAACCATTTTTACAATGGATTCCCGCTTTCGCGAGAATGACGAATAACGACATATACCCTGAAAATAGTATGCTCCGCAAGCCAGCATCCATAAGCCTTGCAGGGCATGCTTGCAAACACTTTAACCCAAAGCATCTCTTAGTTGATACCACGCCATGCCCAACACTAGCGCGGGGGTACGTAGTAATTTACCACCAAAAAAGTTATGGTGCGGAATTTTTGCAAACACATCCAAGCGTTCGGCTTGACCGCTGATGGCCTCGGCAACCAGCTTGCCCGCAAGCCCTGTGAGCGCTACGCCGTGGCCTGAAAAGCCTTGTAGGTAATAGATATTTGGCGCAATACGGCCAAAGTCTGGTGCGCGGTTCATGGTGATGTCCACAAAGCCGCCCCATGTGTATTCCACTTTTATGTCTTTTAATTGCGGAAAAGTCTCTACCATACGCGCTTGCATGCTTTGCGTTAAGTTGGGCGGCGTGAGCGCGCTGTAGCTTACACGGCCGCCGTAAATCATGCGTTTGTCAGCGGAAAACCTGAAATAATCTAAAATAAAATTGGTGTCGCACACGGCCGAATTACTGGGGATTAACTTGGCCGCCAAGGTAGGGTCAATCGGCGCTGTGCCGATAATATATGTGCCAACGGGCATAATGCGCGGCGCTATGCTTGGGGCAAGTTTTGGCGAGACTTCAGGCAAATACATATTGCCCGCCAGCACTACAAACCTTGCTTTTATGCTGCCTTTTTCTGTTCGTAAATGATTAGTTTCGCCTTGCTGCATGGCCGTGACTGCAGAGTTTTGAAAAATCCGCACGCCCAAACTTGCCGCGCCTTTTGCCAAACCTAGGCAATAATTAAGCGGGTGAATATGCCCGCCGCTTTTGTCAAAATAGCCACTGTGGTAGCGCGGGCTATCTATCCATTGGTTGATGTCATTGGGCGAAATCCACTCGGCATGGTAGTCATAGCGTTTTGCCATGCCATCTAGCCATTGGCGGAGCTTTGCACCTTTATTTTCATTCACCGCAACGCCGAGAAAACCGCTGCTTAAATCGCACTGAATATCAAAGCGTTTTACGCGGGCGCGTACTAATTCTAAGGCTTCGAGCGACATATTCCACACTTGTTTTGCGGCATCTAAGCCTAGTGCGTTTTCAATCACATCTTGCTCACAGGCCAAGCCTGCTATCAATTGCCCACCATTGCGCCCGCTCGCACCCCAGCCTATATGCTTGGCTTCTAACACCGCCACTTTGTAGCCGCGATCTGCCAATTCAATGGCAGTAGATAAGCCCGCAAAGCCGCCGCCCACTACGCAAACATCGGCTTCAATGTCACCCTCAAGCGTAGGGTAACTTGGCTGCTCGTTTGCGCTTGCAGCGTAATAGGAGTTTTGCGTTAGTTTGAGTTCGGTAGCGGCTGACATATATTCTCGATTTTTATTACATTATTTCTTTGCAAAAATACGCCCGCAAAGCCACGTCCACACTAGTGTTGCGGCGGCGTTGCTGGTAAGTTGTGCGTGATCATAAGGCGGAGATACTTCAGTTAAATCCATGCCTACCCAGTTTAAATCATGCCATGCTTCTAGTAGCGTCATCGCTTGAGCAGTCGTTAAGCCACCTACTTCTGGCGTGCCTGTACCTGGCGCGAATGCTGGGTCTAGCGCATCAATATCAAACGTTAAATACAGCGGCGGATTGCCTGCTTTGGCCATTCTGGCGCGCACTTCGTCAATTACGCTATTTAACGCATCACCATCTTTGCCGCGTAACTCGCGCGCGGTAAAAATTCTGCCGCCTTGGTCGTTCACAAATTCACGCGCGGCGCGCTCGCCAGATGAACGAATGCCAATTTGCACAAAGCATTTCGGGTCAACTAAGCTTTCAGTAATCGCCTCGTAAACCCATGTGCCGTGGCCTGATGGCTCGCCAAAATGGTCTGTCCATGTGTCGCAATGCGCATCAAAATGAATACACGCCAAGGGTTGTTTG
>JABFSF010000009.1 GCA_013140755.1 Methylotenera sp. | reverse complement strand
GCCTGCTAGACCATCTACTACTAGGCCTGCTGTGCCTGCGTCTAGGTTGATAATTTCTGTATTGTTCGTGCCTGTCAGTTTTAACCCTACTGCATTGCCAGCAGCATCGTAGCGTTGCGCGTAGATGGTACCAGCAGCATTGCTAGGGTTTCTGCTCGTCCAATCCACCACAAAGCCACCATCGGCGAGGGCGGTAATGCCAGCATAACTTTGAATACCTATCGTATCAGTATTCACACGAAACTCATTGCCTAGTCTGTTGCCACTGGCATCATAACGCTGTGCGTAAACGCCATTACCATCGCCATCTTGCAACGCAGACTGCCAAGTCACCACAAAGCCGCCGTCAACAAGCGTTGTGATACCTGACACAAATTGATTACTTGGGGTGTAAGTGTTGACTTGAAACTCTGTTCCTTGTTTGTTACCGTTAGCATCATACCGTTGAGCGTAGATGCCCCAACCATCGCTATCTTGCCCTTGAGATATCCAGGTGATTACAAAGCCACCATTACTGAGGGCGGTGACTTTACTAGAGAATTGGTCACTAGTGGTATAAGTATTGACTTGAAACTCTAGGCCCTGCGCAGCCCCACTGGCATCATAACGTTGGGCAAAGATACCACTAAGACTGCCATCTTGCTCCAAAGATGCCCAAGTGATTACAAAGCCACCATCCACAAGAGTGGTGATGTCTGGATAATATTGATGGTTAGTGAGTTCAGTATTGACTTGAAACTCTGTTCCCAGTTTGTTGCCATTAACATCAAAACGTTGGGCGAAAACACCGATGCCACCAGTATCATTAGAATGCCAAATTACCACAAAGCTACCATCAGCAAGTGCGATGACATTAGAAGCGTCCTGGTTGAGTGCGGTAGTAGTATTAACAACAAACTCAGCGCCCTGTTTGTTGCCGCTAGCATCAAAACGTTGGGCAAAAATGTCTGCATCAGAAACAAACCCACCTGTCCAAGTGACTACAAAGCCACCATCAGCAAGTGCGGTGATGCTAGGTTCATACTGTTCAAGTGTTATAGTGGTATTTACCAGAAACTCAGATCCTTGTGCTACACCTAAAGCATCAAAACGTTGCGCAAAAACACCACTGCCGTCTCCGAATTCACCCTCTTGCTCAGGACTAGTCCAAGCTACCACAAAGCCGCCATCAGCGAGAGTTGTAATATGTTTTGAAATCACGTTCGTAAAAGAATCTACATTATTAGCACTGACTAAAAGTTGCCCACTGGTCAGGCTGAGCTGCCCATTGCCAAGTTGCAGGGTTTCAACCGAGGTGAGCGTGTCTTTGCCTTCTGCATCATTCGTTACAACTAATTTGCCATCTACATTGCTAAAGCGATAGTCTGCAATATTGCCAGCATATTGCGCCGTGTCCGTGCCTGTACCACCACTCAAATTATCGTTCCCACTGCCCCCTATCAAGGTGTCATTGCTTGCTGTTCCTACAAGGTTATCATTACCGCTCGTGCCTTTAATGCGTGCCATAATCTTCTCCCTATTGCTACCGTGAATTTAGTTTACAATTGTTTACTTGTGGGTCAGCCTAACATTATTTGAAATAACTTTCAATAGCATGACTTAATGCTTCATCACAATATTAAAAAACTGATAGGAGAGTTACTTAAGTAATTGTTTGGCTTATAAGTCCGCAAACGGAAGAGTGTTAATCAGATTTTTTCTTAGTCAGCCACTAATCTGGCTCTATCTCAATCATTTCACAATAAAATGCTCGCGGTAATATTTCAGTTCATCTATTGATTCGTAAATGTCCGCTAAGGCTTCATGGCGGCTGGCTTTTTTAAAGCCCGCATAAATTTCAGGCTTCCAGCGACGCGCAAGTTCTTTAAACACGCTAACATCTAAATTGCGATAATGAAAGTAGCTTTCTAACTCTGGCATGTAGCGCGCCATAAAACGTCTATCTTGGCAGATTGAGTTGCCACACATGGGTGATTTATTGGCTGGGACAAATTGCTTTAAAAACTCTAGCATTTGCGTACTGGCTTGCGCTTCATTCAAAGTGGAAGCTTTGACTTTATCAATCAAGCCTGAACGCCCATGTGCGCCTTTATTCCAAGCATCCATACCGTCTAACACTGCGTCACTTTGATGCACAACTAGCACGGGCGACTCGCCCAAGACGTTTAAATCTGCATCGGTAACCACTGCGGCAAGCTCTAAAATACGATCAGAATCTGGCAATAGCCCACTCATTTCCATATCAAGCCAAATTAAATTATTCTGATTAGTGGTATTGTTTGAAGCAGTCATCATGATTTCCATTAAAATAAGCGTTATTAAACAAACTCTGTGAACCATCCGCAATATAATGCTTCACAATGTCATTATATTAACCGAACTTGAATCATTATGTCCTCAACACTTAGCTTTACTTTTATTACCTTGCTTGTTGTTTCTACCCTCATTCGCCTTTGGTTGGGCAAAAGGCATGTGGCGCATATACAAATGCATCGCCCTCAGGTGCCAAGTGCTTTTGCGCATACGATTACTTTAGAGGCGCACCAAAAAGCGGCGGATTATTCTTGCGCAAAAACTTGCTTAGGAATGCTTGAGGTGCTTGTTCAAGTGGCTTTACTGGCGGCACTCACCTTAGGCGGCGGCCTGCAATGGCTCGATGAGATAGCGCGTAACCTTTTACCTGCACATGAGATTATTCGCGGTGCATTAGTGATTTGTAGCGCAATGCTGATAAGCAGTTTGATTGATTTGCCGTTTGAATACTATAAAACCTTTGTTGTGGATGAAACATTTGGCTTTAACAAAATGACAAAAAAAATGTTTTTTAGCGACCTTATCAAGCAAAGTTTAGTGGGGCTGGCTTTAGGTGCGCCTATTTTATTTGTGGCTCTTTGGTTAATGCAAAGTGCGGGAGATTACTGGTGGCTTTATTTGTGGATAGTATGGAGCGTGTTTAACTTGTTGATGTTAGCTGTTTACCCTACTTGGATTGCACCTTTGTTTAACAAATTTTCACCTTTGCAAGATGAAAACTTAAAACAACGCATTGAGGCTTTACTTGCTAAATGTGGTTTTAAATCACAAGGTTTATTTGTGATGGATGGCTCTTCACGTAGCAGCCATGGTAATGCTTATTTTACAGGCTTTGGTTCATCAAAACGTGTTGTGTTTTTTGACACCTTACTTGAACGATTAAATGTAGATGAAATTGAAGCCGTATTAGCGCATGAGCTTGGTCATTTTAAACATCATCATGTCATTAAGCGTATTGTCATTTTGTTTTTAATGAGCTTTTTAGGTCTTGCTTTATTGGGCTGGCTCATCAATCAACCTTGGTTTTATACAGGTCTAGGCGTAGCGCAAATGAGCAGCTACATGGCATTGATTTTATTTTTACTGGTATCGCCTGTGTTTTTATTTTTAATCCGCCCTATTATGGCAAGCTATTCGCGCAAAAATGAATTTGAAGCTGATGGTTACGCAGCAAAACATGCCAATGCGCACCGCTTAATTGATGCGCTTGTTAAACTTTACCGCGATAATGCTTCTACACTCACGCCAGACCCTTTGCATTCAGCTTTTTATGACTCCCACCCTCCTGCAAGCATTAGAATTGCTAAGTTAAACGCTTATGCGCACTAAATTTTAGCCAAAAATTTATTTAAGGATTCATCATGAAAAAGTGGCTTTTACCTCTTAGCTTATTGATACTCAACCAACCTGCTGTTGCTGAAAGCTTAAACCCGTTTAAACATGGCGATGCCAACGCGGGTAAAGCCTTGGTGAATCAGCATTGCATTCAATGCCATGCCTCACGTTTGGGTGGTGATGGCTCAGCAATTTATACTAGAGCCACGCGCATTGTCACCTCATCAACAAAATTATCATCGCAAATTCGCAACTGCAATACCATGCTCGATTTAAAGTGGTTTGAAGATGAAGAGTTAAATGTTGCAAAATATCTGAATGAAACTTACTACAAGTTTAGCGAATAATTTGTCTAATCCTACCCCCAGCAATACCACGCTAGAAGGTACAGTCGTTGCCGCTTATGGCAAACGTTATCAAGTTGAATTAAACCCAACCAAACAACGTATTAGCTGCGTTACGCGTGGCAAAAAAACAGATTTAGCCTGCGGTGATATTGTCACGATTAAACTCACTGATAAACACGAAGGTGTGGTGGAAACCAATCTGCCACGTAGCACTTTGTTGTATCGTAGCAATGCATTTAAAAGCAAAATGTTGGCTGCAAATGTGACGCAAATTGTTATTGTGCTGGCAACTCAACCTAGCTTTTATGAAGCATTACTTAACCGATGTTTAATTGCCGCTGAAGCTGCCAATATTCAGGCTCTCATTGTGCTTAACAAGTGTGATTTAGTTGATAATAACCACGCCAAAGAAAAACTTAATCGTTATGCTGCACTGGGTTACCAAGTGTTGCATCTTTCAGCCAAAGAAGATGTCACGACGCTCACCTCTTATTTACAACACCATACCAGCATTTTGGTTGGGCAATCTGGCATGGGAAAATCCACCATTATTAACGCACTTTTGCCAACCGAAGCCGTAAGAACGCAAGAAGTAAGCACCGTGTTAGATAGCGGCAAACATACCACCACCGCAACCCATTTATATCATCTCAATAGCAACACGCGCATTATTGATTCACCTGGCTTACAGGAGTTTGGGCTGCATCATTTAAGTACCAGTGAACTTGAACACGCCTTCATTGAATTTAGACCTTATCTAGGTAAATGCAGATTCAACAACTGTAAACATCTACAAGAACCCGACTGTGCCGTGTTAAACGCTGTTAAATTGGGTGTCATCTCTGCTGAGCGATTAACCATTTACCAACTACTCAGGCTTGAAATTGCAAAATAAATATTTTTTGATAATTGATTTACACTAATTAACATATAATTAATGCCATCCTAATTTTATAGTATTAGTATCATAAAAATGAGCGATATACGTCGAGAAAAAACACTAGTTTCTCAATTAGATGTTGGTATGTTTGTTTGCGATTTAGATCGCTCGTGGTTGGGCACGCCTTTTTTATTAGAAGGCTTGCTGATTGAAAGCGAAGCTGAGATTGCAACACTAAAAAAAATATGTACATTTGTGTATATAGATCACACGATGTCTGTAGGCGACTACTATATTGCCCCAGCAAAGTCAGAGAAACATCTACCAGATGACAGAGTCTCATACCAAAAAACAGCAAACCCCGATAATGCTACCAACAAAAAGCCACTACAAAAGCAACGAGCAAGTGAACCCACACCTACGTTTTCATTTCTAGAAGTATTAAAAGAAATTAAAGCCAGCAATCAAAATACATCTGTATTGAATCAAAAAAATTCTCAATCTTCATTAGATTTGAACATCAAGCACGAGATAACTGCTAAAGCCATCGCCAATCAACAGCAAGAAGAAGCAAGCGCATCTATTGCCACTTACATTAAATCTGATTTAACACAGCTGATTCAAAGCGTAAAACACTGGTCTATTAAACGAAAAAATAAACCCACCAAGACACAAGGTGATACTGAGATACTAGGCTCTGCCAAAAAGATAGATAAGCATCAAGCTAATAACCCACTGATTATTTATGATGACACCTCGCCTCCAGTAGAGGATGAAATCACTCGCATTGGGCCTATCTACGCTCAATCACAGCAAGCTACACAAGCTGTTTTTGAGGCGTTAGCATTAGAGCAAGAGATTGATTTAAGCACGATTAATGAGTCACTCAGTAGCATGGTGGAAAGTATTGAGCGTTGCCCTGATGCATTATTTTGGTTATCTAAACTCAAACAATCTGATAATTACGCCTATCAACATGCTATGAATGTTTCTATCACACTCATGGCGTTTGCGCATTTTATTTCACTTTCTAGAAAAGACATTAAAGATCTTGGGCTGGCTGGCTTATTACAAGACATAGGTAAAGCCAAGCTACCTGCTGAGCTTCTGAAAAAAGAAGATGAACTCAACCCATCAGAGTTTGAACTGATGAAAAAACATGTAGATTACGCATTATCTTTGTTAGAGCACACAGATAATATTTCAAACAAAGTGATTTTAACCGTCTCTCAGCACCACGAACGTGCCGATGGCAGTGGGTACCCTTTTCAACTAAAATACAATCAAATTAGCATCATGGGACAAATGGCTGGCTTAATAGATACTTATTGCGCCATGACGAGCAACAAAGTTTATGCGAATAGCGTTCACAACCAAGCCGCCCTTGAAGAGCTTAACTCCTTACGTGATGTAAAATTTACTGGCACCCTGATTGATCAGCTCATTCAGTTTTTAGGCATGTACCCTGTAGGAACGTTAGTGGAACTTAACTCTGGGGAGGTTGGTATCGTAATTCAGCAAAACAATGTGCGACGTTTAAAGCCTCGTGTCATGATTTTATTAAATGCAGATAAAGTTAGAAATGAAGCACCTGCCACTATCAACCTGATTAACAACCCACCTGCTCCTAACGGCGAGCCATACTTGATTGTAAAAAGCTTACCACCTAATAGTTTTGGCTTAAATCTAGATGATTTCTATAGCTAACACAGCGCATTTACCCTCTACGAATGATAATCAACAGAAGTCACTCGCGGAAGAACGCTTAATGCAAAGTGCAGACATCACCGTGCCCCCAAGTTTGTTATTGGAGATGATGCATAATTATGGCTTAAAAGCTTCTGATGTAATCGGCGATTATGTGATTGATTTAGACAATATCGCAAAAAAAACTCAACCACTCACACAAATGCAATGTCTGATTAAAAACTGGCCAAGTCAAATGAGTTGGGCAATATTTAACCAATATATTAACCAGTTATTGCAAGCATGGCAGGATGATTATCACGCTGGCGCACCTTTTGATGCTGCTTTTTTTATCACGCAAAGCATTACGTTAAAGTCTGTTACATTGCAAACCAATCTTTCGTATGAACCTCTTTCTATCAGTGCCCGATTTCATCACCTGCTCATGCATTTAATTGCACGTACCACTCAACTCATTAACAGCTATAAACTAAATTTTAGTCAGCACTATGACTTAAATACTGGTCTTCCTAACCAAACACACTTGTTTAGCACACTTAATGCAACGCTTAATGGCTTGCCACAACAAGAAGCTTATTCTGCTATCAGCACTACTGCATTAACAAGCGGTTCAGATGGCATCGGCTTAATTGTGTTGCATTTCAAGATTAAACATCAAATGAAATCACCATTTCATTATTTAGATAATGAAATGATATTGGCAGCAACTTTGCATATTAAACAACACCTTAACCAAGAGGTATCTCTTTTTTATGTAGGTCACTGCGAATTAGCTATTTTAATTCACCAATTACGTTTTACAGCACAACTTAACTTAATTGCTGAAACACTCTTGAGTGCGTTTGAGGCTGCCCTTATCGTCAGCGAGACACCTGTGGTTTTTCAACCATTTTTTGGATGTAGTTACCATTTCCAGAGTAATGAGCCATGGAGTTTTGATGGTGAGGTTTTATTTGATCAAGCTAAATTGGCTTTGCATCATGCAATGAATCAACATCAACCCATTCAAATTTACGAGCAACATATTAAAGAACTACTTGCTAATAATCACATACTCGATGATGCCATTATAAAAGCCTTACATCAAAACGCGTTAGATGTTTTTTTACAACCTATTATTAACTTACAACCAAATATCCACTGCAATAGTGCGGAGTTACTATTACGTTGGGAAAGTTCACAGTGGCCTAACATTTCTCCTGTTAGACTCATTGAAACCATTTACAGCAAGGGGTTTGGGAGAGTTTTTATTCGTTGGTTAATCAATATTGCTTGCAGATACTGTAGTGAGTTATCCTGTACGCTACAGCGCAACTTCACCTTTACCATTAACCTTAATGCCCAAGACTTATTAGAAACAGACTTGATTAACTTACTCGCGCAATCATTGCAACTTTGGCAAACGCCTGCTGAAAACATCACCGTTGAAATTACTGAAAGTGACATTTTTTTAGATGAAGAAAAAATCAAGCAAGTACTCAATGGCATTGTGGCACTAGGCTGTAAATTAGCCATTGATGACTTTGGAACTGGCTACTCATCCATGGCGCGGTTACGACACTTACCGATTGACATCGTCAAAATTGACCAGTCATTTATTCGTAACATTACTACCTCATCACAAGATAAAGCCATCGTTGCATCCATGATTGAAGTCTCGCATCAGCTAGAAAAAGAAGTCGTTGCCGAAGGCGTAGAAGATTTATCTTGCCTCAACACACTTAAAACCATGCAATGCAATAAAATACAAGGCTACTTTTATGCCAAACCTATGCCTTTTGATACTTTTTCAACCTGGATAAAAATTTTTGAAAACAACAGTCATATCAACAATTAACCCACCTAGTTTCGTTATACTCGATGAACACTGGCCATATTTAGTGCAACGCAGGATTATCAAATACCACCTCTTTTTGAATGGCTCTACTGCCTGTTTGTTTCATTAAATCTAAATAAAAAGGTTCTATTGGCTTTTTGTCTTTATTCATCACTATTTGAATCACGGGTTTTAATCGCCACACACGGTTTTGTTTAATAACTAGCGCAACTTCTCCTGTATCTAACTCAACATATCCGCCTACAGGATAAACACCAATCACCTGCGCAAAAACATCACATAATGACGCATCAAAATCTCTACCTGCTTTGCTTACAATATACGTCATCGCCACACTTGGTGCGACCATTACCTTACTCCCTCTACCAGAAACCAAAGAAACATAGGTATCTACAATTCCTACCATCAAACCATACATGCTGATTTTTTTCTTTTGCTCTTGAGGGAAGTTATGTCCAAAAGACTTGCGCTCTATGTTACATAAGCCATTGGGATAGCCATTTCCATCAACTCTTTCATGGTGCTCAGCCACTATCGCCTTTACAATCTCGCTATGGTTGCTTCCTTGTAGTAACGCAATACCATCTTCTACATGGCTTCTATAAATTTTATACATCGCAATATTTCTGACACGCTGATGATTGCTATCTGGCGGCTTTACTTCGCCAATATCATGTAATAAGCCTCCCATTCCTAATTCAACGAGTGTTGATTTTGGTAAGTTAAGCTCCCTGCCAAAAGCAATCATCAGCACACAAACATCTACTGCGTGCTTGTAAGATAAGTCATCGTAATCTCTAATACTATTTACCAGTTGCATCGCATCTGGATTGCGTATCATGCTCTCAACAATATCCCCAACAGATTCCTGAGTTTCATTGAGAACTAGATTAAAAGCCTCTGCATTTGATACATCATCCAACAAGCGATGATTGACGGTTTTATTTAGTTTGCTTTTTACGATTTTTGCAGAAGCATATTCATCGGTAAGATGAGAACTTACCTCGTGCTTCACGACTTCATCCGTCACCAATGCATCATCGGAAAATTTATCTCTTGCCCGCCTACTTCTTGCTTGATAAATTAAATCTTGCCTTACGAACACCTCGGTCACTGGTTCGGGCATTGTGGCAATTTTCAATGTTGCATTTGGTTGAAATTTTTGTTGATTTTTTTCTTGAGATTTAAACAACGTCTTTAATGAAAAATTAAATATAGAAAATTTAAACGCTGTCCTATGTGTATCACTCTGACTTGCTATAATCTTCGCTGGTACTGGCTCTGGCTTAATTTTTTTAGCCGTATTCTCTTCGAGAATAATCGCCATATCTTCATATGGCGTTTGTTTTTTCTGGTCTTCTCCCCTTTCTACTTTAGATTTAGACTTGAAAGTAGGTAAAGTAAACTTAGGGAATTTAAAATGGCGCACTACCTCAATCTTCTCAACTACATGAGAAATGATATCACTTAAAAAACTACTGGAATCTTGCTGTTGAACTTTCTTAAGCTTATCAGTTTGATCTTGTTTAGCTTTTGCATCTGACTTAAGAAGCTCAGAAATAACACTGAGAATAAAAGATTTTTTCTTGGTTGAATCTGATTTCTTTTTGTACTGATTGCGATCCAAAAGGAACACTCCATCTCATATATGGTAAAAACAAACTATTTAGATGAGTGCCACAGAAAATGACACTCTCAATTAAGTAAAATTGACTACTCCCTCTCGTGATAATACATCTACCAACTTATGGTAGCAAGCCTGAATGTGTGTATTGCTCACTCTAATGACCTTGATTTCATTAAGCAAATACGTTTGGCGTATAATGCAAGGATTCATTAGATTTTTAAAGTATTTTTTATGCAAATTACCACCCGTCTTGAGTTTGATGCTGGGCATCGTATTCCATGTCACAAAAGCCAATGTAAAAATTTACATGGGCATCGTTATGCGATTGAAATTACACTTTCGGGTGGAATCATTAGCCAAGAAAACAGCTCTGAAAATGGCATGGTGATGGATTTTTCTGACGTGAAATCCATTGCAAAAAAAGCCGTTGTTGATCAATGGGATCATGCGTTCCTAGTGTATCAGCATGATACAGAGGTACTTAATTTTTTAAACAGCCTACCTAATCACAAAACTGTTGTGTTTCCAGTAGTACCTACGGCTGAAAACATGGCGCATGAGGCTTTTAAAATTCTTAAATTACAATATTTAGATGTTTTTGGTAATCATTTAAAGCTAGAAAAAGTACGTTTATATGAAACCCCAAACAGTTGGGCCGATGCGCTTGCTTAACTAAACATTTTTAATTTTTTGCTGAATCCCTTTGAGCTCATGCGGCGCAAAAATGCCATGCTCAGTAATAATGCCTGTTACCAAGCGTGCAGGAGTTACATCAAATGCAGGATTTTCTACTTTAGTTCCTTCTGGCAACACACGCACTGAAGCAATTTCTCCACTTGCAAGCCGCCCTACCATCCAAGCAAGCTCATCTGCGTGGCGCTCTTCAATTTCAATGTGACCAACACCATTTTCTATAGCCCAATCTATGCTAGGGCTTGGTACTGCAGCATAAAATGGCACTTCATGACCTTGTTGCCTAGCATCTGCTGCGGCTAATGCTTTTAAGTATGTGCCAATTTTGTTACATACATCACCCTTTGCGGTCACACGGTCTGCACCCACAATCACCATATCAACACGCCCTTGCTGCATTAAATGCCCCGCCGCATTATCACTAATTACTGTATGCGGTACACCGTGCTGACTTAACTCCCAAGCAGTTAAACTCGCGCCTTGGTTACGCGGACGCGTCTCACTTACCCAAACGTGCACATCAACCCCCGCATTATGCGCAGCGTAGATTGGGGCCAACGCAGTACCAAAATCAACCGTGGCCAACCAACCTGCATTGCAATGCGTAAGGATATGTATAGTGTGAGATTGTTGCTTTTGTTGAATCATACTCAAGCCATGCAAGCCAATAGCTTGATTAAGTATCACATCTTCATCACAAATTAAAGCAGCTTCTTTCCATGCGGCTTGAAACCGTTTCTGTAGTGGCAAAGGTAAAATCACTTGTCGCACACGCTGCACTGCCCAAGCCAAATTTACAGCCGTTGGACGGCTTTGTATCAAGTGATGCACCGCATTACACAACGAAATATCGCTTGCATCCTCTTGCATCGCTAATGCCAAACCATAAGCAGCGGCAGCTCCTATCAGAGGCGCACCCCGCACTTGCATGGTTTTAATCGCAGCTATCATTTGGTCAAAATGATAGATTGGCACCACTTCAAACACATGAGGTAAGCGCGTTTGATCAATAATATGCACCGTGTGCAATCCATCGCAAACGCTTGCCCAAATTGTACGATACTGCTGCTGATTAACTAACATATCAATAAAATAAATACCACGCAAAAAATGATAAAAAATACTAATAATTCCGCACTTATCAACTTGACTTTTAAGTGCAATTTAAACTCAAAAAATATCCCCCACAATATCTGTGGATAACTCTGTGAATAATTGTGTCTTATAAATGTAACCTACGAGTTTTAAAGGCTTTTTTTTTATCGCTCAAAAAATAAGCTATATTTTTTACATTATAAATCAATAGGTTACAAAACACCCTTTGATTGTTAAGGTTTTTTTTCTGAAGTTAAAGTAAAGCTTTAGCTGGTGTGTATAAATGTGATATTTTTGGCAAAATATGGCGTGCATTAGCACTAGTAATATCAAGCACTTGCGACACATTTACTTGCTTTAAATCGGCTAAAACTTGCGCTATTTTACTTAGTTCTAGCGGGGTATTTCTCCCGTGCCTACCTAGCCATTCAGGAGGAATATCAGGCGCATCTGTTTCTAATACGATTGCGTCTAGCGGTAATTGTTTTGCCAGTGCTCTAATGTGTAGCGCTCGACGATACGTCATTGCACCCCCAAAACCTAACTTAAACCCCATCGCTATAAACTGCTCTGCTTGCTGGAAACTTCCATTAAACGCATGAGCAATGCCACCCACTACACTTGTACGGCGCAGATGTTTGAGTACATCATCAATGGCATGACGCACGTGCAAAATAACTGGTAATTGGTGTTGTTTGGCAATATTTAATTGTTCAGAAAAATAATGATGTTGTAATTGAATATTATGTTTGCTCACAAAGTAATCTAAACCAATTTCACCAATCGCCACAGGCTGATGCGTTTGAACATAAGTTTGCAATGTAGCTAAATCTGCCTCCGTTGCATTATCCACATACATTGGATGAATACCTAGCGCATAAACACAATGTTTATACTGATTTGATAACGCAATCACAGCATCAAAATTACTGCGCGCTACAGCGGGAATCACTATCCCTACCACACCTTGTTGCAAAGCTACCTTCGCGATAAGCTCTCTATCTGCATCAAACTCTTCTGCATCTAAATGACAGTGAGTGTCTATCAACATATCATGCACAGCATCAATTAGATTGCACAGACCGCGCACAAACGCGTATATCCTGCCCCACTTGACGCACATCAAACACCTGCAACTCAATTGCCTGATGCATTTCAAGCAACGCAGGTATCGCAAACATGCCTTTTGCTTCAGCACCCATTAACTTAGGGGCATAGTAGAAAATAAATTCGTCAATTAAACCCGCCTGTAAAAACGCGCCATTTAAGCCTTGCCCAGCTTCAATCAACACTTCGTTAATACCACGCTGCGCCAGATGCTTTAATAAAGCTTTTAAATCTACACGGTTGTTAGCATCGGGGAGTAAGAGTAAGTCAACCCCTACGGCTTTAAGTTTATTCGCTTGATGGTAGTTATCTTGCGCGTAGGCAATCAACACATGACCGCCTTGCAATATCAGCGCATCTTGTGGTGTTTGCAAATGGCTATCCACCACCACCCGCAATGGCTGACGACTGGTGTTTTTTAAACGGACTGTCATGCTAGGGTTATCTGCCAACACCGTGCCAATACCTGTGATGATGGCGCAGCTTTGTGCACGCCAATGTTGCACATCTAGGCGTGCTAGGCCTGAGGTAATCCACTGACTTTTACCATTACTTAATGCGGTGCGACCATCTAAACTTGCCGCAACTTTACTCCGCACCAAAGGCATCCCTCGCACCATGCGCGAAACAAACCCAGCATTTAATTGGCGTGCTTCCAATTCCATCACACCAAGCACGACTTCAATACCTGCAGCTCGTAAACGTGCAATACCTTGACCAGAAACTAAAGGATTAGGATCTTGCATCGCAATAATGACGCGCTTAGGTTGAGCAGCAATCACCGCTTCAACGCAAGGTGGTGTTTTGCCAAAATGGCTACACGGCTCTAGTGTTACATAGATATCTGCGCCTTGCGCCTCAGCCCCTGTTTGACGCAATGCAAAAACTTCTGCATGTGGCTCACCTGCTTTTAAATGCGCCCCTGAGCCTATGATTTGATGATGTTTAACAACTACGCAACCAACCCGTGGATTAGGGCTAGTCGTATTCAAGCCTTGCCCTGCTAAACGCAAAGCTTGCGCCATATACTGATAATCTACATTGAGAGCAACACTCATTAAAAATTAAGATTGTCTAATGTGAGGAAATGCGGCTATTGATCAATTGATTATTTTCATCAAAATAAATCAGCAAGCCATGATAGACCAGCATACATTTACCCAAGTCATATTCAATTGCATTTTGTTCTTCAAAAGACGGGCGACCTAATAATGCCGTCACTGCTTCTCGCTTGACACCTTTGCTTAGAATGTTTTGCTGTAAATCAAACGCCATATCACCACGTTTACATTCATTTTTAGTGGTGGTTGCAAGCTGTATCCATTTTGCTTGATCAAACTTTTCACCACTAAACTCAAAACGATCTTTAAACGCCCACCAAATAAAAAAAACGATGGTCAACACCAAGGTAAACACAGCAAAAGCAATGGTGGCTACTTTAATTAGTTTCATACAGCACCCTTTGGTTAGCTCAACGTAAAATACGCTGTGGTTAATCTAAATCTCTAATCACATCATTAAAGTCGTCTACATCAGAGAAACTACGATACACCGATGCAAAACGTATATACGCAACTTTATCCATCATTTTAAGTTCGTTCATCACCATTTCGCCTAAATCTCTGGCTGGCACCTCGCGCTCACCACGCGCCAAAATTTTTTGTGTAATGTGGTCTAGTGCTTTATCTACATACTCAGTAGGAACAGGACGCTTATGCAATGCACGTGTGAATGAAAGCCGCAATTTTTGGCGCTTAAATTCTTCACGCGTGCCATTTTGCTTCACCACTTGCGGTAAGTGCAACTCGGCAGTTTCATACGTGGTAAAACGCTTATCACAAACCCCACACTTACGGCGGCGGCGAATAGA
>JABFSF010000025.1 GCA_013140755.1 Methylotenera sp. | reverse complement strand
ATGATGCACCAGGTATGGTATTTTGGCATCCACGTGGCGGGAGTATTTGGCAAGAAGTTGAGCAATACATGCGCAAAATGTTCCGCGACTATGACTATCAAGAAGTGCGCACACCTACCATTATGGATAGAACCTTGTGGGAGAAGTCAGGTCACTGGCAAAATTATCACGACAATATGTTTGTGACCAAGTCAGAAAATCGGGATTACGCTGTAAAGCCAATGAACTGCCCAGGGCATGTGCAGATTTTTAATAGCGGCTTGCATAGTTACCGTGATTTACCACTTCGTTTGGCTGAGTTTGGTTCATGCCACCGTAACGAGCCATCAGGTTCACTGCACGGCCTCATGCGCGTGCGCGGCTTTACCCAAGATGACGCGCATATTTTTTGCGCTGAAGAGCAAGTTGAAGCCGAAGTGGCAGATTTTATCAGGATGCTTTATAGAGTGTACGGTGACTTTGGCTTTAACGATGTGATAGTGAAACTTTCAACTCGCCCAGAAAAACGCATCGGCACCGATGAAGATTGGGATAGAGCTGAAACTGCTTTGGCCAATGCACTCAAAATCAATAACTTAGAGTTTGAGTACCAACCAGGCGAGGGCGCGTTTTACGGTCCAAAAATTGAATTTACCCTTAAAGATAGTTTGGGTCGTATGTGGCAATGCGGAACAATTCAGCTTGATCCTAACTTACCAGAGCGCCTAGGTGCAGAGTACGTGGCTGAAGATAACTCTCGTAAACGCCCCGTGATGTTGCACCGCGCGATTGTCGGTTCAATGGAACGCTTTTTAGGTATTTTGATTGAAAACTATGCAGGCGCAATGCCACTTTGGCTTGCCCCCGTGCAAGCGATGGTGCTCAATATTTCAGAGGGTCAAGTTGATTATGCTAATCAAGTGGTTGATACTTTAAAGAAAAATGGCATCAGAGTTGAAAATGACTTGAGAAATGAGAAGATTACCTATAAAATACGCGAACATAGCTTGCAAAAGTTGCCTTACCTATTGGTTGTTGGCGACAAGGAAATGCAAGCAGGACATGTAGCCGTGCGTACCAGAAAAGGTGAAGACCTAGGCTCTATGCCGATAAACGCGTTAATTGAGCGCTTAAAAGCAGAGATTGAAGCTAAGGTTTAACGCTAAAATCTGGCAGATGCGCGGCTTAATTATTTGGAGAATTTGATATAGCACAGGATAAAGAAACCCGAATTAACGGTGATATTACTGGTTCGGAAGTACGTTTAGTCGGCATCGAGGGTGAGCCGCTTGGCATTATGAGCCTGCGTGAGGCTTTTGCAAAAGCAGAGGAAGCCGACATTGATTTAGTTGAAATTGCACCAAACGCAAGCCCGCCTGTGTGCAGGTTGATGGATTACGGTAAGTTTAAATATGCCGAAAGTAAAAGGCAACACGAAGTCAAGCTTAAGCAAAAGCAAGTGGTTGTAAAAGAAATTAAGTTTAGACCAGGCACTGATGATGGTGATTACAACATTAAAGTGCGTAATATCATTAAGTTTATTAAAGATGGTGATAAAGCGAAAATCACCTTACGCTTCAGGGGTCGTGAGATAACGCACCAAGAACTTGGTTTAGCTTTGTTAAGACGTGTTGAGGCGGATACTAAAGAGTTTGCTGTAGTGGAGCAGTTTCCAAAAATGGAAGGTCGCCAAATGGTGATGGTGCTAGGACCCACTAAAAAAGTAAAGTAGTTAGAAATTGTGTAGTTGAAGTAAAGTAAGTAGTAACCCTGAGTGATACGGCTAAAAGGCATGCCTAAGCACTCTTAACCACTCTAAAGGAGATTAAAATGCCAAAAATGAAAACCAAGAGTAGTGCTAAAAAGCGCTTCAAATTCTTGGGTAATGGTAAAGTGAAGCGTACGCACTCTCACTTGCGCCATATCCTAACAAAAAAAACCACCAAGCAAAAACGTAAGTTGCGCGGTACTTCATTGATTTCACCAACAGACATCAACCGCGTTCGCGCAATGATGCCTACACGATAAGGAGCATGACATGCCTAGAGTAAAACGTGGTGTCATCGCTCGCGCTAGACACAAAAAAGTATTAAAAGCAGCTAAAGGCTATCGTGGTCGTCGTAAAAACGTTTATCGCGTTGCCAAGCAAGCGGTAATGAAAGCGGGTCAATACGCTTATCGTGATCGCCGTCAAAAGAAACGTCAATTCCGCACATTGTGGATTGCACGTATCAATGCAGGTGCACGTGAGTGTGGTTTGACTTACAGTCGCTTCATGAATGGCTTGAAAAAAGCGGCGATTGAAGTGGATCGTAAAGTTCTTGCTGACTTGGCGGTGTTTGATAAAGTTGCATTTGCTAAGTTTGTTGAATTGGCAAAAGCAGGTTTGGCTGCTTAAGTTATAAGCGAAAATTTCAAGCTTAATTTAAGTTCGGCTTAAATTTTAGTAAGATTTAGAAAAAAGAGGCTTAAAGCCTCTTTTTTTTGCGGTAAAATCTCACCTTTGATTTTTTATGTAAATCAAAGTATTACGAAGTGTATTCGGGTGATTTAGTTAGCGTTCACCAGCCAATCAACCTAGTTTAAAGATTATTATATGGCAGACTTAACGCATCTTATTGAAGAAGCAGAAGCAGATTTTTCAAACAGTTCTTCAATGAACGACTTGGAAGTAGCTAAGGCGAAATATTTGGGTAAATCTGGCTCGCTTACCGATGCACTCAAGGGCTTGGGTAAATTAGGTGCAGAAGAACGTCCTGCGGCTGGGGCTGCTATTAACATAGTTAAGCAGGCGATAGAGATAGCTTTAACCGCGCGCCGTGAGGCGATATTAAACGCTGAACAAGTCAAACAATTGGCGCAAGAGTCAATTGATGTGACGCTACCAGCGCGAGCGCAATCTCAAGGTGGTTTACACCCAGTCACTTTAACCTTGAAGCGAGTTGAAGAGTTATTTCACTCAATTGGTTTTGAGGTGGCGACTGGCCCTGAGATTGAAACTGATTTTTATAATTTCACTGCATTAAATATTCCTGAAGATCATCCTGCACGTGCGATGCATGATACATTTTATATTGATGAAGCCAATGTGCTAAGAACGCATACTTCCCCCGTGCAAATCCGCTACATGGAAAATGCGCTTAAAACCAATAAAACACCACCGTTAAAAATCATTGCACCAGGTCGTGTGTACCGTGTGGATTCTGATGCCACGCATTCGCCCATGTTTCACCAAGTAGAGGGGTTATGGGTGGATGAAGAGATTAGCTTTGCTAACTTAAAAGGTGTAGTGCAAGATTTCTTGCAAAAGTTCTTTGAGCGAGATGATTTAACTGTGCGTTTTAGACCATCATTTTTCCCGTTTACTGAGCCTTCTGCTGAAATGGATATGAGCTGGAATGGTGGCTGGTTGGAGATTGGGGGGTGTGGTATGGTACACCCTGAAGTGTTTAAGCACGTGAATATAGATAGTGAAAAATACCGTGGATTCGCCTTTGGCTTAGGCGTAGAACGTTTAACCATGCTGCGCTATGGCGTGAATGATTTACGTCATTTCTTTAATAATGATTTGCGCTTTTTAAGTCAGTTTAGGTAAAAAACTTTAGCCACAGAGAACACAGAGTGTTCTGATGATTAAATATAACGCTTTATGAAAGGCAGTAGCCATTTGCAAACATGACGCATTGAAATTTTTTCTCTGTGTTCTCGGTGCACTCTGTGGCTAAAAATTAAATATGCAATTTTCAGAAAATTGGTTACGTAGTTTAGTTGATACGGGTTTGGATAGTCAGGCCTTGAGCCATGCGCTTACTATGGCTGGTCTTGAGGTTGAAGACATGCAGTCTGTTGCTGCAAGTTTTACTTTAGTTGTTGTGGGTGAAGTTATATCAGCTGAAAAGCATCCAGATGCAGACCGCCTGCAAGTGCTGAAGGTGAATATTGGTCAAGCTGAGCCTTTACAAATCGTTTGCGGTGCGTCCAATGCACGTGTGGGTTTAAAAGCACCTTGTGCATTAGTGGGCGCACAGTTGCCTGAAATTTCGATTAAGCAAGCCAAAGTACGTGGTATTGAATCTTTTGGCATGATGTGTTCATCAAAAGAGTTGGGCATTACCGTAGAAGCCACAGGTTTATTGGAGTTGGCACATAATGCCGTGGTAGGGCAAGACATACGCGAACACTTAGATTTAAATGATCACTTGTTTACTTTGAAGCTCACGCCAAACCGCAGTGATTGCTTAAGTCTGATTGGTATTGCGCGTGACGTGGCCGCCATTACTGGTGCTAGAACACAATTTGTTGATATTGCCGCAGTTAGTGTTGAGTCACAGCAAACAAAACAGGTGTCAGTGATAGAGCAAGCTGCTTGTCCGCGCTATTGTGGGCGCTTAATCACGGGTATTAACGCAAAAGTGGCGACTCCTGATTGGATGGCAAAACGCTTAGAGCGCAGTGGTTTACGTAGCATTAGCGTGGTGGTGGATGTCACTAACTATGTGCTACTTGAGTTGGGTCAGCCTATGCATGCATTTGATGCAGCCAAGTTAAGTGGCGACATCAGCGTTCGTTTTGCAAAAGCAGGGGAATCATTAAACTTACTTAATGACCAAACCATCACGCTAAAAGCAGATGATTTAGTGATTGCAGATGAGCAAGGTGCAGTGGCTTTAGCGGGGATTATGGGCGGCAAGCCAACGTCTGTAGATGACGAAACTACCGATATTTTCTTAGAAAGTGCCTACTTTGTGCCATCGGTTATTGCGGGTAAAGCACGCAGGTTAGGTTTAAGTACAGATTCATCTTACCGTTTTGAGCGCGGTGTGGATTTTGGCAATACCAGACAAGCACTTGAGTATGCCACGACTCTAATTCAGAAGATTTGCGGTGGTCAAGCATGTGCTGTGACAGAGGTGGTAGGTGCGTTGCCAGTACGCCACTCTGTGACACTAAGAATGGCACGTTTAGTGTCAGTGTTGGGCATTGCCTTTGAACAGGTCAAAGTGGCGCAACTGCTCACACAGCTTGGTTTTGCATTCACTGAAACAAATGGTGAGTTTACTGTCACGCCGCCAAGTTACCGCTTTGATATCGCAATTGAAGAAGATTTAATTGAGGAAATTGCGCGATTACATGGCTATGATCACATTCCAGCAACGCCACCCATCGCTTCTCTAAATATGCTTGCCGCACCTGAAGCGCAGCTACATTTAAACCAATTAAGAAATGTACTCGTTTCAGATGGCTACCAAGAAGTTGTCACTTACAGCTTTGTAGATGAAAGTTGGGAGCGTGATTTATTAGGTAACCCATCACCAATTAAGCTTAAAAATCCAATTGCCAGTAACTTGAGTGTAATGCGCACCAGCTTATGGGGTGGCTTACTCGACACTCTCACTTACAACTTAAACCGCAAGCAAGACCGTGCCTACTTATTTGAAATTGGCGCGGTGTATTATCAAAAAGATGCAAGTTACCATGAGGTGACACGCGTAGCTGGTTTGGCATACGGCAGTGCAAAACCAGAACAATGGGCAGTAAGCGGGACAGATATTGATTTTTTTGATATTAAAGCACAAGTTGAAGCATTAGTTGGGGCTGAAGCACTTTTTGAGAAAGCAGAGCATTCGGCTTTGCATCCAGGGCAGTCGGCACAAATTTTATTGGATGGCAAAGTGATTGGTTGGCTGGGTAAATTACACCCTAAATGGCAACAACACTACAGCTTGCCTAAAGGCGCATATTTATTTGAACTTGATGTTGCAGTGTTATTAAATAGTACATTGGTGGCTTATCAAGAGGTTTCTAAGTTTTTACCAATTCGTCGAGATATTGCGATTGTAGTGGATGAGGATTTAGCCGTTGGCGATGTGCTTACTTGTGTTAAAGCCGCACAAATCCCAGCGATTTTGGATGTGGCTTTATTTGATTTATATCAAGGTAAGGGTGTTGCAGAAAACAAAAAAAGCCTTGCATTATCAGTACTTATGCATGATACTCAAAAAACTTTGACTGATAGCGATGCCGATACGGCTATTGCTAATCTGCTACAATTATTACAAGTAAAATTTGCCGCTGAATTAAGAAGTTAGCTTTTTCTAACGGGATTGGTAGGAATAGTTTTTTTAATTAAGTTTGTTGCAAATGTCAATAAATGCAATTAGTTTTAAGAAATGGGAGTGTAGTATGACTTTAACAAAAGCAGAATTGGCCGATTTGCTCTATGAGCAAGTGGGCTTAAATAAACGCGAAGCCAAAGATATGGTAGAAGCATTTTTTGAAGAAGTGCGTACCGCACTAGAAGCTGGGGATAGTGTTAAGTTATCTGGTTTTGGCAATTTTGAATTGCGTAAAAAGTCTGAACGCCCTGGTCGGAATCCGAAAACAGGCGAAGAAATACCTATTACTGCACGCCGTGTAGTGACATTTCATGCAAGCCAAAAATTAAAAAGTAAAGTAGATGCGAATTACGCGAGCTAAATTTTAAGTCTGCATGTAAGTTGAGTTATTTCTTCTTAATGCTGTTGTATAAGTGAGAAAGTTGTTAGCATGACTGAGCAAGTCGTTCAATCCGCCAAGGTGCAATTGCCGCTTATCCCAGCAAAACGATACTTCACAATTGGTGAAGTAAGCGAGCTTTGCGGAGTAAAGCCACACGTGCTCAGATACTGGGAGCAGGAATTCACACAGCTTAAACCTGTAAAACGTCGTGGCAACCGCCGGTATTATCAACATCATGAAGTGTTGTTAATACGCCGCATTCGTGAATTATTGTATGAGCAAGGTTTTACTATCAGTGGTGCGCGCAATCGCTTAGATGATGCAGAGTTTAAAGATTCATCACAAAGTGAGGTATCCTCAACTAACGCTACAACGCAACAAATGACCGCCGTAGTGGCGACAGAGAAAATTAAACATGATTACAGTGCAGTGAAAGCTGAGTTGAGTGAAATTATTAAGCTCTTGCGAGTTGATTTACATCCTATTTAGTTGTCTGTAGTAATTTCTCCATCACTATTTTCATAGACCAGCTCTTTGGAAGTAAGTCTTTTACGGTATAATGCCTGCCTGTTGTGATGTTACATTACAACATCGGTTCGGGGCGTAGCGCAGCCTGGTAGCGTACTTGCATGGGGTGCAAGGGGTCGTGTGTTCGAATCACACCGTCCCGACCAATTTAAATGTCAGTTTTTTTACGATAGATAAAGAAACTTGCTTGTTATTCTTTCAAAGCGCATGTGAATGCGCTTTTTTTTCGTCTATAATCTTCTAATCCCTTAGGAGTTTAATATGCAAGTCCAAACGATTTTCACGCAGCCTTTTAATGATCAAAAACCTGGCACTTCAGGCTTACGAAAAAAAGTAAAAGTGTTTCAGCAGCCGCATTATTTAGAAAACTTTGTGCAAAGTTTATTTGATACTTTAACTGTGCCTGCTAATGCAACCTTGGTTTTGGGCGGCGATGGTCGTTATCATAACCGTCAAGCAATACAAACGATTATTCAAATGGCCGCCGCTAATGGATTTGCACGCGTTCTAGTAGGGCAAGGTGGCATTTTGTCAACGCCTGCAGCCTCAAATGTGATTCGTCAATATCAAACTTTTGGGGGGATTGTTTTATCTGCCAGCCATAATCAGGGAGGGATACAGGGTGATTTTGGCATTAAATATAATATGAGTAATGGTGGCCCTGCACCAGAAAAAGTCACAGATACCATTTTTTCAAAAAGCAAAGAAATTACTGCCTATAAAATTGCGGATTTAGCCCCCATTGATGTGGATGTAATTGGTACGGTGTTGTTTGATGATGGAAAGTTTTGTGTGCAAGTGATTGATGCTGTTAAAGATTATGCTGATTTAATGCAAATGCTGTTTGATTTTCCTGCCATTAAAAAATTGCTCGGCAGTGATTTTAAAATGCAGTTTGATGCAATGCATGCGGTAACAGGACCTTATGCGCAAGAGATTTTTGTTAATCGATTGGGCGCACCTTTGAATTGTTTAATGAATTGTGTGCCTTCGGAGGATTTTGGTGGTGGGCATCCTGACCCTAATCTTACTTATGCAGAAGACTTAGTGAAAATCATGTTTGCAGGTGAGTCTGCGCCTGATTTTGGGGCAGCATCAGACGGTGATGGTGATCGCAATATGATTTTAGGTAAAAATTTCTTTGTCACACCTTCAGATAGTTTGGCTGTGCTGGCAGCTAATGCACATTTAGTTCCTGCCTATGCAAATGGCATTGCGGGTGTGGCGCGTTCAATGCCCACTAGTGGCGCGGTTGATAGAGTGGCGGCACAACTGAATATTCCATGTTATGAAACACCTACTGGCTGGAAGTTTTTCGGTAATTTAATGGATGCAGGCAAAGTGACATTGTGTGGTGAGGAAAGCTTTGGTACAAGTTCAAACCACGTTCGTGAGAAAGATGGGCTATGGGCGGTATTGTTTTGGTTAAATGTGATTGCTGCTAAACAAATGCGTGTAGAAGCGATTCTTATGGCGCATTGGGCAAAGTTTGGACGTAATGTTTATTCTCGTCATGATTATGAGGCTATCCCCAGTGATGCTGCTAATGGCGTGATTGCACATATCAAATCACAGTTTTCTACACTACCTCAGGAGCGTTTTGGATCTTACACCGTAAAAACTTGTGATGATTTTAGTTATCACGATGTTATTGATGGCTCTATTAGCAATAATCAAGGTATTCGTATTTTATTCACGGATGGCTCTCGCATTGTGTATCGCCTTTCAGGCACAGGTACAGAAGGGGCTACTTTGCGAATTTATTTAGAAGCTTTTGATGCTGATATTAGTCATCACCACTTAGATGCGCAAGTAGCATTAGCTGAAATGATTAAAATTTCTTCGCAAATTTCACAATTAGAAGAACGAACAGGTCGCGTTACACCAACCGTTATAACTTAATGTGTGAATAGATGATGAGTGATGGTTTGCATCAGCTTCCTCCTGCAATATTCTTAATGGGACCAACCGCCAGTGGAAAAACAGGTGCGGCGGTTTCAGTTTACTCAAAATTGCCTGTTGAAATCATTAGCGTAGATTCTGCCTTGGTGTTTCAAGACATGGATATTGGCACAGCTAAACCTGATGCTCAAACATTGGCAAATGCGCCACATCATTTAATTGACTTAATTCCCCCGACTCAAGCTTACTCTGCTGCACATTTTAGAAATGATGCTTTGCGCTTAATGTCAGAAATTACTGCACGTGGGAAAGTTCCATTATTAGTGGGCGGTACGATGTTGTACTTTAAAGCACTGCAAGAAGGTTTAAGTAACCTGCCTGAAGCTAACTCAGAAGTGCGTGCTAGGCTAGATGCTCGTGCCGCCTTGATTGGTTGGCCTGCGATGCATAAAAAGTTAGCTCTGGTTGACCCAATCACTGCTGCAAGACTAGACCCAAATGACACTCAGCGTATTCAACGTGCTTTAGAGGTGTTTGAGATGACGGGGGAGGCAATGTCTGCCTTGTATGCCAAACAAACGATTGAGGCTCTTCCTTATCGATTACTTAAAATCGCTCTGATACCAAGCGAGAGAAGGATCCTACATGAGCGTATTGCTTTAAGGTTTGCACAAATGCTCAAAGATGGATTGGTGGATGAAGTGCGCACACTCATGGCCAAGTATCCAACACTTACAACAGAATCTACTTCAATGCGCTGTGTAGGTTATCGCCAAGCATTAGCGCACTTAAATGGAGAATACGATTTAGCTGAACTATGTAACAGAGGTATTTTTGCCACGCGCCAATTAGCGAAAAGACAACTCACTTGGCTACGCAGTATGAATGATGTAACAACGCTAGACTGCTTAAATCCAACCCTAAATGAATTGGTAACTCATCATATCAATCAATTTAGAAAACACTTATGAAATCAATTTACCCTATCTCTTACCCCACGGGATACTGTCCATATCTGGATATAATGGGGGAAGGGTTGGGGTGAGGGCGTTAATCACTGCGCCTTTACTAAATATTCACAGTGAAGCAGGCCTACCGACCTAAATAAAGATGGCACTTACGACTCGCCTGTCAGCTACAACGTAGGCATTGCACGGAACGCCAACCACTGGCAACTTACCGCATAAGCACAAGGTGACTACAACTAACCTATTGACAAACTTGGGGGCAATTGCAAAGTATTATTTTGGCAAAAGTCTTAGCTAAAATGATAATGCTTGCGCAGGGCTTTTTTCACCTGCCAAGTGCAGTTTAAGCCTGATGGAAAAGTCACTAAATCGCCTGCGCCAAAGCTCACCGCTTCGCCGCTATGTTCTATCACGGTGACTTCACCTTCTAAAATATAGGCGATTTCTTGTGAACTATAACTCCACGGAAAATCTGAAACTTCTTTGCTCCAAATGGGCCAGTGATTTACACCAAGTGAAACAATCTTTTCAGCACTAGGTTTTTCTACGGTAATTTTAGGCATGATAATTTCCTCACTTAAATAAATTGCTTCAATAAAAAATTTCAAGGCTTTATTTTATGCCACTTATCTAAGAATGCAATTGCCTAAAAAGTTGTTTTTATGCTTAAATAAGCGAATTAAATTTAGCTAATTTTCATAGGAAAAATATGACCAAACCAGCCTTTAAGCGCATTCTTCTTAAACTTTCTGGTGAGGCTTTAATGGGGGATGATGCTTACGGTATCAATCGCGCCACCATTAGCGATATTGTGCAACAAGTCAAAGAAGTAGTGGATTTGGGCGTAGAAGTGGCTGTGGTGATTGGCGGTGGTAATATCTTTCGCGGTGTTGCACCTGCGGCGGCGGGAATGGATAGAGCGACAGCTGATTATATGGGGATGTTAGCCACCGTGATGAATGCGATGGCATTGCAAGATGCAATGAAACATATTGGCTTAAATGCGCGCGTACAAAGTGCGCTCAATGTTGAAGTGGTTGAGCCTTATATCCGTGCAAAGGCGATTCGTTATTTAGAAGAAGGTGTTGTAGTGATTTTTGGTGCAGGTACTGGCAATCCATTTTTCACCACAGATACCGCGGCAGCCTTGCGAGGCATGGAAATGAACGCTGATATTGTATTAAAAGCTACCAAAGTGGATGGTATTTATACGGCAGACCCTAAGAAAGACCCTAAAGCAACGCGTTATGAAACCGTGACTTTTGATGAGGCGATTGCTAGAGATTTAAAAGTGATGGATGCGACAGCACTGACTTTGTGTCGTGACCAAAAAATGCCAATTTCGGTATTTAGCATTTTCAAACAAGGCGCGCTCAAGCGTGTGGTGATGGGTGAAAATGAAGGTACGCGCGTTGTAATTTGAAAAAAAGATTAAGTTGGAGAATTGAATGATTGCAGATGTAAAAAAAACCGCTGAACAAAAAATGCAAAAATCCTTAGAGTCACTTAAAAGTGATTTGGCTAAAGTGCGTACAGGTCGTGCGCATACAGGCTTGCTGGACCATGTAATGGTGGAGTACTACGGCTCAATGGTGGCGGTGAATCAGGTAGCTAACGTAAATCTTGGCGATGCAAGAACTATCAATGTGCAACCGTACGAGAAAAACATGATTACTAAAGTTGAAAAAGCGATTAGAGATTGTGATTTAGGCTTAAACCCTGCCACGAATGGCGATTTGATTCGCGTGCCAATGCCAATGCTGACAGAAGAGCGTCGCCGTGATATGACTAAAATTGTACGTGCAGAAGGCGAGGGCGCGAAAGTGGCGATTCGTAATGTGCGCCGCGATGCCAATGATGCTTTAAAAAAGCTGATTAAAGACAAAGAAATTTCTGAAGATGACGAACGCCGCGCACAAGACGAAATTCAAAAATCGACGGATAAAGCTGTCGCTGAAGTGGATAAATTGCTGCAACAAAAAGAAGCTGATTTAATGGCGGTTTAATGCAGACTGTTGATTTTTGCTCGGCTTAACTTTTTTATTCAATTTCACTTCACAGAGGTGCTGAGTGGCTTTATTTTCTAGTGCAACGCAGCGCATTCCTGAAGTGGATGCTATCCCCAAACATATTGCTGTGATTATGGATGGTAATGGTCGATGGGCGCGTAAGCGTTTTTTGCCACGCATTGCTGGACATAAGCGTGGTGTTGAAACCGTGCGCGATTTAGTCAAACAATGTGTACAACTCAAGGTCGAATACCTGACTTTATTTGCTTTTAGTAGCGAGAATTGGCGCAGACCGCCTGAAGAAGTTTCATTTTTAATGAGCTTGTTTCTGGGGGCACTCAAGCGCGAAGTGGTTAAACTACATCAAAACAACATTAAATTAGTGATGATTGGCGAGCGTAGCCGCTTTGATACTGCATTAGTGGCGGAGATTGAAGCATCTGAACAACTCACTGCCAACAACACAGGCTTGGTGTTGACCATCGCGGCTAATTACGGCGGGCGTTGGGATATGCTACAAGCCATGAATAAAATGCAATTAGATTTGCCTCAGCTTAATGGTCATTATCGCGAAGATCACCTAAGCCCTTATCTATCAATGCATTATGCGCCTGAGCCTGATTTATTCATTCGCACGGGTGGTGAAACACGTATTAGTAACTTTTTACTTTGGCAGTTGGCTTATACCGAACTTTATTTTACCGATACTTTGTGGCCAGATTTTAACGAAGAGGCTTTTAATCTTGCAATTCAATCTTACCAAAGTCGTGAGCGTCGATTTGGGCGCACTAGCGAACAATTGACTTCTAAAACCTAATTGAATGGCATCATGCGTTTAGTTTTAATACATATATGGGATGTTTATGCTTAAAAAACGCGTTCTTACTGCTTTAGTTTTAGTCCCAAGTTTTTTAGCCACCTTATTTTTATTACCAAATTTATGGTGGGCGATTTTAATGTTGGCGATTACCTTGGTTGCCTTGCAGGAGTGGGCGAATTTAGCTAAATTTCATAAGAATCAAACAGCTATTTATTTGATTTTGTCTTTAGTGGTCGGTGTTGTGTCAATGTACTTGGGTCGTGTACAGATACAAGAGCCAGAAGATGCAATTTTTCAGATTTTCTCACTTTATGCAGGTATGGCTTCGGTAGTGTTTTGGCTAATTTTTGTGCCTGTGTGGCTATTGAAGCAATTTCAAATTAAAAACAAGGTGTTGATGGCGGTGTTGGGCTGGTTGCTCTTATTGCCTTTATGGGGTGCATTAGTTTCACTCGCACAGGTTAGTCCGCGTACTTTACTTGGCTTTATGTTGCTGGTGTGGATTGCGGATACCGCCGCTTATTTTGCAGGTAAGCAATTTGGTAAGCACAAGCTCGCGCCTACAATTAGCCCAGGAAAAACATGGGAAGGCGTATTGGGTGCATTGCTTGCGGTGAGCGTTTATGCTGTGTTAGTGGCGCAATACGTGCATTTGAATATGATAAACACACTTGCTGCCTCAACGCTTTTGCTAGGCTTGAGTGTGATGGGTGATTTATTTGAATCCATGATGAAACGCCAAGCAGGAGTGAAAGACAGTGGTAATTTATTACCTGGGCACGGTGGTGTGCTTGACCGTATTGATGCGCTTACTTCTACGCTTCCAGCCGCGTTACTTTTAATTTTACTCATTAACTTTAATTAGTGTTTAACAAGCACTGCCTTCAACTAACACTTTGGGATACGCAATACAACTATGCTTAATGTGACTATTTTAGGCAGCACGGGCACGATTGGTCAGCAAACCTTAGATGTGATTGCACGCCATACTGAATTGTTTCATGCGTTCGCGCTTACGGCTAACAGCAATGTAGAAGTCTTGTTTCAACAGTGTCAAAAATTTAAACCTGAGTATGCGGTGTTACTAGATGCCAATGCGGCAACGCAACTTGCCCAGCGACTTGCAAAGAGTGGTATTGAGACGCAAGTGTTATCGGGTTTGGCTGCATTAGAGCAACTATCTGCACACTCCGAAGTGGATGTAGTGATGGCGGCAATAGTGGGTGCGGCGGGGCTGCAACCAGCCATGGCAGCTGCTCGCGCAGGTAAACGAATCTTATTGGCGAATAAAGAAACTTTAGTCATGGCGGGCAGTCTGTTTATGCAGGCAGTTACTGAGGGAGGTGCTACCTTGCTGCCGATTGACAGTGAGCATAACGCTATTTTTCAAGTGATGCCGTCTCAAAAAAGCAAGCATTTAGAGGATATGGGTGTTAAGCGTGTATTACTCACAGCATCAGGCGGACCTTTTAGAAATGCGACCTTAGAGACATTAAATGTAGTTACTAAGGCGCAAGCACTTAATCACCCTAATTGGGTAATGGGGCCAAAAATCACCATTGATTCTGCCACCATGATGAATAAAGGTTTAGAGGTAATTGAAGCGCATTGGTTATTTAATGCGAGTGCTGAACAGATTGAGGTGGTCGTGCATCCGCAAAGTATTATTCACTCAATGGTGGAATATGTGGACGGTAGCGTGTTAGCACAGCTAGGCAACCCTGATATGCGCACCCCAATTGCTTACGGGTTAGGGTATCCAGAGCGTTTAAGCAGTGGAGTAAGCAGTTTAGATTTGTTAAAAGTTGGACGTTTAGAGTTTAGTGCGCCAGATTTTACTCGGTTTCCATGTTTGAGTTTGGCGTATGATGCACTCAAAGTGGGCGGCACTGCACCAGCCATTTTAAATGCGGCTAACGAAGTTGCTGTTGAGGCATTTTTAGCTGAAAAAATTGGGTTTATGGAGATTCCTGCGTTGATTGAAGCCACATTAGCGCAGGTGTCAGTCAGTGAAGTGGTTTCATTCTCGCAATTGTTAGCCACAGATTTAGAAGCAAGGCAATGTGCGAGTGCTTGGTTAAACAAGAGGAGTGTTGTGTGATTTTTACGATATTGGCTTTTTTGCTCACTATAGGGG
>JABFSF010000088.1 GCA_013140755.1 Methylotenera sp. | reverse complement strand
AAGTTTGCTCACCTTGATGCGGGCTTGAGTTTGACTAATGCAGATTTTAGTGTGATTTTGTAAATGTAATACGTGATAGCAGATGGTGAATTAAAAAAGAGGTCAACAAGACCTCTTTTTTTATGTATGACTTACCATAAAAAAAGGGCATCTAAAATCTAGATGCCCAGAGGGAGGAGCTTATGGAGAGGTAAGTATGCTCAATGTAATATAAGCATGAACCATGCCAGATTGCTCCTTTTTGTTAAATCTAGAAAAAGCAGTTAGCCACAGAGAGCACAGAGGCCACAGAGTAAAACCAAGCGATTGTCGCAAAATGAGCACTCACCTTTTGGGTGAGTTAGTGAGTGTAAGTATGCTTCGCATACTCTGTGCGCTCTGTGTACTCTGTGGCTTGATATGCGGTTTTTGGTTAAACTAAAGATTGATATAACGCCAAGTAAGTTTGTGCGCTTTTGTTCCAGCTTAAATCTTGCTTCATACCATTTTTTTGAATGGCTTTCCATGTTTTTTTATCGTGATTAAATACATCTAACGCGCGCTGAATGCAGGCAATTAAACCTTCTTCGCTTGCTTCTACCATGACAAAGCCATTTGCGGTTTTATTGGCGATGTGTGCTGGATTGGTGTCAATAATTGAGTCTGCAAGGCCGCCAGTGGCATTTACAATGGGCGGGGTGCCGTAGGCTAGGCCGTAGAGTTGATTAAGCCCGCAGGGTTCAAAGCGAGAGGGCATGATAAACATATCGCTCCCCGCCATAATTTGATGTGAAAGCGGTTCATTGTAGCCTATGGTGACGCTGACGCGATTTGGATTTTGCACGGCTATTTGTTTAAATGCGCTTTCCAAGGCTTGCTCACCACCTCCAAGGAGTGCTAATTGGCAACCTTGATTCACCAAATTTTGTAAGTGTGGTATCAGCATATCCAAGCCTTTTTGGTAAGTGAGCCTGCTGACTACGCCCAGTAGTGGTGCGTTTGCATCAATATCGAGCGTTAATCTTTCTTGTAGTGCCTGTTTAACTTTTGCTTTGCCAGCCATTTTTGTGTGGCTGTAGTTGGCAATTAAATGCTTGTCGTGAGCAGGGTTCCATTCTTCAGTTTCAATGCCGTTTAAAATTCCTTTAATTTCATCACCACGTTTGGTGAGTAAGCCTTCTAAGCCAAAACCAAAAGCGGCTGTTTGAATTTCTTTTGCATAGCGAGGGCTCACGGTAGAAATTGCATCGGCATAAAAAATCCCCGCTTTTAAAAATGACATTTGACCGTGGTATTCAAAACCTTCAATACTAAATCCTACATGTGGAAGCCCGAGTGAAGAAACCCAATGCGGTGGGTAGGTTCCCTGAAACGCCATATTGTGTAAGCTGATAATAGATTTCGCGCGGCTTTGCTCAGTTAGGCGCATATAAGCAGGCGCTAAGGCCGATTGCCAATCATTGCAATGCACAATGTTGGGCTGCCAATCTTTGAGTGGCGAGAGCTTGCTTGCTAAAATCGAGGCAACTTTAGACAGCACTCCAAAGCGCACGGGGTTGTCTTGCCACTCTTGACCATGCGCATCAATATAAGGCCCGCCATCACGCTCATACAGATAAGGGGCTTTAATGGCAATGACTTGTGTTGAGGTATTAGGAATTGTGCCAAGCAATAGTTCTGCGCTACCAATGTGGGGTAGGTGGTGCAGGTGTGCGAGATGTTGCAAGTTTTGCAATTGTGCAAGTACGGGGGAGTATCCTGGCATGAGTATGCGCATTTCCACCCCTAAGTTTTGCAGAGCTAGTGGGAGAGAGCCGCTTACATCTGCCAAACCACCTGTTTTAATAAGAGGAAAAACTTCTGAACTTACAAATAATACTTTCATTGGCATGACTTTCTCGCTAAAGTACGGTGGTAGTTGCCCAATACTAATTTGGGCTCTCAGCAGGTGATTTTACTATACGATAACTATTCTGCGAGTGCTAAGACGCGAATTTTGCAACAATTTTAGAGGCGGTAATTTTGATGTTAAATTTTACAAATGCAGCATGGATTGCTTTAGGCGCAACGTTAGGCGCGTGGGCTAGATGGGGCCTAGGGCTTGTGATGAATGCAATTTTACCTAATTTGCCATTAGGTACTTTACTTGCTAATTTAAGCGGTGGTTTGCTAATGGGTATCGCTTTAGGTTTGATGAGTGCTGGGCATTTAGAATCTCAAGGCCTAAAATTATTGATTACCACAGGTTTTTTAGGTGGGTTGACCACTTTTTCTGCCTTTACGGGCGAGAGCTTATTGCTGTTACAAAAACATGCATATAGCTGGGCGGCGATTCATATATCAAGCCATGTGTTTGGGGCTTTACTTATGGCAGCCATTGGTTTTGCTTTAGTGCAATACATTAAAGGTTAAAATAATTTGTGATGTGCCTAAGGCGTATGAACTCCTTTGCTGTTGAGCGTACCTTAAATCACGCTGTTGAAAAAAGCATTTTTATGTCAAAGCTGAATATGCTGTAAACTTTGCTATCTATTTAATGTAAACAAAATCGTGTTTGTTACTTTCCCCCAAAGCCATTACCAACTTTACCAGCCATTTCCACCCGCTGGTGACCAGCCACAAGCCATTGATAAGCTTACGCAGGGGATAAATGATGGCCTGAAGTTTCAAACTCTGCTGGGTGTGACTGGCTCTGGTAAAACGTTCACCATGGCCAATGTGATTGCGCGCACGGGGCTCCCAGCCATTGTAATGGCGCCGAATAAAACGTTAGCCGCGCAACTTTATAGCGAATTTAAAGAGTTTTTTCCCAATAATGCGGTGGAATATTTCGTGAGTTATTACGATTATTATCAGCCTGAAGCCTACGTGCCATCGCGTGATTTGTTCATTGAAAAAGATTCCAGCATTAATGAGCATATTGAGCAGATGCGCCTTTCAGCCACTAAAGCTTTATTAGAGCGTGAAGACAGCATCATTGTAGCGACGGTTTCTGCGATTTACGGCATTGGTGACCCGAGCGAATATCACGGTATGGTGTTGCATATTCATCTAGGGAAAAAGATCAGCCAGCGCGATGTTGTGGCGCACTTGATTAGTATGCAATATGACCGCAATGATTTTGATTTTGGGCGTGGCACTTTTCGCGTGCGGGGCGATGTGATTGATGTGTTCCCCTCAGAAAATAATGAAACTGCGGTCCGCATTAGCTTATTTGATGATGAAATTGATAGCATTCAATTATTTGATCCACTCACTGGGCAGATTTTTAACAAAATTCATAATTTTAGAATTTTCCCATCCAGCCATTATGTGACCGCGCGTGAAGCCACTATCCGCGCCATGGAAACCATTAAGCAAGAGTTGCGTGACCGCGTCAACTTTTACATCAAAGAAAATAAATTGGTTGAAGCGCAACGCATTGAGCAACGCACACGTTTTGATCTTGAAATGCTCAATGAAATTGGTTTTTGTAAAGGCATTGAGAATTACAGCCGCCACTTAACGGGCGCTAAACCAGGTGATCCGCCACCCACGTTGATGGATTATTTGCCTGACAATGCCTTGCTGATTATTGATGAAAGCCATGTGACCGTGCCGCAAATTGGCGGCATGTATAAGGGAGACCGTGCGCGTAAAGAAAACTTAGTGAATTACGGCTGGCGGCTACCTTCGGCGATGGATAATCGCCCACTTAAGTTTGAGGAATTTGAACGTGTGATGCGTCAATGCGTGTTTATTTCCGCCACCCCAGCAGAGTATGAAAAAACGCATCAGCAACAAGTGGTGGAAATGATTGCACGCCCAACAGGCTTAATCGACCCAGAAATTATAGTAAAACCAGCCGATACGCAAGTGGATGATTTGCTTAGTGAAATCAAAAAACGTGTAGATGTGGGTGAGCGCGTATTGGCAACCACTTTAACCAAACGCATGGCAGAAGATCTAACCGATTATTTAAGCGAGCATGGTGTGAAAACGCGCTATTTGCATAGCGATATTGATACGGTTGAGCGTGTAGAAATTATCCGTGATTTGCGCTTGGGTGAGTTTGATGTGTTGGTCGGCATTAACTTGCTACGTGAAGGTTTAGATATTCCAGAAGTATCCCTTGTTGCGGTGCTAGATGCCGACAAGGAAGGTTTTTTGCGTTCAGAACGTAGCCTGATTCAAACTGCGGGGCGTGCAGCGCGTAACCTCAATGGACAAGTCATTTTTTACGCCAATAAAATCACGCGTAGCATGAAGCTCGCGATGGATGAAACCGAGCGCAGGCGTGGTGTGCAAATCGCATTCAATACTGCCAATGGCATCGTACCAAAAGGTGTGAGCAAACGCATTAAAGACATGATTGATGGCGTGTATGACAAAGATGAAGCGCAGCGCGAGCGTAAATCGATTAAAGACCAAGCAGAATTTGCAGCCTTAAGCGAAAAACAAGTAGTGAAAGAAATGAAACGCTTAGAAAAAGCCATGCATGATGCGGCAAAAAACCTAGAATTTGAAAAAGCGGCCGATTTTAGAGATCAGCTCAAACAATTACGCGTAAAATTTTATGGCGCAGAAATGCCTGATTTGGTTTGATTCTAATCTTTAAAAATCGTTTAAAGCTAGCAAACTCAATTGCTTAGTGGTATTATTGCGCCTCTGCAATTTGGCAGAGGTGTAACAATAATATTGATTGTTACATAAATCCACACACAACCCATTCAAGGGTGCTTTGTTTTTTTGTTAATTTATTTATAAATTAACACCTTAGAGTAAAGTGTTTTTGGTGTTGTGTGAATTGATAACCCTTTTGAAAAGAGAAAATTATGTCAGTCACTATGCGTGATATGTTGGAAGCGGGTGTTCACTTTGGACATCAAACCCGTTACTGGAACCCCAAAATGGCCGAGTACATTTTTGGCGATCGTAACAAAATTCATATTGTAAACCTTGAAAAAACACTCCCAATGTTTGAAGAAGCACAAAAACATGTGCGCACATTGGCTGCTAATAAAGGTCGCATTTTATTTGTTGGTACAAAACGTCAAGCGCGCGACATTGTTAAAGAAGAAGCTACGCGTGCGGGTTGTGCTTATGTGAATCACCGTTGGTTAGGTGGTATGCTGACTAACTTTAAAACAGTTAAGCAATCTATCAAACGCTTGAATGATTTTGAAACCATGTTGCAAGATGGTAGCTTGGATAAATTTGGTAAAAAAGAAGCTTTGGGCTACAAGCGTGAAGTTGAAAAGCTTGAACGCTCTATTGGTGGCATTAAAGAAATGGGTGGCTTGCCAGACGCAATTTTTATCATTGACGTAGGTCATGAAAGTGGCGCGATTACTGAAGCTGCTAAATTAGGCATTCCAGTCATTGGCGTTGTGGATACCAACAACTCACCAGATGGCGTTGCATTTGTAATTCCTGGTAATGATGACTCATCACGCGCCATTCGTTTATATGCACGTGGTATGGCTGATGCGGTATTAGAAGGTCGTAGTTCAGTGATTTCTGAAATCATTAAATCAGCGGGTGAAGAAACTGCGGAAGCGGTAGCGGCTTAGTCCCATCATTCGCAAAAGGGGCTTAGTGCCCCTTTTTATTTTTATACATAATTGAAACAATTAAATCCCTGATAGCAGGGGATTTTTAAAGTAAGGAGCTAAAAATGGCTGAAATTACCGCAAGCATGGTAAAAGAATTACGTGAGCGCACCGATGCGCCAATGATGGATTGCAAAAAAGCTTTATCAGAAGCTGAAGGCGATATGACACGTGCAGAAGAAATTTTGCGCGTACGTTTTGGCAATAAAGCAAGTAAAGCTGCTGGTCGCGTAGCTGCTGAAGGTACTGTTGGTGTTAGCATTAGTGCGGATGGTAAAACAGGTGCAATGGTTGAAGTGAACTCGGAAACTGACTTCTGCGCTAAAAATGAAGACTTCTTAAATTTCGTAAATCAATTAGCAAGCGTAATCGCTAACAGCAACGCTGACAATATTGAAGCGGTGGCTACATTGCCTATGAGTGGTGCTACCGTTGAAGAAACACGTGCGCAATTGGTAGGTAAAATCGGTGAAAACATCACGCCTCGTCGCTTTGTGCGCCCAACAGCACAAGGCAAGTTAGCGAGCTATGTTCACGGCAGTAAAATTGGTGTGTTAGTAGATTTAGTTGGTGGCGATGACGTGTTAGCCAAAGATATTGCAATGCATATTGCTGCGGCTAAACCAAAATCACTTGATGCTTCAGGTATTCCACAAGATTTAATTGATGCTGAACGTCGCGTTGCGATTGAAAAAGCGAAAGAAGCAGGCAAGCCAGAAGCCATGCTAGAGAAAATTGCCGATGGCACCGTGCAGAAATTCTTAAAAGAAGTGACATTGCTCAGCCAAGTATTTGTTAAAGATGATAAATTTACAATTGAATCTTTATTAAAATCTAAAGGCGCATCAGTAGCATCATTTACTATGTTTACTGTAGGTGAAGGCATTGAAAAAGCTGTGGTAGATTATGCAGCAGAAGTAGCCGCTGCCGCTAAAGTTTAGTACTGATAGCGTGGTAAGCATTACCTGATAACCATAAAAAAAGGACTAAGCTACGGCTTAGTCCTTTTTTTATCGATAATAAAGCATGTTTGCGTTAATTTGAGCTAGACCCGATTTTGTGGAGTTTTTAATTTACTTGCCAAACATCGCTTTAATATTCGCCATTTTGGCTTTGCCATAATCTTTGCTGGCTTGCTCGTCTTTATTAAATGGGTTGCCAAAGTGGCGCACATCATCTTTGGGTAATTCTGCAATAAAGCGGCTAGGTTCGCACATTTCTACTTCACCTGCGCGTTTACGTTTTTTGCACCATGAAATATTGAGTGATTTTTGCGCGCGCGTAATGCCTACGTACATCAGGCGGCGTTCTTCTTCAATTTTGGTGGGGTCGGTTGCGCTTAAATCCACACTTTCGCGGTGGGGTAAAATGCCTTCTTCTACACCAATTAAAAACACGTGCCCAAACTCTAAGCCTTTGGCTGCGTGCAGGGTAGAAAGTTTTACTGCATCAGGCTCGCCATTTTCGCGGCCTTCTAACATGCTCATGAGCGAGACCATTTGCGTGAGTTCTAGCAGGTTTTTGCCATCAGACTCATTGCCAAACTCGGTATTGGCTTCGCCTTTTTTGGTCAGCCAGCCAATAAAATCAAGCACATTCGACCACTTGGCTTCAGCGGCGCGGCTTTCTTCGGCATCGTAGAGGTAAGCTTCATATTGAATAGTCGTAAGTAAATCATTTAATACCTCACCTGCGGGGTCGCGTACCGCACGGTCTTGTAGTTTATTGATGTATTGGCAAAAGTTAAGTAAATCTTCAAGTTGCTTATGGCCAATTTCGCTTTGAAACGCACCTTCAAACGCCGCTGCAAATAGCGAAAGTTGATGTGCGCTGGCGTATTCCCCTAAGCGCTCTAGTGTGGTGTTGCCAATGCCTTTTTTAGGCGTAGTGGCCGCGCGGATAAACGCTGGGTCGTCATCTTCATTGGCGATGAGGCGCAAATAACTGATGATGTCTTTGATTTCGGCTTTATCAAAAAACGATTGCCCGCCAGAAATGGTGTAGGGGATTTTATGATTTCGCAAATGCTGCTCAAAAACACGCGCCTGATGATTGCCACGGTAAAGAATGGCATAGTCTTTAAAATAGGTACGGTTTTCAAACTTATGCGCTTGTAGTTTCATCACCACGCTTTCAGCTTCGTGCTCTTCACTTTGTGCGGCGGTCACTTGAATTAAATCGCCCGTGCCGAGCTCGCTCCATAGTTTCTTTTCAAAAAGCTTGGGGTTGTTGCTAATGACATGGTTAGCCGCGCGCAAAATACGCACCGTAGAGCGGTAGTTTTGCTCGAGCTTAATGACTTTGAGCTTGCTAAAGTCGTGTGTGAGTTGGCGTAGGTTTTCCACATCGGCACCGCGCCAGCCGTAAATGGCTTGGTCGTCATCACCCACGGCGGTAAATTGCCCGCGTAAGCCAGTGAGCATTTTCACCAGCTTGTATTGGCAGGCGTTAGTGTCTTGGTATTCATCAATCAATAGGTATTGCAGTTTGCGTTGCCACTTATTGAGCGCACTTTCATGCTGCTCAAATAGCTCAACGGGCAGTTTAATCAGGTCATCAAAATCTACCGCTTGGTAGGCGCGTAGCGTTTGTTGGTAAATCTGGTATACCTTGGCAGCGGCATGCGTGATGTCTTCATCGGCTTGTGCGCGCGCTTGGTCTGGGTTGATAAACGCATTTTTCCAGTTTGAAATTTGCCACTGCGTTTTACGCAGCAGTTGTTTGTCAGTCGTCGCGAGCACATCCGATAAAATTTTAAAACTATCGGATGAATCTAAAATAGAAAACTGTGGTTTGTAGCCTAAAAGAGCCGCCTCTGCACGTAGCATTTGTAAGCCCAGTGAGTGAAACGTGGCAATAGTTAACCCTTTGAGGCTTTTACCTTGCATGAGCTTTGCCACACGCTCTTGCATTTCAAGTGCGGCTTTGTTGGTAAAAGTAATCGCTGCGATTTCCTTGGGGCTATAGCCAGCTTCATTGATTAAATAGCTGATTTTTTGTGTGATGACGCGTGTTTTGCCGCTACCTGCACCTGCAAGTACCAACAAAGGTCCATCAAGATATTTCACGGCCTCGCGTTGCGGGGCGTTAAGCGTGCTTAGCATGCGTTTTATGTTTAATCTGAAAGCGTGCGATTTTAGCGGTTATGCGCTTAACAAGCTATCTATTCGATTAAATAGTGGTAGGTAGAATATAAAGCGACCTTGTTTTTAGTACAAGATCGCCCATTGGGTTTATTTAATTTAAGTTTTTAAATATGTACTCTAGTGCCTAGCTCAATCACGCTATTGTTGGGGATATTAAAATAACTTACTACACTGCCTGCGTTGCGTGACATCAGTGCAAATAAATCATCACGCCATTTTGCCATATCACCACCTGCTGAAGTCACAATGGTTTCTCTGCTCATAAAGTATGAGGTGGTAAATGGATCAATCGTAATATTGGTCAATTGGCAATTGGCTAAGGCTTCTGGTATATCAGGGCTTTCCATAAAGCCATACTGCAAAGTCAGTTGCCAAAAGCCTGCGCCAATTTCTTTAACCAGCATGCGTGATTCACTTTCCACTACGGGGATATCTTTAAATTCAACGGTTAAAATTAAGTTGGTTTGATGCAACACTTGGTTGTGCTTTAAATTATGTAATAAAGCTTGCGGTACAGTATCGGGGTTAGCGCAGAGAAAAACTGCCGTACGTTCGATTCTAGTTTGCTTACCTTGCGCAATATTACGCACAAAGTCTTCTAATTTTGGGCCGTTTTCATGAATACGGTTGAGCAGTATTGTGCGGCCTTGTTTCCATGTCCACATGACGATAACCAATCCAACACCTAATGCAATAGGGAACCAACCTCCTTTTAAGAATTTTGCTGCGCATGAAGTAAACAACAAAGTATCTAAACAGAAAAAGATTGTGGTTGCGCCCAGTGCTAACCATAATGGATAACGCCAGTTTTGGCGTAATACAAAATAGGTGAGAATGGTAGTAATAAGCATGGTACCTGTGACAGCAATACCATAAGCGGAAGCAAGTGAAGATGAGTTTTGAAATGCCAAGGTAACGATAATTACTGCAGCTAACAGTAACCAATTGATGGTTGGTATGTAGATTTGCCCTGACTCACTAGCTGACGTATGTAGAATTTGCATTCTAGGTAAAAAACCTAATTGTATGGCCTGTCGTGTTATTGAATAAGCACCTGTAATCACAGCTTGTGATGCAATAATTGTCGCTAATGTGGCAAGTATCACCATCGGTATTAGCAAGGGTTGTGGAAATGATAGGTAAAAAGGGTTATTTGCCGCCGTTGGGGTAGTTAGCAATAACGCACCTTGGCCTAAATAATTGAGTGCTAAACAGGGGAGTACTAAGCCTGTCCACGCGATACGGATGGATTTTTTGCCAAAATGCCCAATATCAGCATATAGTGCTTCACCCCCTGTAATCGCTAGTGCTACAGCACCTACTGCTAAAAATACACCAACGCCTCTATCCATTAAAAAGTGTGCGGCGTAAATAGGATTGAGTGCGTGAAGAATGACTGGTTGATACGTAATTTGGTAAATGCCTACTGCACCAATGGTGAGAAACCAAATAATCACAATGGGCCCAAAGAACCTACCCACAGCATGCGTGCCATACTTTTGAAATGAGAATAATGCCGCCAAAATTGTCACAGCAATAGGCAAAATATAAGCTGATAAACTAGGTGCGATTAAAGCGGTTCCCTCTACTGCAGATAACACTGAAATCGCAGGTGTCAGTACGCTATCCCCATAAAATAAAGCTGCACCAAATACGCCAAGCCCCAGCAATATTTTTTTACGTCGCGGTGTATTCCCTGCACCAGAAACCGCTAGTGCCAATAAAGCCATAATGCCACCTTCACCATGGTTATCTGCGCGTAGCACTAGTATTACGTATTTCAGTGTGACAACTAGCATGAGTGCCCAAAATATAGCCGAAATCGCTCCTAAAATATTGGCTTGGTTCAGTGTAATCCCTGTTGCTTCGCTAAAAATGACTTGCACCGTATATAAAGGGCTGGTGCCAATGTCGCCATACACCACGCCGATGGCCCCTAGTGTGAGTTCCGCAATGCTTTTAGATTTTAGATTAGTACTCATGTTTTTAATACACCTTATAAAGAATGACAAGTGCATTAAATCAGTGGTGGTGTATCAATCACATAAACATGGTTAAAATTTTAGTGTGTGAAACTTAAGTGGCAGCAAGCCGATACCCAATGCCTGCTTCGGTCAAGATATAGCGCGGTTTTGCAGTGTTTGTTTCAAGTTGAGCACGCAATCTACCCATGTGAATACGTAAGTAGTGCGTATCATCCACATATTCTGCGCCCCAAACCGCAGTGAGTAATTGTCGATGGGTAAATACTTTGCCTGGTTTTTGTGCCAATATCAATAGTAGCTTAAATTCAATGGGGGTGAGGTGTACAGCTTGCTGGTTGAGCAGTACGGTAGCATTGGCTGTGTTAATTTCCAGCGCGTCTAGTTGATAGACATCATCACGTAATGACATTATGCTTAATCGTTTAAGTGTTACTTTAATTCTAGCTAATAATTCATTGATACCAAAAGGTTTAGCTAGGTAATCATCTGCACCTAAATTGAAACAATTGACTTTTTCTTGCTCAGATTGACGTGCAGAGAGCACTAAAATAGGGATGTCAGAATAGTTACGTATTGCGCTTATCATTTCTGTGCCATCGCCATCAGGTAGATTTAAATCTAGAATAACTAACACAGGTTTTTGTGCCGCAAAGTGGTGCTTAGCTTCGCTTATCGTGCGCACACATTGTGTTAAATAGCCACTGGCTTTTAAGCTGGTTTGCAGAAATTGGCTAATCTCTGCATCATCTTCCACAATTAAAATATGGTGCTTATCCAGCATGTGGCAGCTCAAGTATTTGTGTCGGAAAGCTTAATGTGGCGCATGTGCCGCCACCTTCTCGGTGTTGAATGGTGAACTGTGCGTTGTGTAGGGTTGCAATGGCCTGCACGATGGCTAGCCCTAAGCCAAACCCTCTGGATTTGGTCGTGCCAAATTTTTTAATTTGAGCTAAATCAGGCAGTTCAACAAAGCCTGCGCCACGGTCTTGGATTGTGAGATGAATGAAGTGATCTATTTTAACCACATCAATCATGATAGGTTCCGTACCAATATGTGCATGTTTTGCATTGTCAATCAAGTTACATAGTGCCTGTGTGAGTAAATGGATATTGCCTTTAATCAGTGCTTCAGGGCTACGGATATGCACTTCAATTTCTAATGATGCATCTTGCTCTTGAAACTGCTGTAAGGCAATGCCAATCATCTCTTCTGGTGATTGCCAATCCATTACAATTTGTTTGCCAGCGCTTGATTCTATGCGCACTAGGCTCAGGATATTTTCTGTAGCGGTGGCTAAATAGCGTGCTTGCGAGGCAATAAGGGCAATCAGATATTTGGATTGCGTATGATCTAAGTCTGTGCGTAGCAGGGTGGTTGCGGCACCTAGAATTGAAGTTAAAGGGGTGCGCATATCGTGTGAGATTGAAGCAAGCAAGGCACTTTGTATGGCTTCTTCTTGCGCGATTAACTCTGCATGTTTGGCTTTTTCGCTACTGTTAAGCCGTTGATATGCTTGGGATATTTGGTCAACACATGATTTAATGGCATTAAAAGTTTCAATAGGCTCATCATTGCCAATGTCACCTACGATTAAAATCGGCTCATGGTTAGCAGTGCGGCTAAAAGGCAATAACCATTGTGCAGATTTTGCCCAATACTCAGTGTAAGGGCTGATGGCTTTGCCATTTTCCCATACCCATTTAAGTAGCCTTGGGTCTGGTTCAGGTACATCTGCTAGCTTCACAAAGCGATAATGCGTTTCAGTATTCATCGCATGGTTGCATAAAACAACACCAAATGGTTTATGAAATTCAGATTGCAATAACTGGCACGTCTCTATCAATAGAGCATCAATATCAGCGGCAAGGGCGATTTTTTCAGCTAGCGTGCGTGCAAACTGAGCTCGTTGCGATGCAAGCTGCGCTTCAAAAGTTTGAAATTGTAGCTGCTTAACCAAAGTGGCAATTACAACAGAAACAATCAAAAAACAAATTAAACTCACCCATGATTGCAAGTGTGCAATTTCAAAGGTGTAGCGTGGCTCAGTAAAAAAGTAGTTAATACTTAAAAAAGCCAAAAAGGCGGTAAGTGTGGCAATGGCAAAGTCACAAAAATAAGCCGCCACCACCACAACTAATAAGTTGAGTAACGTGACTCCAGTGATGCCCAATGTATTAAAGAAAGCGTAGTTAAAAATGGTGGTGATGACCAATAAAACAAGCATGCCCATGAACTGCAGACTGTTTTTTTGCATGTTTACCCCCTTTATATATGCGGTAGCTTGGCTATTGGGGCTACTATGAAGGCAATCGCATATCAATCACATAAACATTTGCCGGTGAAGGGAGTTATTGATGCGCATTAGGCTTATTCGCTCGTTTTAGCTTCGTTATCTGACGCGTTTTCATCAGTAGTCGATGTTGCGTTTGCAATCATTTCTGCTCTTGAAGTAGGGGATTCTAAACTCACGCGACCAATTGCACCACTGCGGTAATCGGTTAAAAAAGCCACGGCGGTTTTTTCCATATCCCATAACCCATCATGACGCTTATAAGAGCGGCGTTTGGCAATGGCTTCTAGTAAATCCACCCCATCCATTTTTGTCACGTCTAGCTTCATGGCATCTAGCTTATAGCGCGTGTTAATGAGGGCAGGGTAGCTTTGGAGTAAATTATTGGCTAAAAAGATGGCGACATCTTCATCAATCACCGCATTGCGGCCAATAGCGTGGCTGGCAGCCAGCATATAGCCATCTGATTCAAATGCAATGCGTGGCCACATCATGCCTGGGGTATCGGTAATGCTCATGGTGTCATCAATATCAAAGCGCTGCTGGCTTTTGGTCACGGCTGGCTCATCACCCACTTTGGCAATGCGGCGGTTGAGTAGGGCGTTCATCAGGGTGGATTTACCCACGTTAGGAATGCCCATAATCATCATGCGTAATGGCTTTAAATGTGTGCCACGGTGCGGAGTGATTTTGCGACAAAGCGCGGGGATTTTTTTAGCATCGCCTGCTTTTTTACATGAAAGTGCCACCGCTTTGGTGTTGGGCTGCGCATTAAAGTAGTTGAGCCATGCTTGGGTCACGGCAGGGTCAGCTAAATCCGCCTTATTGAGAATTTTTAATTGCGGGCGTTGGCGAAATAAGCGCATTTCATCAATCATGGGGTTGTGGCTGGCAGCGGGTACGCGGGCATCAAGTACCTCAATCACCATGTCGGTGAACTCCATGGTTTCTTCCGCTTTTTTGCGCGCTTGGGTCATGTGCCCTGGATACCATTGGATTGCCATTTAGTTATTTCCTTATCAATGCTGACGTTGTTGTTTGTGCTTCATCACCACATTGAATAATGAAACGAAGCTTATTTTTAAAGTTAGTCATTTTAACATTGAGTGTTGTGATTAAAACGTTTATCTTTCTTCGGTTTTAGTTTAGAAATTGCTGATTAACCAATAAAGCCGTCAATTAAGCTGACAAAGTTGTTGTTTTATATTATTATTGCGGATTAGTTTTTTATGTATCTTAAATTAGTGATGCGTTGTTTATTGAGCGACATCGGTTTGTAAGTAATTGAGATGATGTTTTAATCATTTTATTGGAGTTTTATTATGGCAGTTCAGCAAAACAAAAAGACACCTTCTAAGCGCGGTATGCACCGTTCACATGACTTTTTGACAAATCCACCTTTAGCGGTTGAGCCAACAACAGGCGAAACACATTTGCGTCATCACGTTAGCCCAAATGGCTACTATCGTGGTCGTAAAGTATTGCCTTCAAAAGGCGAGTAATTTTATTTAACTCAATTCAATGTAAGTAACGATTTAGATTGAATTTGTTGGGTAATTAAGCAATCATTTAACGCCGCTCCAGTGATTTGGAGCGGCGTTAGTATTTTAAAAATACACTTCCAAGTATTTGTTGATAGTTTCGGTTCAATTAAGCGCATATTTAACGATTCGTTAAGTGATGAGCTTAATAACTCAGTGAGTAAATTACATGGATATAACAATCGCAATTGATGCAATGGGTGGTGATCATGGCCCTCATGTCACTGTTCCTGCGGCATTAAAAGCTCTTGAGTCTGATGACCAACTTAATGTTGTTTTGGTTGGTTTGAGTGATGCTATTAAAGCGGAGCTTAAGGCGCATAAAGCTCAAGTAAACACACGTTTACGCATCCACCATGCGAGTGAAGTGGTGACAATGGACGAGTCGCCACAAAGTGCATTAAAAAATAAAAAAGATTCATCCATGCGCGTGGCAATTAACTTAGTTAAAAGTGGTGAGGCACATGCATGTGTGAGTGCAGGTAATACGGGGGCTCTTATGGCCACGGCACGTTTCGTGTTAAAAACTTTACCAGGGATTGATCGTCCAGCCATTGCTTCGGTCTTACCCAGTGAAAAAGGCAATACCTATATGTTAGATTTAGGTGCTAATGCTGATTGTACGCCCGAGCATCTTTAC
>JABFSF010000046.1 GCA_013140755.1 Methylotenera sp. | reverse complement strand
CCTAGTTGAACTGCTGCAATGTATGCAACGGCTGCAACTGCACCTAAAACAACACCGTACTCAACCATTGATTGACCTTCTTCGTCTTGCAAAAATTGTTTAACGTTTGATAACATAAAAATCTCCTAAATTTAAATTGATTAGTTTTATATGCGTATCTAGGCTTACACAATAGAAGTCTAAGCGATGAGTTAAATTAAAACAATGTGGCAAATTGTCGCAACCTTACTGACTCTTACCATACCCAATAATCCCTAAAAGCACTCTCACCAAGTTAAACGTAAGCCACCCACTGATTTTTTTAAAGAGTGACTCGTGTGCCCATGTTTGTGAATCTATGCGATGTGCGCTTTCTATCGTGTGCAAAATATGTGTGAGTAGCGTATTTGCAAAAGCTACGTCTTTTACCACCACGTTCGCTTCACGCGCGAGTAGCAAGCTGAAAGGGTCAATGTTAGATGAGCCAACAGTTGCCCATTCCCTATCTACAATGGCAACTTTGCTATGCATAAAACTATGCCGATATTCGTAAATTTCAATCTTATTTTGTAAAAAGCTAGGGTAAAAAGCGTAGGTTGCCAGCATGAGCATGTATTCTTGGCGACCTTGTAACAATAATTTAACGCTTACCCCACGTTTCGCGGCGGCTATTAAGGCTTGGCGAAATGACTTGCTTGGCAAGAAGTAAGCATTGGCGATGATAATTTCAGTGTTTGCTTGGTGGATTGCTGATAAATAAGCGTTTTCAATATCATGCCGATGTAATAGGTTATCTCGCACCACAAAAGCGGCTTGAACGCTCGGTTGCGCCAAGTCAGATGAGGCTTTAATTGGGGGGGCTTGCATTTTGATTGGCATGGGCAATAAATGCAAACGTGCAATATGTCGCCATAGTTTTTGCATGCTGGTTGTAATAACAGGAATGAGAGCCCCCTCAATGCGCACTGCATAATCAATGCGCGGGGGTACTTGGTCTGGTGTGTTGAAATCATCAATCACGTTAATGCCACCAACAAAACCAATCGATTGATCAATCAACACTAATTTACGATGTAAACGACGCAAACGATTTTTTTTAAAGCTCCAAGGCGATATTTTTTTGCGATAAATCAACACCTCAACACTCGCCTGCTGGAGCGATGTGATAAATGTAGAACTTAAATTTTTACAACCAAACCCATCCAACAACACATGCACGTAAACACCACGTTGCGCGGCAAGTTTTAATGCATTGGCAACCGCTTGCCCTGTGGTATCCTCTGCGAAAATATAGGTTTCAAGATAAATTTCATGTTGAGCTAACGCAATCGCCTTAAGTAGGGCAGGAAAATACTCAGCACCACTAAAGAGCAGCTGAATCTGGTTGCCTTGAATAAAATGCGTCATATTTTTATTAACGTGGCAGAAAGCATTGCATGGTCAGACACTTGCAAAAAATGTGCGCCCGCATGCACTTCCACATGCTTTACCTGAAAGCCACGCATATAAATACGGTCTAACCGTAGCATTGGCAACCATGATGGAAAGCTACGTGCAGGCTTGCCAGTATGATGTTCAAACGCCTCGTGTAATTGTAAGTGTTGCGCAAAATGTAGCAAACCATGTTTGCGCCACTCATTAAAATCCCCCGCAATAATTAAGGGTGCATGTGCTGGAATCGCCTGTTCTATATAATTAGCAATGGCGCGTAACTGTGTTTGCCGCCATTGAGAAAATAAGCCCAAATGTATGCAAACTGCATGTAAAGAGCTATGCCAATGTGGCATCGCAATTTCACAGTGCAACATACCGCGTTGCTCGCTGACATGCGCTGAAATCTGCAAATTATGGTGATGCATAATCGGATGTTTTGACAAAATGACATTGCCATGATGCCCTGCGGGATAGACGGCATTTTTACCATACGCATATTCGGCTTGCATTGCGCTGGCTAAAAACTCTGCTTGCCCTAATGCAGGCCAAGCAGGAAAGCGTTGCTTATGCTTGGTGTGTACATCACGCACCTCTTGTAAAAAAACAATATCTGCATGTGTTTTTTGCAGTAAATCATACTGATGTTGCAAAGCTAACCGCGCACTAAAATGCGTCACGCCTTTGTGAATATTAAGTGTAGCAATGCGTAGTATATTGGACAAAATAACAGCTTAAATAAAACAGTCAATGAGACAGCATACGCTAAAAATACTTGACGTAATAGTACAAAAAATTAAACATTATTTTGTAGATTAGAGGATATTTTTCTTTAGCTTAGAGTTGATTTAAATCATTGCAAGTTTGCGCAAATCCTTTGATAATGAACCGAGTCCTGCATGTTAGTTTGTAGGTCAGTTAAAAGGAGAACTTATGAGTATTGAGCACCATGATTTAGTCCATGAATTTCCAGAGCATCGTGAAAAAATTCACCATTTAAAAACCAGTAATGCACACTTTGCTAAGTTGTTTGATGAATATCATATTAGCACTAAGGGCGTTGAGCATTTAGAAAACACAGGTGTGCCAGTGTCAGATTTGGATTTTGAAAACCAAAAGAAAAAACGTGCACAGCTAAAAGATCAACTTTATGCAATGTTAATTTCTTAGTGTCTATTGTTTGATAATAAGCATTTACATTGATGTAAATGCTTAGTTTTTAACAATTCCATCTTGCTAAGATAGAAGCCAATATTCTGCTTGCGCACGCTGCATATTGGTTTCTACTCATCCGTAATTCTTTAAGTCTAAGTAGCTATTTATGCCTCTATACCATTTTCAGTACAGTTATTTTAAGCATGAGTCACGGCATCAAGGGCTTGATAAATCACGCCCCTGCACTATTTATGTCATTGTGCCGAGTTTTTTTGATACTGAAAATGGTATAGAGGCATAAAGTTTAATGGTATGATTTTATCGTCTAAAAACGGCTCTAAATTTTAGTGAGGAATTGTAATGGGAATGATTTATTTTGCAGTGATGTCGGTGCTTGTAGCACTCCTTCTTTTATGGGTTATTTCATTACGTCGTGTTGTGCCAACCAATGAAGTACATATTGTGCAGTCAGGCAAACGCTCCATTTCTTACGGAGTGGGTATTGAGTCTAGTAACTCAAATGAAACAGTGGGCAACATTAAAACCAAGGGTTTAAATGGCAATACCTATTATGAGTTTCCTGCTTGGATTCCTGTGATTGGTGTTTTAGTTTCTAAATATCCAGTCTCAGTATTTGCTGAAGAGTTGATTGATTATGAGGCTTACGACCAAGGTCGTTTGCCCTTTGTCATTGATGTAAAAGCATTTTTTCGTATTAGTGATAGTGAAATCGCTGCAAGGCGCGTGTCTTCATTTGATGAAATGCGCAGTCAGCTCAATGCGATTCTTCAAGGGTGTATTCGTAGTATTTTGGCTACCAATAGTATTGAGTCAATTATGCAAGACCGAGCAAAGTTTGGTGAGGCGTTCACTAAAGAGGTGGATGATAATTTGAAATCATGGGGTGTGAGTACTGTAAAAAGTGTAGAACTAATGGATATTCGTGATGCTAAAGATTCTCACGTGATCAAAAACATCATGGATAAAAAGAAATCGCAAATTGAGATGGAAAGCCGCACGGAAGTTGCCCAAAATAACAAAAAAGCACAAATTGCTGAGATTGAAGCGCAACGCGAAACCGATATTAAAAAGCAAGAAGCCCTGCAACAAGTTGGTCTTAGAACCGCTGAAAAAGAGCGTGAAGTTGGTATTGCCAATGAGCAAGCAACACAAGTGATTGCAGAGCAACAAAAAATCACAAAAGAAAAAGAAATGAGCATTTTGCAAGTGGCGCAAGTAAACCAAGCTGAGATTGATAAACAAGTTAAAATTGTTGAAGCTGAGAAAGAAAAAGCAACCACCGTTATCAATGCTGAGGCTAAAAAACAAACTACGGTGATTGATGCCGAGGCGCAAAAACAATCTGCACTGATTAAAGCGGAAGGTGAAAAAGCATCAACCGTGATGATTGCGGATGGTGATTTTCAATCCAAAACTTTTGAAGCAAAAGGGATTGAAGCTGAGGGTGCAGCAAAAGCAAACGCAGAGAAATTGATGCAGTTAGCATCTGTTGAAGCTGAAATTACCCTCGCTGAAAAAATTGGTAATAATGAGTCTTATCAAAAATACTTAGTGTCACTCAAACAAGTTGAAGTGATGGGTAATGTGGGCATTGAGCAAGCTAAAGCCCTAGAAAAAGCTAATGTGAAAGTGATTGCCAATGGCGGCAGTGTCAATGCTGGGTTAAATGGCGTTACTGATTTATTCAGTGCTAATGGCGGTACGCAATTAGGTGCAATGTTAGAGGCACTGGTGCAAACGGATACTGGCAAAGCGGTCATGGATAAAATCACATCAGGTAAAGAGAAAAAAGAGTAATTTTACTCTCTCTGTGAGCGTTGACTTTGAGCGACAAATTGACAGAATAGGTTAACGGGAACGGGAGGGCTAAACCAATAGCCTTGAAACGCATGGCAGTTATTGTTTAACAAAAACGTTTGTTGCTGCTGACTCTCAACGCCTTCTGCAATGACCTTCAGTTCTAAATCACGTCCTAAAGAAATAATGGTTTTAGCGATAGCCTGATCATGGGGGCTGTTTAAAATATCTTTAATAAATGACTGATCAATTTTTAGCTGATCTAACGGTAGCCGTTTTAAGTAGCTAAGTGAAGAGTATCCAGTGCCAAAATCATCTAATGAGATACCAATACCTGCTGCTTTTAATGCGTGCATTTTGGAAATCACTTCCTCAATATTCTGAATTAAGATACTTTCTGTTAATTCTAGCTTTAACAGCTTTGGGTCAATTTCCATGCGCTTTACGTTGGATAATACTTTCGATACAAACTCTTGACCATAAAATTGATGTGCACTTACATTGATTGAGATGCTGAGGCTTGACATTTTGGCATCGTTTTTCCAAACAGACAGTTGCTTGCAACTCTCATTTAAAACCCAAAATCCAATCGGGTTCATCAATCCAATGCTTTCTGCAAGGGGAATAAACTCAGCGGGTGAAACTACGCCACGTGTGGGGTGATTCCATCGAATCAGAGCTTCAGAGCCAAACACGACTCCCTGCGCATTTACTTGAGGTTGGTAATACAATTCAAATTGGTTTTCCCATAATGCTTGGCTTAATTCATTACCTATTTGCGTACGTAAAATAAAGTCTGATTGCATAATATGCAACACTAAACATAGCAAACTTATTGCAGTTGCGCTGTTTATCCATGCACCTATATGGCGCACAGACTCTGGAATCATCAGTGAATTAGCAACACTGATATTGGTACTCGAAAAGATTAAAAAAATGCATAGCAATAATACAAAAACCGTGTTGCGTAGCCATAGTTTTTCATTGCTGAGTAAAAGATAAGCATAAAAAGCAAGGCTTAAAAAATATAAATGTATCACTCGAGGGGTGGCTAGGCTTGGAATGTCCATAAACAAGGCGATGCTGAATGCTAGACTAAACAATCCTAAGAGTAATACAAAGCTTGCACTGCGTAAAAAATGCTTTTTTAGTAAAAATAAAGTAGTGAGTCCAACGAATAGGATGAGAAAGTCAATTAAAACTAATGGCCAGATTTTTAAGTAAGAAAATAATAGTGCCCAACTAACACCCATAAGTATTAAGGCAATGCCACCAGTTTCTAATGCAACCTTGATACGGTGAACACTAAGCGTTTCTTGTTGGTTGATAGAAAAGTGTTGTGAAATCAGTTGAAAGTATTTGTTCATTGATTGCCATCCGAGTGTTTTATATCGCGGGTTATTTTAACTTTATTAGTTGAATAAATGTGGTGATGTTAGCAGGTAACTTATTATTGTGTAAGATTAAATTGGTAGTCACTCGCCTAAAAATCCACCACTTTGACGTGCCCATAATTGTGCGTATATCCCACCTTTGGCGAGTAAGCTTGGGTGGTCGCCCATTTCAATCAGCGTACCTTCGTCTAAAATAACTAATCTATCCATGGCTGCGATGGTTGAAAGGCGGTGGGCAATGGCAATCACAGTTTTGCCTTGCATTAGCTGATACAAGCTACTTTGAATAACCGCTTCTACTTCTGAATCTAATGCGCTGGTGGCTTCATCTAATATCAGAATAGGCGCATCTTTGAGCATGACGCGCGCAATGGCAATACGTTGGCGTTGACCGCCTGAAAGCTTGACTCCACGCTCTCCTACATGCGCGTCATAGCCTGCGCGACCGTGTGCATCGCGCAGGGTTAAAATAAACTCATGGGCTTGAGCGCGTTTGGCTGCAGCAATCATTTCTGCTTCTGTGGCATCGGGGCGACCATATAAAATGTTATCGCGCACACTTCGGTGTAGCAAAGAAGTGTCTTGTGTGACCATGCCAATAGACTCTCTTAAAGTGTTTTGCGTGATGTGCTGAATGTTTTGATGGTCAATCAGAATCTGCCCATCTTGGATGTCATAAAAACGTAACAGCAAGTTTACAAGGGTAGATTTTCCTGCGCCTGAACGCCCAACGATGCCTACTTTTTCACCCGCTTGAATGCTCAGTTGAAATTGCTTCAGTAATGCCTGCTGGTGTGGGTAAGCAAAGTTGACTTTAGCAAACTCAATTTGTCCGTGCGTTACGCACAATGCCTTGGCATCGGGCTTGTCGGTAATGCTGTGCGCTTGGGCAAGTGTGTTGATGCCATCTTGCACTGTGCCAATTTGTTCATAAAGTGAGGTCATTTCCCACATTACCCAGTGTGAAATGCCATTTAAGCGCAACGCCATGGCGGTGACTGCGGCAACCGCGCCCACGCCTACTTGGTTGTGACTCCAAAGCCATAAGGCGACACCTACGCAGCTAATCACCAATAGCATGTTTAGTAGATGGTTGATAGTTTCAACGCTACTCACCATGCGCATTTGGCGATGGACAAACCCTAAAAATTCCTGCATTGCAGATTTCGCATAATCTGCTTCACGACCTGCATGTGAAAAAAGTTTCACAGTGCTGATATTGGTATAGGCATCGGTGATGCGCCCTGTCATTAAAGCGCGTGCATCGGCTTGTTGTTGTGACACATTTTTTAGCCGAGGGACAAAATAAACTAAGGCACTCGCATATAACAACAGCCAAATTAAAAATGGCCATGCAATCATCAAGTTAAAGTTGCCCACTACAGCGACTATTGTCACAAAATAAATCACAACATATACCATAATGTCTGTCACAATAAACCACACATCACGTACTGCTAGTGCGGTTTGCATGACTTTTGCTGATACTCTTCCTGCAAATTCATCTTGATAAAAACTCATACTTTGCCCAAGCATGAGGCGATGAAAGTTCCAACGTAAACGCATTGGAAAAATACCCGCTAAGGTTTGGTGTTTAAGTAAAGTTTGCCCCGCTACAAGCAAGCTACTTAATAACAGTACACCTGCTAGCATCGCTAAATCACGCAAATGATATTCCCAAAGCATTTGGGGTGGAATCGTACTTAAGCGGTCAACGACTTTGCCCATTAAGGCAAATAATAAAGCTTCAAATGCACCAATGCAGGCAGTGAGCAAGGTCATACCAGCGATGTAAGGACGCATTCCTGCTGTGCAGGACCATATAAAAGCCCAAAATTGCTTAGGCGGCGTACGCAAGGGTGTATCAGGAAATGGGTGAACCAGATTTTCAAACCAACGGAACATTTGCGCCTGCCACTATAAAATGAATGTGTAAAAATGCAGGTATTTTACATGTCGTTAAACTGCTTTAGGTACTGCTATAATTAAATCTCAAAATAAAATTGCTTAAGGTTTACCACATCTTGTTTTTTAAAAAATCTAAACCTGTTAATGCGCGACGCGAAGCTGAGGTTACGCAAGTAAATTTGCTCACAAAAACCTTGATGAAAGAAGCCTGGTGGCTGGGGTTAGTATTATTGGGCTCTTACCTTGCAATCATCCTGTTTACTTATCATCCTGATGATTCCTCTTGGTCTCACAGTGCCCCAGGCAATGCGGTGGTGCATAACAGTGGTGGTAACGTAGGGGCTTGGCTTTCAGATTTACTGTTGTATGTATTTGGCTTTTCAGCTTGGTGGTGGGTAGTGCTGGCTTTTTATGCCATGTGGTTCGTGTATTTAAAGTTAGATCATCTTCAAGCACTTGAACATCAAAATGAGTCGCCTTTTCTGTTTTTTAACTTTATGGGGTTTGCTTTACTCTTAATCGCTTCAAGCGCACTAGAGGCTGGACATCTGATTAGTTTGCCCGCTTTATTGCCATTGTCTGCTGGCGGCATGTTGGGCACAGTGGTAGATGCTGGCTTGCGTCAATTATTTGGCTATACAGGATCTAGCATGGTGCTGTTGGTGATGTTTGTTGTTGGGTTTAGCTTGTTTACAGGCTGGTCTTGGGTACACATTATTGAAAAACTAGGTGAAGGCGTAATTGCTAGCTATGATTATGTGCTACTGGAATGGCACGATTGGCAAGATCGCAAAGCAGGCAAGCAAATAGAGCAAGCGCGTACCGAGTATGTGCAAAATGAACGTAAGCGTACAGAAAGCCGTGAACCCGTATTGATTACGCCACCTGTGCTGGAAATTCCTCAAAGCGAACGCGTACAAAAAGAAAAACAAGCTCCATTATTTGAAACCTTGCCAGACTCCACCTTGCCTCCGCTCCATTTGTTAGATGAAGCAAAAAACACAGTAGAGCTGCCCTCGGCTGAAACCTTAGACTTCACCTCACGTTTGATTGAGCGAAAGCTAATGGATTTTGGTATTGAAGTCAAAGTGCTCACTGCGCAACCAGGTCCTGTGATTACACGCTTTGAGTTAGAGCCAGCCGCAGGCGTTAAAGGTAGCCAAGTGACTAACTTGGTGAAAGATTTAGCTCGTGCGCTATCAGTAGCCAGTGTGCGTGTGGTAGAAACCATTCCAGGTAAAACTTGCATGGGTTTAGAAATCCCCAACGTAAAACGCCAAATTGTTTACCTTTCTGAAATTATGGGTAGCCAAGCTTATGCTGATGTTAAATCACCCTTAGCGATTTGTTTAGGCAAAGATATTGCAGGCAAGCCCGCCGTGGCTGACCTAGCCAAAATGCCTCACGTGTTGGTGGCAGGTACCACTGGTTCAGGTAAATCAGTTGCCATTAACGCTTTGATTTTAAGCTGGCTTTATAAGGCGGATGCTAGCCAAGTACGCATGATTTTAATTGACCCCAAAATGTTGGAGCTCTCAGTGTATGAAGGTATTCCGCATTTGCTTGCTCCAGTGGTCACAGATATGCGCCAAGCTTCAAACGCCTTAAATTGGTGCGTGGCAGAGATGGAGCGGCGTTATAAGCTGATGTCTAGCTTAGGTGTGCGTAACTTGGCAGGTTACAACCAAAAAATTAAAGAGGCTGATAAAGCAGGTGAAAAAATTCCCCATCCATTCAGTTTAACGCCTGACGATCCTGAGCCTTTGTTTGAAATGCCATTGATTGTCGTGGTGATTGATGAATTGGCTGATTTAATGATGGTGGTGGGTAAAAAGGTAGAAGAACTTATTGCCCGTTTGGCGCAAAAAGCCCGTGCTTGTGGCATACACTTGGTATTAGCGACGCAACGCCCTTCTGTAGATGTGATTACTGGCTTGATTAAAGCAAACGTGCCAACGCGTATTTCTTTTCAAGTTTCTAGCAAAATTGACTCACGCACCATATTAGACCAAATGGGGGCAGAGGCTCTGCTGGGGCAAGGGGATATGCTCTATATGCCACCAGGCACAGGCTACCCGATGCGCATTCACGGCGCGTTTGTAAGTGATCATGAAGTGCATGAGGTGGTGAATTATCTCAAATCGCAAGGTGAGCCAAATTATATTGAAGGCATTTTGACCAACGAGGCTGAAGAAGGCGGTGCAGAGTTTGCTGGGGGCACAGGGCAAGGTGGCAGCGAAGTGGATCCTTTGTATGATGAAGCCGTTGCCATCGTGCTTAAAACACGCCGCGCGAGTATTTCTGCTGTGCAGCGCCAATTGCGTATTGGCTACAACCGTGCAGCACGCTTAATTGAAGACATGGAGCGCGCGGGTTTGGTATCTGCCATGCAAAATAATGGCAATCGAGAAGTGCTTGCCCCTTCTCAAGAGTAAAGGGCACAAGAGTAAAAATTATGTTAATTCAGGATGTTAACTATGCTTAAAAAAATCGCACGCTTGAGTTTAATCGGCCTGCTCATGCCACTGCTTGCACTGGCTGATGGCGCAAGTAGCTTAAAAGACTTTTATGGCAAAACACAAAGTTTACGCGCTAATTTTCATCAAATTGTCACTGATAAACAAGGGCGAAAAGTCCAAGAAGTGCAAGGTCAAATGCAACTATTGCGTCCTGATAAGTTTAGATGGGATTACCTTGCCCCTTTTGAACAACAAATTGTGAGTGATGGTAAGCAGGTATGGTTATACGATGTGGACTTAGCGCAAGTAACCGTACGCGCAGTCACTAAGGCTTTAGGTGCGAGCCCTGCGGCGTTGTTAGCAGGACAAAGTGCCTTAGAAGATAACTTTAAAATTAACAATCCTTATCGCCAAGGGGATTTAGATTGGGTGAGTGCGCAACCTAAAGAAAAAGATACGGGGTTTGAAAAAATGTCTTTAGGCTTTAAAGAGGGCGTTTTACAAGCAATGGATTTAGTAGATAGCTTTGGGCATCAAACTAAAATCACTTTTAGCCATATAGAAATTAACCCACATTTAGAAGCAAAAGCTTTTTTATTCAAAGCCCCTAAAGGCGTAGATGTTATTGGTGAGTAGTTGGTTTTGTTTTGGATTTTTAAGGGGCTAAAGTTCCTTAGCATTGATGTTTATCAAAAAAAGTGTAAACTATCTTTAAATCATTAAGTTAGAATGGATTGAAAGTGAACGTACTAAAAAATAACGCATTCAAATTAAAGCAATGTTTATGTGCGGTGTTAATCGCTATGCCAGTGCTTACGTTGGCTGCTGAAACCGCTGTGGTTGATGAGGCAACCCGTTTAATCAAGGCAGGCGACTATCAAGCTGCTTACACCCTACTTGAGCCACTAGAAAGTGAAAATGCGGGCAACCCCAAGTTTGATTATCTTTTTGGAATTGCCGCGTTAGAAGTCAGGCAGGCCACGCGCGCGGTGTTTGCGCTAGAACGCGTGTTAGCGATAGAGCCACAAAACGCGCAGGCTCGCTCAGAGATTGCTAAAGCACATCTATTGTTAGGCGAAACAGATACCGCAAAAGCGGAGTTTAATAACGTGCTAGAAGCCTCTCCGCCTGATGATGTTAAAGTGGCTATCAATAAATTTATGACACAAATTGATAAAGCAACGGGCAATGCCACCACCTTTAGTGCTTATTTAGAAGGCACAATTGGACATGATTCCAATACTGGCAGTGCTTCAGATCTATCTACAGTGGCATTGCCTGTTTTTGGTGGTGCGGTAGCAGATTTAGGTAAAACCTCATTAGAACAAAGTGATGGCTTTGCTACCCTCGCAGGTGGTGCCTCAATGAATATGCCAATCAATAAGCAAGTTGCATTATTGGGCGCGGTGAATGTAAGCAATAAAATGAACTGGAGTGAAAGCACTTACAATCTAGGGAGTTTTGATTACAGTGCAGGCGTGCGATTTAAGCAACAGCTCCATACCTTTACGGTATTAGCGCAAGACACACACACCTATGTGGATAATGACCATTTTAGACGCGCTTATGGTTTAACGGGGCAATGGCAATATGATATAGATCCAACGAATCAAGTGAGTGCCTATGTACAACAAAACCGTTTACATTATTATCAAGGCCAATCTATTCGAGATGCTGATAGAACGGTGCTAGGTTTGGGGTTTGCACATGCTTTTGCAGGAGATATGTCTCCTATTGCGTATGTCAGCCTTTATGGTGGTAAAGAAGATGAACGTGCTTCACATGTTGCACATTTAGGGCATGATTTATATGGATTTCGCGTGGGTGGTCAGTTAGCGGTTAAGCCTAAGTTAGTGCTGTATGCAAACTCCTCTTTTGAAAACCGTAATTACGGTGGTGAAGAAGCTCTCTTTTTAAAATCACGGGATGATGATCAATATGAGTTGACCTTAGGCGCACGCTACTTGCCCTATCGTGCTTGGACTATCAGACCACAATTGAGCTATATTAAAAACAACTCTAATGTTTCTATTTATGATTTTGACCGTTACTTAGCGACGGTAAGTTTGCGTTACGATTTTAATTGGTAAGTTGCATTTTATAAGGCCTCTTAATAAGCCTTCATTTAAGGAGTTTGGTATGAACAAGAAAATTAACTTATTGCTGGCAAGCACAGTATTTTTGGCGACGCAGCCATTGCAGGCCTTCGCTGTGGTGGGTAAAGTGGAATTTTCGACGGTGGGTGCTACTGCGGTGAGCCAAAGCGGTGCTACACGTGCGCTTACTAAAGGGGCGGAAATTGATGTGGGAGACACCATTCAAACTAACGATGCGCGTGCGCAGGTTAAATTTACTGATGGTGGCTATGTATCACTTCAACCTAACACAACATTCAAGGTGGAAGATTATGCATACGCGGCTAAAAAGGACGTCACAGACAAAAGCTTCTTTAGCTTGATTAAAGGCGGTATGCGTGCGATTACGGGCTTGGTAGGTAAAACGAACAAACAAGCTTATCGTTTAAATACGCCTGTAGCAACCATTGGCATACGCGGCACTGAATTTGTAGCAGAATACAATGACAAGCTACTGGTTAAAGTAGGCGAAGGTGCGGTATATATGGCGAATAATGGTGGGGATGTTACCTTATACGCAGGGCAAATTGGCGAAGTAAGTGATAGTAACGATAAACCTGAATTAACAGATGAAGAGCCATCCGTTGGTGCTAAAGGGCCGCAAGGTGGTAAGTCAGGAGAAGTGCAAGAGCAAGCTGAAAAAGAAAGTGAGCAACAGAGTCAGTTCTCAGAATCTGAGCAAACCAATGAGAATGGTGAGGTAGAAAGCATTGTTGTTGTAGATAAGGTAAAGCCAGAGCCTAAGCCTGAGCCTGAGTTTTTTACCTTTTCAGGGCCAGTAGCCATTGCAGAGTTTGATGATGGCGCAGATATTTCTATCGAAGAAGACAACACGCTCAAGTTTAAAGCGAATGGTGATTTTTTAGGATTTAAAAACAATGAGGAAGGTATAAAAGTAGTTGAATTTACGGGTAATACTGTTGATAAAGGGCAAGTAGGCGTAGGTAATGATAAGCTTAGTTGGATGCGCTTAACGGGTGGGACGTTTGTCAAAACGTTTAACGGAGGGTCACCTACGACTGAGGTAAACACGAATACGCATGTCATTTTTGGTCAATTTACACCTTCAACTCACATGGCATCTTTAGCGAGTGGAGGATATTCTGCTACCTTCAATTTGGCAGGTGGCACCCAACCAACCAATGAGAGTGGTGCTAAGGGGCACATTACCTCTGGACGGCTAACGGTTGATTTTTCTGATGCCAGTGTTGACTTGTTAATGGCACTGACTAATGGCGGGCACAACTACAATGTAAATGCCAGTGGCTATATTGGTGGAGGTAGTGTCTTTGGTGTAAGTGCGAATTCAGAAGGCTCGAAGTTTTACTTCAACCACGGACATGCGACAAGTGCAAACTGCCATGATGGCTCATGTCATTTTAATGGCAAAGGTTTTTTTGTTGGGGCTAATGCAGGTAAAGCGGCTTTAACGTATGCAATTTTTGGTACAAGCAGTGGGGGTAACATTACTGGCGTAGCGGGTTTTGTCAATACTGGCAATAATAATAACGTTAATACGCGTACCAGATAATGTAGTTTACTAATCATTATTTTTACCATGATGAAAAGGTATGCGAAACACTCGCATACCTTTTTTGCATTTATTGGTGAGAGAATACAAAGCGAGTTCAACTTAATCAGTGATGCTTTAACAGCCTTACTAAAAAATAAGGAATTTCTTTTTTGAGTGGTTTATTTAACACTGCGCAACCACAAGCACCTTTGGCTGAGCGTTTACGTCCTAAAACCATAGACGAGGTGGTTGGGCAGTCGCATTTGCTGGGGCATGGCAAACCATTACGTTTGGCGTTTCAATCAGGCAAATTACCCTCTATGATTTTGTGGGGGCCGCCAGGGGTAGGTAAAACAACCTTAGCTCGATTGATTGCCAATACGGCAGATGCTGAGTTTATTCCCATTTCAGCGGTGTTATCAGGCATTAAAGATATACGCGAAGCAGTAGAGCGTGCCGAGCTTACTTTGCAACAACATGGCCGTAAAACGATTCTTTTTGTGGATGAAGTGCACCGCTTTAACAAAGGTCAGCAAGATGCCTTTTTGCCTTTTGTAGAAAGTGGCTTAATTACTTTTATTGGTGCGACGACTGAAAACCCCTCGTTTGAAGTCAACAGTGCGTTGTTAAGCCGCTCGCAAGTGTTTGTGTTGAATGCGCTATCAGAGCCAGAGCTGGCATTGTTGCTAGAGCGAGCAAGGCTGCTTGTGGCTGAAAACCTTACTCTAAACGCAGAAGTCATTGAACAAGTGTTAGCGTATGCCGATGGCGATGCAAGACGCTTGCTCAACTTTGCTGAAGGCTTATTTAACGCCGCACTTGGCGCAGGTGTTACGCAAATTGATGAAGTTTTTTTGCAAGCCAGCATGGCGGCAAAATTGCGCCGTTTTGATAAAGGCGGCGAAGCCTTTTACGACCAAATATCTGCATTGCACAAATCGGTACGCGGTAGCAACCCAGATGCTGCACTCTATTGGTTTTTACGCATGATAGACGGTGGCGCAGACCCGCTCTACCTTGGGCGACGTATTGTGCGCATGGCGGTAGAAGATATTGGTATTGCCGACCCACGCGCGCAAACCATGGCGTTAGAAGCCTGCCAAATTTTTGAACGCTTAGGCTCACCTGAAGGGGAATTGGCACTCAGTAATGCAGTGATTTATTGTGCAGTCGCCGCAAAAAGTAACGCGGCGTATATGGCCTATAACCAAGCTAAAGCCTTTGTGGCACAAGATAAATCGCGCCCTGTGCCGCTACATTTAAGAAACGCGCCCACCAAGCTGATGAAAGCCTTAGATTACGGCAAAGAGTATCGCTATGCGCACAATGAGCCCGAGGCCTATGCAGCGGGAGAAAGCTACTTTCCCGATGATTTGCCACCACAGCAGTTTTATACCCCCACACCGCGCGGGCTTGAGGGTAAAATAGCGGAAAAACTAGCGCATTTACGCGAGTTAGATAAAAAAGTGAAGAAGTGATTTAGCCACAGAGAACACAGAGTTCACAGAGAAAAAACCAAAACCATAAAAAATGTCTGACGATTTAACAAGCCAAATTATAGGGGCAGCAATTGAGGTTCATAGTATTTTAGGTGCTGGATTGCTTGAGTCGGTGTATTAAGCTGCACTCTGCCGAGAATTTGAATTGCGTCAAATTC
>JABFSF010000153.1 GCA_013140755.1 Methylotenera sp. | reverse complement strand
TTTTTCTAAAAGCCTGGATTTAAGTCGCTGATTTAATGTTTAAAAAAATGAATTGCCGCTGCGGGCATGAAAGTGCCTAGTGTAGACGGGGCGATTCAGTTCTGCCTAAGTGTTGACTATACTGTAAATGGGTAAATGGGGTCAGACACGATATTGAGTTGCAACAGCATGGCAGGTAAGTAAAAAAATTGTGTCTGACCCCATTATATATGTCTGACCCCATTATATATTGCATTCTGATGTTGGCTGAATATTCAATTCAACAGGGTTTACTTTGCCATGTTCAGAAACCAATTCCCGCACTCTCAGGTAGCAGCGGCCTTCTTCAAAAATAAGCGCAGCGTCATAATCTTTGTCAGGCTCTGGATTTAATATTCCGGCGATAGGCCCGCAACTTGAGCTTCTCCACTGACCAGCGACTTCTCCCACAGACACGTAACTAGTAAAGATTGTCATCGGCTGATTTGCACGCACATTAAACTCGTGGAATGCCCATGTAATATCCTCAGTTAATGGCATTCCTACTTTTTTATTTGAGGCCAATATAGTTGCAGAATCGAACAGACCATAGTTACGTCCCCCTGTGTGACCAGTTATTGCCGATTTTGAATACAACGTGTAGCAACTTTTGTTGGGGTGAAGGTAGACATTACTACCTGTTGTTAGTACGCGTAAGCGTGCGGTAGGCCCTTCTGCTGAAGAAACATCTAATACCTTAGGGCCAGCGCATGCTGTAAGTACGCTAATACTCAATACTAAGAAAAAGTGAGTTACACGAATGTGCATAGCTACCTCACCGGCGCAGATAATGGTCCGCGCGCCTTAGCAGGGATGAGAAGCGGGGGAGTTGGGTTAGCCTCACCCTCTATCAAAGCCTGAATTTCATCTTTTGATGGGAGCGGGTTATCAGCAGGCGGGATTGGCTCAAATTTAAATGATTCCAGCCAGCGTCTTAAAAATTCTTGGCGCTGAGCTAGCCAGTCGGGAGCGTGTGTTGCTAAATGTCTACTATACGATGCAAGCATCGCAAACATATAGTCGCCAACCTTGGTGAGATAGAGTTCATCAACATATGAGGATTCTCCAGCTTTAAAATCATCCCGTGCGGGAACATCTTTTCCACTGATCACCTGAAGTGTCATCTTCTGCCATTCTCGCCCATTAATGGTGATGGTTTCTTTTTTGGTATGAGGGTTAGTAACAAATTTAAAATTACCACTGGTAGGTAGCTTGTCACCTTTAATGATTGAAGGCCTAAAGCCAACCATGGTGGCGCGGTAATTCAGGCCATCCATACTGACTCTAGGTAACCCCCACATTCTGACCGCACCTTTATTGGGATCCAGGTTATATTGAACTGGTCCATACAGGCCGGTTTCCATTTGGGTGGCTCCAATACCAGGGTTAGTAATGATTTGGGTGGAAACGCCGTTTTGGCACCATTTTGGATTGTATTTTTGGGGATACTTTGGAGAGGTTGGGTAGATGGTAACATCCCAAATATCGTCATACGTCACCATAAAGTCCAAAGGTGGATGCGTATAATCAATGATAGGGGTCTCTTTATCATTAGGATGAAGGAAATATGCGTTACCAGTGCGCTCATGTACCCCATAGCGGTCTTTTTCTGGTCTTACAATCACCTGCGCTCGGCACATCACCTTCATGTCACTCATCACAGGCGTGCCTTTTTGGTAGCGTGGCAGCGACAACTCTTCTATTCTTTGATAGCCAGCCTTGCTGCAGGCACTGAGTGTAGCAACACATGTGATAAAGATGAGTAACGGGGTGATAACAGACTTATACATATGAATACTTTCATTGGTTACTGGAAACAGGCGCAACCGTTGTGGTTGGCCAGGTCGCAGGGTCATTCCAGCGATAGGTGGAATGCGCACTATTACTTGTGGTAAATAAAGCTTTAAGCTCTAGAATCGATCGCAGTATGCTGCCTATCTGAGCCCCTTGTATATAAGTAGCTGAGTTGAGGTCATTGAACTGATTGGTTTGACCTAAATTACCCCCGACAAATGTGGGAACAGGGTCATTGGCGTTGTTATAAATCAATGGGGTCAGACTCCATTGATTTACCAACAATGTAAGCGAAGCTAACCCTTGGGTAAAGTTTTTCAATTTTCAGTTGTAATAAGAAGCATTTGTTCATCGTGTTTAATGTAGAAAAGATGAAATCAATGGAGTCTGACCCCATTGATTCTTGGGGATTGTGCTTGCCCATCAGCTAGACATTCTGGTGGAGGCGTTTTAATTTCTTCTGGATTGCAAAACTGAGGCGCAAGTGCATTTTTTAGACAATAGTCATAGTCAGTTTTGATTTTGCAGTACCAACTATTAAGGCGCCTTTCAACACCGGGAGTGGGAATGACTGCATCGGGTTGGCAGGCTGGGACATTTTTGTATTTCTCTAACGAACAAGTCTTTTTTGGGTTATAAAGGCCGTTGTATTTGTACCCCGCACGCTCCATACAAAAACCCTCTAGTGCTAATTTATTCATGTAAGCCATCTCATCATAACGGCTGATATTAAACACTTTTTCGTATATTTCAAAGCTAATATCTGGGGATGGTTTGCCGCACGCCAATAAAGATTTTTTAATATCTAAGGTAGATGCTCCAGATTTTGACCACTCTTGATATGTTGCAGGTGCTGGTTTATAAACCACCTGTTCCATGTAAGTTGAACAGCCAAGAAAAAATAATGAACCAAAGTATATAAACATATTGCTTTTCATGATTAGCCCTACTTATTTGTAGATGGAATATCAATTGTTTTTGGCGTGGGTAAATGGTGGGTAAATGGGGTCAGACACGATATTGGGTTGCAACAACATAACAGGTAAGTAAAAAATCGTGTCTGACCCCATTATATATCTCTGGGACAGCAGTGAGTCTGACCCCATTGCAATCAATTTATCCTGCCAACTTCCAGCGACATAAGGGGTACCAAACAACGTGCCTTTCATGGTGCACCGCAGGCTGGAGTAGCTTTCCTTATTTCATTGTCGCATTTGCCTATATAGTGATAGCCTTTTTTTAGCATACAACGCTGTATGGAATACAGTGCTCTTCGTGAAGCAGCAAAGTCGTCCTTTTCTTCGGGCAGTCGTTTAGATGGAGTGTAGTTTCCATCAAACCTTCCTCCGCATTCTATCCAGTCTTGAAGCCTTACTTCATTAGCCATTCCCTCCTTATCCCAATAGTCGACTGGAGATTTTGGGTGTAATAATCTATCCAATGCTTCTTTATCACAATAGGCTACTGGCGTTTGTGGACCACAAATTCGTCCATTACCAATCACACACGATGTTAATAGCACACTGAAGCCTATAGAAAGCCCATGTTTAACCCATGTGTTCATTTCGCCCCCTTCAGTAACACAGAGATTGCTTGCCACACTTGCGGTGGTAAAAATTCAGCCATCGCAAATGGTGTTGAAACTACGATTGCCCCCGATGCACTCCAAGTATCTTGTAGTTTTTGCAGTTCCTCACTTCGGCCTCGTGTTGCGTTGCCCTGCTCATCATACAACCCACTCAGTTTACCACCCACAAAGTCATGCGTGCCACTAAACGCTTCAATCAACTTATCCTGCCAGCTGCCGGCGACATAAGGGGTACCGAATAATGTGCCTTCCCAACCTCACGCGGTAAATGGCGTAAATGGGGTCAGACACGATATTGGGTTGCAACAGCATGGCAGGTAAGTAAAAAATTGTGTCTGACCCCATTATATATTGCATGGTGCAATCTCCGTGTAGGGGTGGTGTAGCGTGGTGACGCTGGTAGATTCTCTTGAAGCATTATTTTTTATTGGTACGTTCCCGATTGATTTTTCGATTATTAAGTCACGGCGCAAGCATTTCAATCGGTGTATTTTGTGATTCATCTACCGTTAAAAAATCTGGTTCCGTACTGCCTGCCGGTGCGGATATTTTGATAGAAGATAATGCCTTGGCAATAAATGCGG
>JABFSF010000083.1 GCA_013140755.1 Methylotenera sp. | reverse complement strand
ATAATCCTGATTGATTTGACTAATGCTTTAATCACAACCCTTAAGAAACCAAACCATGCGAATTTCCACACTTTTATTATTCATATTACTTGGCACACAACTTAATGCTTACGCTGAAATATTACCCGAAGCGCAGTTGAGCATTAAAATCCCGATGATAAAAAAATCTACTTCTCGCCCTATGAGTGTGGCTTATATTGAGTCCTACAAAAAGTATTACATTGCAGATGGCGGCTTAGCCCCGATGGCCTCAGAGTTTGAGGCGGCAATTTCAAAATCTGAAGTACATGCTTACGATGATAAAGGTCAATATGTAAATTCCGCTAAACCTGGTTACGATAACCGCTCTATTTACTTTAACCCAAATACCAAACAACTAGAAACCGTCACTTACAATGTGTCGAGCGATGTAGGTTTTTCACCCAATACGGGCATTTATGCGCTGGATGTATCTGAAACTGGAGAAATCAAAAATACTTCCAATGAGGTAATACAGTTTAACCCTGCCTTTGGTCACTCTGGCACAATGCCCACTTATGATGCTGCAAATAAACGTTATTTTGCCAAGCAAGGGCGCAGTCCTTTAGTGTTTATTGTGGATCCTAAAGTGCGCGAAAAAATAGGCGAAATTGCGCTAGATTTAGCCAAAGCACAAGTAGCACATGATGATTTAAGTGATTTGTTTGTGGCATATACAGGCATTAAAGGTGAAGAGTTAGCTTTGTTAGATGTGGATCATAAAGCCGTATTGATTTTTGATATTTCTGGACAATATGTGGGTAAATCTGAGTTACCTAAAACGCTAAAATTACGTGCAAACAACCATTACACTGGCTTAGGCTATGCCAACAATCTATTTTTTGTGTTTCATGAAAATGAAGGTGAGTTTGGCACTTATTATGGATTTAAAGTGATGAGATAGTTAAAACAAAGTAATTAAAACTAAAGGCCAATAAAAAAACCGCACTTTATCAGCGCGGTTTTTTTATATCTCACACTTAGCAATTATTTACCTAGTGCGCCTGCTAATTTACCTGAAACCATACCAAATACTGCGCCTAACACCACTGAAACGATTACTAATAAAGCTGGGTTAGTTAAGTTCATTGCTGTGGTGTTAGCTTGCGTACCTGTTGAAAGTGCTAAACCTGCTGTTGCGGCATAGCCATACACATTTGCTGGCACCACTGAGAGCATATTACAACCAGCGACAATTACTAATGGGAATACTGTGAGTGCAATAATGACGGGGATTTCAAGTGCTTCTAAAGTCCCCAAATCACCTGTAACATCACCGACCACCAGTGCCAAAGCAATGGCTGCCATTACAGCACCAAAAGACATGCCTGCAATGGTTTTTTGCAACGCAGCATTATCACCCCCAGTATGGAAGTAACAACCCCAAGCAATAAAACCTACCCAAACAATTGCAACCCCTGCGAGTGGATTAAGTGCTAAAAATGCCCACACACCACCTAAAACAGCAATACTTAAAGCTAATGCAGTTAATTTCGACATACTTTTCTCCCAAAATTTCTAATTGATTTATAAATTTAAGTTAAATACAAGTGAGTCTGAACAGCAGCGCTACTTGAGGTGGCCACATTAACAAGCACCCCAAAACGTTAAACGCTAGAGGCATACTGAATGATTTTTTATGAAATGTAAACTTTTTTTGCACACTTTTAATGCAAAAAGCGTGAAATTGGCGGAAGTTTAGTGCGTTAAATCAACAAAATCTATAAGACTGAGTACTGTTTTTTTAAATACTTTTTTGAGTTGCATTCCAAATTTTTGGGTTGTAATCCCAGTGTTTACGCCATGCGCCGAGTACTAGATTAGGATATTGTGGCTTACCCAAACTACCATTGTAGCGACCTAGTGCACGATATAAATCACCACGCTCAATATCAACATAATGCCTTAAAATAGTGCAGCCATACCGCAAGTTGGTACGTAATAGAAATAAATTATGATCATTAGCACCAATACTGCGCACCCAAAAAGGCATTACCTGCATAAAACCACGCGCGCCAACGGATGAAACCGCATATTTTTTAAAGCCACTTTCTACTTGAATTAAACCTAAGACCATTTGTGGATCTAGCCCTGCGCGAGTGGCTTCATAATGCACCGTACGTAATAAATCTTCACGATAGGCGGCATCTGGAATACGCTTTTTAAGGCGCTCCGACATTTCATTCAGCCACGCATCACCTTCTTCTTTAGTAGCAAAAGTGAGGGTAGGAACAGCTTGATCACTCACACTACGTTGCATCAGTGCTTTTACGCTATTTGATAGTGGCTCTTCAATTTGTGAGCCCGCAAAAGTCATGCTTGGGGATAGTACCCCTAGCAAAATCAGCAAACTAAATGAAAGGAAATAACGCATATTTGTAATCTAGTGAATAATCTAACGTTCTGATATTAAGACAATTTTTGTAGAAATTCAACCACTGTCGCAAATGGCACTAACTTAGCATCAGCCTCGGTTCTGGCTTTGTATTCAACATTGCCTTCTGCCAAACCGCGCTCACCAATCACCAATCGATGTGAAATGCCCATTAAATCAGCCTCAGCAAACATCACACCAGGGCGCTCACCACGGTCATCCAGCAGCACATCAACACCCGCCGCAACCAAGTCATCATGCAGTTGGTTGGCCGTTGACTTAACAGCTTCAGATTTATCGTAACCAATTGGGCAAATCACCACGGCAAAAGGCGCCATACTCGCTGGAAAAATAATACCTTTATCATCATTGCCTTGCTCAATCGCCGCGCCCACAATTCGAGATACGCCAATCCCATAACAGCCCATTTCCATCACTTTGGTTTGTCCGTTTTCATCCAAATAAGTTGCACTCATGGCTTCAGAGTACTTAGTTCGCAATTGGAAAATATGTCCAACTTCAATACCACGACACAATGCCAACGTGCCTTTACCATCTGGGCTTGCATCACCATCCACCACGTTACGAATATCTGCCACTAGACTAGGCTCTGGTAAGTCACGCCCAAAATTTACACCACGCAAGTGAAATTTTGGTTTGTTTGCGCCGCAGACAAAATCGCTCATCAAAGCCACAGTTCTATCTGCAATCACAGTGACATTAGCACCCACGCCTACTGGGCCAATAAAACCAGGTGGGCAATTCAAATGAGCACGAATTTCTTCTTCTGTTGCAAATCTAAAATCCGCAATGCCCGCTAATTTGCCAACTTTGACTTCATTCAAATTGTGGTCACCACGTAATAATGCCAAGTAAAATTTCTCACCTGCCACTAACGCAATCGCCTTCACGGTGCACCTAACGCTAATGCCCAATAACTTCGCCACATCTTCACAAGCGGTTTGCTTTGGAGTGTCCACTTCTTGCATAACCTCGCTGGAAGCCACTCTGCTATTGCCTATCGCTAAGGCTTCAGCTAGTTCCACATTGGCCGCAAAGTCCGAATTTTCGCAATACGCCAAACCATCTTCACCAGAATCCGCCAACACGTGAAACTCGTGCGAGCCATCACCGCCGATTGCGCCAGTATCAGCCTTCACTGCACGAAACTTCAGCCCTAGTCGGGTGAACACATTGCTATAGGCTTGATACATGGTTTGGTAGGTTTGCTCTAAAGACGCAAAATCGGTATGAAAAGAGTATGCATCTTTCATCATAAATTCACGCGCACGCATCACACCAAAACGCGGGCGAATTTCATCGCGGAATTTGGTTTGGATTTGGTAAAAATTAAGTGGCAACTGCTTATAACTACGAATTTCCTTACGGGCGATGTCAGTAATCACCTCTTCATGCGTAGGGCCAAAACAAAAATCGCGCTCGTGTCTATCTTGAATCTTTAGCATTTGCGGGCCAAACACCGCCCAACGACCTGTTTCTTCCCACAACTCTTTAGGCTGCACCGCTGGCATGAGTAATTCCAAAGCACCCGCTTTGTTCATCTCTTCACGCACAATGGCTTCTACCTTACGCAGTACACGAAGCCCTAGCGGCATCCAGCTATAAAGCCCTGAGCCTAAACGTTTAATCAAGCCTGCTCGCACCATTAAAATATGGCTTTGCAATTCAGCTTCGTTAGGGGCTTCTTTTTGAGTATTAAAGAAAAATTTTGATGCGCGCATAGGTGATTCAAATCTGGACGAATAGAAAAAAGCGAATTTTACAGAGAATCAGCCACTTAGTCAGCAATAGTTAGTGTGAAGTTTCTGATTCATGAGCGAAAGTCGCATCTGTGTGAACTTCATCTGTAACGACATGTGCTATTGCACTCGATTTAACAATGGGGCTGTCTTGTGGCACATAGCCTGACTTCCACAGTGCAAAGGGAATAATGGTTGCAGGAAAGCCATTATCATAAAACCAGCTATCCACCGCAAAACGCTCACCAGACTCAACTTCATGAATCACAGCAGTACTATGAGGCCAAGCAGTAAAGAAGAAATCTCGCGTACGCATATCTTCAATGGCATGAAACTGCATGAGTCCCTCTTGCTGCATCAGGCGCATATAAGTGGTGCTATTGATGGCTTCATCATTACAATCTAATTGATTTTTGTAATGGCGACTATCAAAAGTGCCCGCGCGATCTGTGGTAGTGCCTATTTTTTTGCCCATAATGAATTCCAGCAGACCAATTGCTTGAGCGATTGCGGCACGTTCTTGTTGTGCATTGTTCACCGCTTTAAAAACCTGAACAATAATTTGCCAATCATCTGCGTTAATTGTACTGACTTGATGCTCAACACAGCCACCCCCATAGCAGATTTCAATATGGTTAAAAGCTGGTTTGCTGTGATAAATACGTGAAATATCGCCCATGTCAGCTTTACTGGTAAGTGAAAACATTAGCGTAGCAACGCCAGCTATCAAACCAAGCCACTTTGGTAATAAAGTGTGCATTTTAAAAACACCCTAATAGTTGTCTGAAGATTATCTCAGATTACTCCTTAGAATGTGAAATGATGCGTTTTTAATTGTCATTACTGCGTTGCAGTACTCGGAAAAACACGGATATTTCTAGGTACAATAAACACATTATCCCCTTGGCTTAAAGCAAGCTCTTTAAATCTCACCTGTGTGAGTTCAGCTTCTATTACATCTGATTGATGGCTCAGTTGAAGCTCGAGCTTGACCAAAGAGCCAACCGCATGAATGTGTTGAATTCTAGCGTTGATGGTAGAGGTTGTATGTTGAGACTCTTTGTAAACCTCAATATCACTATTACGCACGTAAGCGAGTACAGGGCTATTTTGCGTCAGTTCAGGCGCGTTTATTTTTAGTTCCGTGTTGTTTATTTGTATTTCGCCATTCGTGGCATGACCATTAAACTGATTCACATTACCTAAAAATTGATAGACAAACGGCGTAGCGGGTTGATCATACACTTGTTGTGGCGAGCCAATTTGCTCAATTTTACCTTGATTCATCACTACAATAGTATCGGCTACTTCAAGTGCTTCTTCTTGATCATGTGTCACAAATACACTGGTGATATGTAACTCATCATGCAGGCGACGTAGCCAACGGCGTAACTCTTTACGCACTTTGGCATCTAGGGCACCAAAAGGCTCATCCAACAACAACACCTTGGGCTCAACCGCTAAAGCACGTGCTAAGGCAATGCGTTGGCGTTGCCCACCTGAAAGTTGAGGCGGATAGCGGTCAGCGAGCCAATCAAGTTGTACAAGATTTAACAGCTCATGAACACGGCGTTTAATTTCCGCATCATTGGGGCGCGTATGCTTTGGGCGCACACGCAAGCCAAAAGCTACATTTTCAAACACAGTCATGTGGCGAAATAAGGCGTAATGCTGGAACACAAAGCCCACTTCACGCTCACGTACCGCACGCTCTGTCGCATCTTTACCATGAAAATGAATGTTGCCGCTGTCAGGTGTTTCTAGGCCAGCAATAATGCGTAGTAAAGTAGTTTTCCCGCAACCTGATGGTCCAAGCAAGGCAACAAGCTCCCCAGTGGGAACATCTAGCGAAACATTGTTAAGTGCGCTAAAGCTACCAAATCCTTTGTTGATGTTTTTAATTTCAATGCTCATATTATTCCTTGATTTCTCTTTCCATTATTTCTTTCTCAATGCCTGCTGCATTTTTGGCCGATTGCCATTCCACATACGTTTTTAGAGCCAATGTGAGTAAAGCCAACAACGCGAGTATTGATGCTACGGCAAAGGCTGCGGCATAGTTGTATTCGTTATATAAAATTTCCACATGCAAAGGCAGCGTATTGGTAAGCCCGCGAATATGCCCAGATACCACCGACACTGCACCAAACTCACCCATGGCGCGAGCATTACAAAGAATCACACCATATAACAAACCCCATTTAATGTTAGGCAAGGTAACATGCCAAAACATCTGCCAACCATTGGCTCCTAGCACCATCGCCGCTTCCTCCTCCTCTTTACCTTGCGCTTGCATGAGAGGAATCAGCTCACGTGCCACAAAAGGAAATGTGACAAATATAGTTGCCAATACAATACCTGGAATCGCGAAAATCACTTTAAAATCATGGTCAGACATCCACCCGCCAACCCAACCTTGCGCACCAAATATCAGCACATAAATAAGACCAGCAATCACAGGAGACACTGCAAAAGGTAAATCAATCAAGGTGATTAAAAAACTTTTGCCTTTAAATTCAAATTTAGCGATTGCCCAAGCTGCAGCCACACCAAAAACTAAATTGAGCGGTAGCGAAATAGCTGTTGCAGTTAATGTAAGCTGAATAGCTGATAACGCATCTGGCTCAATGAGTGCTGAGAAATAGGTTTCAAACCCTTTTCTTAAAGCTTCAGTAAATACCGCAAGTAAGGGGAGCAATAAAAACAGCCCTAAAAATGCTAAAGTTATTCCAATCAGACTGTAGCGAACTAAGGTAGATTCTGATGTCGCACGGCTACGGCCAACCTTGCTGTGATATTTGCGATATTGTGTGATGGTAGCTGACATATTTGATTCCTTATTTCACGTAGCCAAAACGGCGATTGTTCCACCACTGGAAACCGTTAATTGCAAACAGTAAAATGAATGATATGACCAACATTACCGCAGCGACTGCGGTTGCGCCTGCGTAATCATATTGTTCTAGCTTGGTGATAATAATCAGCGGTGTAATTTCAGACACCATCGGCATGTTTCCCGCAATAAAAATCACCGAACCATACTCGCCAATAGCACGCGCAAAAGCCAAAGCAAACCCTGTTATCACCGCTGGCCATATCGCGGGAAAAATAACTTTATAAAACACCTGCCAGCGATTTGCGCCTAAACTTGCGGCGGCCTCTTCTACCTCTGCACCTAAATCCTCAAGCACGGGTTGCACGGTACGCACCACAAAGGGCAATCCTATAAAAGTAAGTGCCACAATCACACCTAGAGGGGTATAAGCAACAGTAATACCAAGTGGCTCAAGCAGGCTACCAACCCAACCATTTTTAGCATAAATGGCAGAAAGCGCAATGCCAGCAACTGCGGTTGGAAGCGCAAATGGAAAGTCCACAAATGCATCAATTATCTTTTTGCCAAAGAACTGATAACGCGTCAGCACCCATGCCGTAAGCACACCAAATACCACGTTGATTAAAGCTGCAATGAAGGATGCGCCAAACGTGAGTTTGTATGAAGCCATCACACGCGGCGCAGTGGCAGCCTCAACAAACTCCGCCCAACTCAAACTAAATGTTTTGATAAACACAGCTGAAAGCGGAATAAGTACTATTAAACTTAAATATAAAAGTGCATAACCTAACGATAGATTAAAGCCTGGGAGTGAGTTTTTTTGTGCCATGTGCGTGATGCGTCAATTTAATTTAACTGGTACGCACTTTATCAGTACAGTGCTTATCAATTAAATACTTAGATTTTATAAATTTATAACTAAAAGTTATAAAGAGTTGTTTTATGTCGCTAGAAATCGCCTTTGTATCAACTCAGAAGCATGTAGCTGTGAGGCTGAGTTTGATTTACCCAAATAGTCGCCTTGCACAAATGAAACCCCTGCCTGCAAAGCAATATCCAATTGCGCTTGTGTGGCGACATTGGTCATTACAGGCGTTGCGCCTAAATCCTTAATTAAATTACTTAAGCTTTTTAGCGTAAGACTTAAACGTGGCTGCGCTTCTGCCTCTTTAATTAAGTTAGGGTCAAATTTAATATAGTCGGGCGATAACTTCCATAAACGACTCACTAATGAATGTTTATTACCAAAATAATCAATCGCAATTTTGTAGCCTCTATCGTGATAATTATCAATCGCAGCAGCAAGCTGACGCTCATAAGTGACCAAGTTCTCAATTTGATCAGTTGCGCTGTAATCTCTAATTTGAATCACCACGCGCTCCGTTGGTAATGAGTATTGATGCAAAATGCGCTCAAACACTTTGCCATGTTCATTAACGCTAATCAGTAAATCAGGATGCACGCTTAAAAATAGAAATCCTTTTTCTTGAAAAATTTGTTTGTAATTGAGCAAATGTAAGGTGCGTAAAACACGATCAAACTTCACTAGCTTACCTGTAGCCTTTGCATAAGAGTAAGCAAAGTCAGAGCTTGTTTCTTGCACATCGCCTAAACTTGCTTGTAAAAAAGCTTCAAACCCATGTAAATCGCCTTTTTCAATATCATAAATTGGCTGAAAAGACGACCTGAGATTGATACCAACAAATCTACTCACATACTCATGTTGCGCATTAGCCTCAAGTGCAAAATCATCTAAATCAAGCTGCAATGAGGCATTAAACTGCTCTTTTAATAAAGCCAAGCTCGCTTGTTGCTGTTGATGTTTAGTCATATTGATTCACTCATTTCGCATAAATTTGATCAAAAATTGCACCATCTGCAAAGTGTGTTTTTTCTGCTTTGCTCCAGCTACCAAATACATCTTCAACTTTAAATAGTTTTATCGGTTTGAAGTTTTCGTAGTGTTTAGCTACAGCACTTTCAACCTGTGGGCGTAAAAAATGCTTGGCAGCAATATCTTGCCCAGCCTCAGAAAAGTGATACTCTAAGTACGCCTGTGCTAATGCGCGTGTTTTGCGTTTATCCACTACCTTATCTACCAGTGCCACTGGGTTTTCTGCCAACACGCTAATAGATGGATAAACCACTTCAAATTTATCTGCGCCTAGTTCTTTTTGAATCAAAAACACTTCATTTTCAAATGTTATCAATGCATCACCAATATCGCGTTGCGCAAAAGTTGTGGTTGCACCACGCCCACCAGTATCTAGCACAGGCACATTTTTAAATAACGTAGTCACAAAATCTTTGGCTTTTGCATCATCACCGCCATTCTTTAGCACATAACCCCAAGCGGCTAGATAAGAATACTTGCCATTCCCTGATGTTTTTGGGTTAGGAATTACCACTTGCACATCAGGCTTAACTAAATCATCCCAATCTTTAATTTTTTTAGGGTTGCCTTTGCGCACTAAAAACACCGAGGTGGAAGCTGTAGGCACGCTGGCATTGGGCAAGCGTTTTTGCCAATCTTTAGGAATCAGTTTGGCTTTATCAAAAAGCACATCAATATCAGGCGATCGATTCATGGTAATGACATCAGCTGCCAAGCCATCCACCACTGAACGAGCTTGTTTGCTAGAGCCGCCATGCGATTGGTTTATGGTAATGCTTTCCCCTGTTTTGGCTTTCCAATATTTGATAAACGCGGGATTTAAATCTTTGTAATATTCGCGTGACACATCATACGAAACGTTAAGAAGTGAAGTTTCCGCAAAAGCCAAACGGCTGAACAATAAGACAATAAGCAATGGAGTAATGAGTTTTTTCAACATGATGCACTTTCTATAACAGTGAGAATGCTTCGCACTATAGAAACATTTAAAGTTTATGTAAAAGAATATAATTGACTATATTTATAACTAATAATTATTAAAGGGTTTTTTAACTTATTAGGTACAATGCGTTAATAGCAACATAAGCTGACCAGACAACTGGAAGCCCGTGCATCGTCAAGATGCGCGGGCTTTTTTATTGTCAATTCACAATAGGTGGACATATGACGCAACAAGAATTATTGACGAACCCAAATGAAAATATAAATATTGCAAGTATCGTAGAGGCTTTGCGCGATGTGCGACTATCCTCTTTAGAGCATCGCCATCGCCGCAATAATCCGCCAAAACTCCCCGCCCGCAGAGCCTTGCAGATCGTAGTTGATGGTTTAAGTGCGGCACTTTTCCCCAACCGCTTGGGCGCACCAGGGTTAAAAGATGAGGGCATTGATTACTTTGTCGGCTTTACGCTAGACACCGCCTTGCGTGAACTCAATACACAAATTCAGCTTGAACTACGCTACTCAGCCGATACTGAGCACGACAAAACCCCGAGCGTTGAAGCTGCGTTACTTAAAACGCGTAGCTTTGCGCAAACACTACCTAACATTCGCCAACTGATAGACACCGATTTAGATGCTGCCTTTGAGGGCGACCCAGCAGCACGGAGCTTAGATGAAGTGCTGGTTTGCTACCCAGGTATCACCGCGATTATTCACTATCGCTTGGCGCATGAGTTACACAAGCTAGGGCTACCATTGATTGCACGTATTATTTCAGAGCTTGCCCACTCTGCTACTGGTATTGATATTCATCCAGGTGCCACCATTGGTAAAGGCTTTTTCATTGACCATGGTACAGGCGTAGTCATTGGTGAAACTGCCATCATTGGTCACCACGTACGCCTGTACCAAGCGGTAACTTTGGGCGCAAAACGCTTTCCAACCGATAAACATGGGCAGTTAATTAAAGGGTCTGCCAGACACCCCATCGTTGAAGACCACGTAGTAATTTACGCAGGAGCCACCATACTTGGGCGCATTACGATAGGTGAACGCTCCATCATAGGTGGCAATGTGTGGCTCACGCATAGCGTGCCACCTGATAGCCAAATCACCCAAGCGCAATCACAAGACAACCAGCAAGAAAATGTAATGAATGAAACAAGTAGTATCAACACAAAATAATTTTTAACAGGAGATAAAAAATGACCGATATTCATCAAGCTCACACCGCCTTAGGTGACGTAGCCGCACGTACCTTATCCAATGCTACTAAAACCGTCCCAATGATGGGGACAATTACGCCGCGTTGGTTAGTGCATTTATTACAGTGGCTTCCTGTTGAAGCGGGTATTTACCGTGTCAATAAAGTCAAAGACCCCAGCGCGATTGAAGTTGGCTGTTCGGGTAAGGATGAGCGTGAAATCCCTGCCACTTTTGTCGATTACGAAGAATGGGGACGTGAATATGTACTGAATGCGGTGAATACCGCTGTGGATGTACATACCCGTGTTTCAGACTTATATAGTAGCCCACATAACCAAATTAAAGAGCAATTGCGCTTAACCATTGAAACCGTGAAAGAACGCCAAGAAAGTGAGCTTATCAACAATGCAGAATACGGTTTGTTGAACAATATTGCAGACTCACAAAAAGTAAAATCTCGCACTGGCGCACCAACTCCTGATGATTTTGATGAGTTACTCACTAAAGTCTGGAAAGAACCAGCTTTTTTCTTAGCGCATCCACAAGCCATTGCTGCATTTGGCCGTGAGTGTACACGCCGTGGCGTGCCTCCGCCAACAGTGGCTTTATTTGGTTCACAATTTATCACATGGCGCGGCGTACCAATTATCCCTTGCGATAAATTAAAAGTAACACAAGGCAAAACTAGTATTTTATTACTACGCACAGGTGAAAGTCGCCAAGGCGTTGTTGGGTTGTATCAACCGAACTTACCTGGGCAACAAAGTATGGGCTTATCTGTGCGCTTTATGGGCATTAACCACAAAGCCATTGCTTCATATTTAGTTTCACTTTACTGCTCTCTCGCTGTACTCACCGATGATGCGATTGCTGTGCTAGAAAATGTAAATGTAGGCAACTACTATGACTACAAATAATCAATTTTCAGGCTTAGGCGATTTATCATCTTATGAACCTGAAGCCATATTAGCAGCGTTGTCAGGTGAGCACCCACGCATGGCTGCGGCTTTGGCAGTAGGTAGGCAAGCCGCAGCAGGCGGACATTTAGATATGGCTGAACTCAGCCACATCGCTAATGAACTTTATGCGGAAGGCTTTCCTGCCAGTTCTCCGTTTGCACAGAAGGAGGAGAGGTTTCCTTCAAATGCGTCACTATCACCTGTGCCTAGCCGAGGTGTGTTACCTAGCCCCAATTTAATTTCTGACCCTGTGCAAACGCCTACGCCATCTATAGTCACGACAATACCCAGTGTTGCTTCTAGCTTACCTAACTTAGTGCCTAGTGACATACTCAATACTGGTTATGCCAGCGCATTGCCTAATGACAGTTACTTGAATCTTGCTCACTTAATTAACGGTGCAGATGACTCGCATCAAACGGAACTCAAGCAAATATTAGGCGACTTAGATAGCTATACAGACATTAGCAGTGCAGATTCAGGCCAAACAAACAGAGCAAATGACACAGCGTCCTATTATTTTCTACAAGACTCTCCTCATCAATTAGATGCCACACAAACCAACAATATTGCCAGCGCACATCCAGCGTTTGATGCTAATTTGGTCCGCAAAGACTTTCCTATTTTGCGCGAGTTAGTCAATGGTCGTCCGCTAATTTGGTTTGATAACGCGGCCACCACACAAAAACCACAAGCGGTGATTGATCGCATCGCCTATTTTTACGAACATGAAAATTCAAACATCCACCGCGCCGCACACGCGCTAGCTGCACGCGCCACCGATGCGTATGAAGAGGCGCGTGAATCGGTGCGTCGCTTTATCAATGCGCCATCAGTAGATAATATTGTGTTTGTACGTGGCACAACCGAAGCCATTAACTTAGTGGCCAAAACGTGGGGTAAAAAGCATATCGGTGCGGGCGATGAAATTCTGATTTCGCACCTAGAACATCATGCCAACATTGTGCCGTGGCAACAACTTTGCCAAGAAACAGGCGCGAAATTATTGGTTACACCTGTAGATAATAGTGGTCAAATATTGCTGGATGAATACCAAAAATTACTGACCTCACGCGTAAAATTAGTGTCATTTACCCAAGTATCTAACGCATTAGGTACAGTTACACCAGCCGCACAAATGATACAAATGGCACACCGCGCAGGAGCTAAAGTGCTGCTAGATGGCGCGCAATCTGTGTCTCACATGCGCACCGATGTGCAAGCACTTAACCCTGACTTTTTTGTATTTTCTGGCCATAAAGTGTTTGGCCCTACTGGCATTGGCGCACTGTATGGCAAGCCTGAGTTGTTAGCAGACATGCCTGCTTGGCAAGGTGGTGGTAACATGATTCAAGACGTGACATTTGATAAAACTGTTTACCACCAAGCACCTTCCAAATTTGAGGCTGGCACAGGTAACATTGCTGATGCAGCAGGTCTGAGTGCTGCTTTAGAGTATGTAGAGCGCATAGGCATTGATCACATTGCGCGTTATGAACACGAACTTTTAGAGTATGCCACGCTTGCGATGTGCAAGGTGCCAGGTCTATGCTTAGTGGGTACCGCCAAAGAAAAAGCAAGCGTTTTATCTTTCACGCTTGAAGGTTACAAGAGCGAAGAAGTAGGTGCAGCACTTAACCAAGAGGGCATCGCGGTGCGCTCAGGGCATCATTGTGCTCAACCCATTTTGCGTCGCTTTGGTTTAGAAACCACCGTGCGCCCCTCGCTTGCGTTTTACAACACACGTGCTGAGGTAGATGTAATGGTGAATGTGTTATTGCGATTAGCTTCACACAAAGCACCGACTGGCTTTAACACAGAAATAAAGTAATAAAAAAATCTGGCGACCCGTGTGGGTTAGCCAGATTGACAAGGAGAGGGTTACGTTAAACAACCGCTTAGTTTTAAGTGTTAGCGGTCAAAACACTTTTTGCAAAAAAATCAAACTGCCAAACCTTGCGCATCAAACTGACCTTCAAACAAAATTGAGCTTAAATAACGCTCACCTGAATCGGGCAATATCACCACAATCGTTTTACCTGCATTTTCAGGACGTTTGGCGTAGCGCACCGCTACCGCGACTGCCGCGCCACATGAGATGCCTGATAAAATGCCTTCTTCTTTGGCTAAACGTTGTGCATAAAGCACCGCCTCTTCATTACTCACCTGCGCAATATCATCCACGACTGATAAGTCTAAAGTATCTGGCACAAAGCCTGCCCCTATGCCCTGAATTTTGTGTGGAGCTGGTTTTAATGCTTCCCCCGCACGACTTTGGCTTAACACTGGGCTTGCTGATGGCTCAACAGCAACCGTGATAATGCTTTTACCTTGCGTGTTTTTGATGTAGCGTGTGACTCCTGTGATGGTGCCCCCTGTGCCTACGCCAGCCACAAAAATATCTATACTGCCATCAGTTGCACTCCAAATTTCTGGTCCCGTGGTTTTTTCATGAATCGCTGGATTGGCGGGGTTTTTAAATTGTTGCAAGAGTACATATTTATTGGGGTCAGATGCAGCAATTTCTTCTGCCTTAGCAATTGCGCCACTCATGCCTTTTGCACCCTCAGTCAGCACCAACTTTGCACCGTAAGCTACTAGTAATTTGCGGCGTTCTATACTCATCGTTTCAGGCATAGTGAGCGTCAGCGGAATGCCTCGCGCTGCTGCCACAAATGCTAAAGCAATGCCTGTATTACCACTGGTGGGTTCAACAATTTCTTTGCCTACACTTAGCAATCCACGTTGTTCAGCATCCCAAATCATCGCCGCACCGATGCGACATTTAACGGAGTATGCAGGATTACGCCCTTCAATTTTGGCGAGCACAGTTGCACCTGCACCGTCAGTAATACGATTTAATTTAACCAGAGGCGTGTTGCCAATAGATTGCGCGTTATCTTCAAACCAATTTGCCATCCTTTATCCTTTTATAAGCGATTAAACCTGCGCTAAGGCCTGTTCTAAATCAGCAATAATATCATCCACATTTTCAATACCCACAGATAAGCGCACCATATCTTCACTCACACCTGCTTTTTTAAGTTCTTGTGCATTGAGTTGACGGTGTGTTGTGGTGGCTGGATGGCAAGCTAAGCTTTTTGCATCGCCAATATTGACCAAGCGTGTAATGAGTTTTAACGCGTCAATAAAGCGTGTGCCGCCTTGCAAACCATGATCTACGCCAAACGTTAAAATACCTGAAGCCTTGCCACTTAGATATTGGTGTACTCGCGCGTGTTCTGGATGATCGCTCAAACCTGCATATTTCACCCATTTGACTTTGGCATGTTGTTTTAAGTATTGCGCTACGCGTAACGCGTTGTCGCTGTGGCGTTCAATACGTAAGGCGAGCGTTTCTAAACCTTGTAAAATAAAAAATGTATTAAACGGGCTAAGTGCCGCACCTGTATTGCGTAATGGCACCACGCGTGCACGTGCAATGTAAGCCGCCGCGCCTAAAGCCTCTACATAATTCACCCCATGATAACTTGGGTCTGGC
>JABFSF010000108.1 GCA_013140755.1 Methylotenera sp. | reverse complement strand
TTTGAGGCGCTTTCAGGCGCTGTGCGTAAAAACGTGCCCATCGATGAAGAGTGGCGCGGCATTTCGTACCTTGTTTTTGAGTTACCAAACGCGTCAGGTATATTTCAAGTACGCGCACAACGTATTGTTGAAATTGTTAAACAGGCGAATATTCCACACCTGAAAGCCGTGACGCAATTTCGCGTTAAAGATGAAGCCGCGCTTAAGGCACGGCTTAAACAAGTTGTAGCCCTTGGTGGAGAAGGCCTCATGTTACATCGCGCCGATGCACAATATGTTACAGGGCGAAGCGATGCGCTACTTAAATTAAAGTTGCAAAATGATGCTGAGGCCACCGTGGTAGCGCATACGCCAGGGCGTGGAAAATATACAGGCAAGCTTGGTGCGCTGGTTGTAGAAACCCCCGAAGGCATACGCTTTAAACTTGGTACGGGTTTGAGTGACGCGCAACGAGAAAATCCGCCAAAAATTGGCAGCGTCGTTACCTATACTTACCGCGACAAAACGGCTAGTGGAAAACCAAGGTTCGCAAGTTTTTTGCGTGTACGTCATGAATAGTGTGTTGACAGCGTCGGTGAGCTGAATTCATCAGTACTATTTATTTGGTTTTCTGTTTGACATTGGGCTACTTTATCTTGATAATCCAAGCCCTTGCGGGAGATTAGCTCAGTTGGTAGAGCAGTGGACTCTTAATCCATTTGTCGGGGGTTCGAACCCCCCATCTCCTACCAAATACCTATTCAATATCAATGGCCTGCAGTTATTGCCTTTAAAATTTACATCAAATCTTTTGAATCATTCCCAATTAGAAATTGCGTTAAAAAGTTGTATGCAGGCAGATCGCCACGTATTGCGGCGAAAATGGCGTGATGTCGCGGATTTGATAAAGTCGCGAGACGCCAAAGACTCGCAACTAACGACAGATGACAAGTCAGCACAAAAAACGCAACGTTTGCTGGGTGAAATTGCACAAAAAATAAGCAAGTCACAAGCTAAATATCAATCGCGCCTGACAAACTTACCCAAACCGGAATACCCGTTAGAGCTGCCGGTCAGTAGCAAAAAAGATGAAATTTCTGCCGCTATTAGCAAAAATCAGGTGGTGATTGTGTGTGGTGAAACTGGTTCGGGCAAAACGACGCAGTTACCAAAAATTTGCCTGGAACTCGGCCGTGGTGTTTCTGGATTAATCGGGCATACACAACCGCGTCGTATCGCGGCCCGTTCTGTAGCTTCCCGTATTGCGCAAGAGTTGAATTCACCATTGGGCGAGGTGGTGGGCTACAAAGTACGGTTTAACGATAAATTATCAGAATCTAGTTATATCAAGCTGATGACGGACGGCATTTTGCTGGCCGAAACGCAAGGCGACAAATTTCTTAATGCTTACGATACGATTATTATCGATGAAGCACATGAGCGTAGCCTGAATATTGATTTCCTTTTAGGTTATTTAAAGCAGTTGCTACCTAAGCGCCCGGATTTAAAAGTCATAGTTACCTCTGCTACGATTGATGCTAGTCGGTTTTCGCAGCATTTTAATGGCGCACCCGTGATTGAGGTTTCCGGCCGTACTTACCCAGTTGAAATTCGATACCGTCCACTGGGCGCAGCGGGTTTTCGGGCGAGGGAGATTGCTGAAGCTGAGAACGCACAGTTTGATGCTGATGATGACACTATCTTTGGTATTGCGCGTAAAGCCAAAACTGAAGCACGCTGGCTGGAAGAAGATGACGAAGAAGAAGCGATAGAAGAAGCTATTCTAGATGCGGCAGATGATTTACTCAGATTAGGCGATGGCGATATTTTAGTTTTCCTGCCCGGTGAGCGTGAAATTCGTGATGTGGCAGACCATTTACGCAAATACCAAGGGCGCTCCACCAAGTTGAAGCATATTGAAGTGCTACCTTTGTTTGCGCGTTTGAGTATTGAAGATCAGCAGAAGATTTTTAAAAGCCACAGTACCAGGCGCATTGTGTTGGCGACTAACGTTGCTGAAACTTCACTCACTGTACCTGGCATTAAATACGTGATTGATGCTGGTTTGGCGCGTATGAATCGTTATAGCCCGCGCGCCAAGGTTGAGCAGTTACAGATAGAAAAAATCAGCCAGGCGGCGGCAAAGCAGCGCGCAGGGCGTTGCGGTCGGGTTTCTAACGGCACTTGCGTGCGATTGTACTCAGAACAAGACTTTAACGGCAGGCCGGAATTTACCGAGCCGGAAATTTTACGCAGCTCACTGGCGAGCGTGATTTTGCGCATGACAGCCTTGCGTTTAGGTGATGTAACTGAATTCCCGTTTATTGAAGCGCCGTCGTCGCGTTTAATTGCTGATGGGTATCAGCAACTGCAAGAGCTGGGTGCGGTGGATGCGCGCCGCCAGATTACCGATACAGGTTTGCAACTAGCTAAGTTACCATTAGACCCGCGCGTAGGGCGCATGATTTTGGCGGCAAGACGTGAGCATTGCTTAAAAGAAGTGCTCATTATTACCAGTGTGTTGAGCATGCAAGACCCACGCGAGCGACCGATGGATAAGCGTGAAGCGGCTGATAATGCGCACGCTAAGTTTGCCCAATCGAATACATCAGAAAGTCTAGGCTCGGACTTTATGAGCTACCTCAAATTGTGGGACTTTTTTGACAACGCCTTAAAAACCAAAAAGTCGAACAAAGACTTACTCAACCAATGCCACACGAATTTCTTGTCATTTTTACGCTTAAAAGAGTGGCGCGAATTACATGGACAATTGTTGGAAATTGTCTCGGACATGGAATTTAAGCTTAACGAAAAAGAAGCGAATTTTGAGCAGATTCATAAGGCTTTATTGGCTGGGTTGCTTGGCAATATTGGTTTTAAAGATGGTGAGAGCGAGTCTTATGCAGGCGCGCGCGGCATTCGTTTTCATGTGGCACCTGGCTCTACGTTAAAAAAATCCAGACCAAAATGGGTGATGGCGGCTGAGTTGATGGATACCACAAAGTTATACGCACGTTGTGTGGCAAAAATTGAGCCAGATTGGATTGAGCCGCTGGCAAGAGGACTCACCGAAAGTCATTATACCGACCCACGCTGGGATAGGAAAATGGGCATGGTCAACGCGTGGGAGCGCGTGAGTTTGTATGGACTCACCATTATCCCTAAACGCCGCGTGCATTATGGGCCAATTAACCCAACCGAATCGCGTGAGATTTTTATCCGTGAAGCACTCGCAAACGGTGAGTTCGATACTAAAGCAGCATTTTTTACCGCAAACGAACACTTAATCGCCGAAGTTGAGGAATTGGAGCATAAAGCACGTCGCCAGGATGTTTTGATAGACGAGCACCAATTGTTCGCGTTTTATGACGCGAAAGTTCCTGCTGATATTTTTAATGCGGCAAGTTTTGAACACTGGCGTACAGAGGCTGAAAAAACCAATCCTAAGTTGCTATTTTTAACGCGCGACGATTTGATGCGCCATGGTGCGGATGCGATTACTGCGGTGCAGTTTCCTGAAAAAATTATGTTGGACGGTGTTGAAGTTGTTCTCAAGTATCGTTTTGAACCTGGCCATATTTTAGATGGCGTGACGGCAACGATTCCGCTAGCTTTATTAAACCAACTTAACTTAGTGCAAACAGAATGGTTAGTGCCAGGCATGTTGCGTGAAAAGTTGACTTACCTCATCAAAGCGCTACCTAAGGCATTCCGCCGTGTTTGTGTGCCTGTGCCGGAATTTGTGACTGGGTTTTTAGAGCATGTTGGCAATCAGTTTTCTACATCGTTACTCGAAACGCTGGCCGCTTATATTCAGCACAAAACCACGTTAAAAATCAGTAAAGAAGACTGGAATCTAAGCGAGATACCGGCTCACCATTTAATGAATTTCAGTGTGGTAGATGATGCAGGGCGCGAGCTGGCGATGGGGCGTGATTGGAATTTGCTCAAAAAACAACTTGGTTCAGCGGCACAGCTCACTTTTAGAAACACCTCGCCCGATATTGAAAAAACTGGTTTGAAACAATGGGATTTTGGCGATTTACCGCAAACCTTGAGCTTTGAGCGCGATAGTTTAAAAG
>JABFSF010000013.1 GCA_013140755.1 Methylotenera sp. | reverse complement strand
CGATGAACTCGTTGCGCAAGGCTGGCTAAGGTGCGAGAGTAAACGCGGCACGTTTGTTTCGGATAAAATACTATCAATTCACGCACTTAATCGCAATAAAAAGCAAGCAACCGTTAAAGAAGCCAACGCTTTATATTTACCAAGCTTAACACTAGATGAAATTCGTTTAGATGAAGCTTTGCCAGAATCAAAATTAGTACCCATTGAAACGCTTTCACGCGCCATGCGCCATGCGCTGATTAGTGCCACAAAACCAACACACTTACCTACACAAAACACTCAAGGCACGCTGGCTTTGCGTGAGGCTATCACACTCATGCTCAATATGGAGCGTGGTTTGCATACCAAACCCGATTACATTTGCACCACACGAAGCCTGCAAATGAGCATTTTCACTGTTGCTAAAAGCTTATTAAAAGCGGGTGACAATGTGGTCATTGAAGCCCCTTGTTGCCCAAAAGTACGCGATGCTTTTGTGCATTGCGGTGCTAACATCATCTCCATTCAACACCATCAGCATGGCATTGACCTGACAGACCTTGAGCAACTGTGCATGACGCATAAAATTGCAGCAATTTATGTGACCCCACAACACCATATCCCCACCACAACCGTGATGTCGGAAAAACAAAAGCAACAATTACTCATGCTAACAGAACGCTATCAATTTAAAATCATTGAAAACGATGATGCACATGAACTAAATTTTTTGAACACGCCTAACTTGCCGATTGCGAGTGCAAAAAAACCAAAAAATGTCATTTATATTGGCAACTTATCAAAAGTGCTACCTGCTGGGCTAAACGTAAGCTACATCGTTGCTAACAACGATAAATTCATTCAAGCATGTGCTGAACACCTTGCGTTAATTGATCAGCAAAGCAATGCCATTAACGAATTATGTGTGGCCGAATTACTGCAAAAGGGGGAAATCAAAAAACACCTTCTCCGCACCAAGAATTTTTACGGCACACGTAGAGCTTGGTTAGGCACACAACTCACTCAAGTTTTTGAAAACGACATTACATTTGAATTACCGCAAAATGGCTTGGCCGTATGGTTAAATATTCCTACGCATTATCACTTTAACCTCATCACCAAACATTTAGATGCGCTAAAATTGAGCCTTCCATACACAACTGAAATGTCTACTGCAAATACTTATGGCGATGGACTGCGCATTGGATTTGCCAACTTAAATGAGCAAGAGATTGTTGCAGGGCTGATAAAATTGAAAGCCGCACTCAACCAAACGCTCAAAAAACTACTGACGGCATAAATGCAAACTCAGATGTCAATATAAAAAGTGGTGGTTCATATCAACCATGTTGGTTGATATGAACCACCACTTTTGGTTGAGGTGCTGATTTATTTTTACATAAAATCTCCATGCGCAAATTTATAAATGATAAAAATCAATGTGTTATGATTTTTATGGAAAAATTTACATCATCTGGCACGCTTTTGGCTAATAGATAATTACGGAGACACTGCCACTAGGACTTTACTTAAGCCAACATAATTATAAGGGTTGTGTGTACTTAAGCACTGGGTAGGTCTCTCATTTAATTTGCATGTTTAATCTGTGTTACCCCAAAGTAAAAAAGCACCTTTAAAGGTGCTTTTTTACTTTGGGGTGCATTTTCTAATATGCTTGACGCTTTTGCTGTTACATTTCAAGCGAAGTACTGCTATGATACTTATCAATAAGTGGCTTAGGCATTAAGTTTTCTAGCAAAATTACCATGAAGCAATTGATTATCGTCACAGGTCTTTCAGGCTCTGGTAAGAGCATTGCCTTACGCGCACTTGAAGACAGCGGTTATTACTGTATTGATAATTTACCCGCTACCATGTTGCCGCAAATTGCGGAACATTTGCAATCTCACAACACTGATTTATCTTTAGGCACGAGTAATCATGAGCGTGTCGCCATTAGTATTGATAGCCGTAGCGTTGCCATTGAAGCATTACCTACACATATTGCACTACTTAAAGCGCAAGGTGTGGCAATTCAAGTCTTGTTTTTAGAGTCTAATGTTGAAACCTTAGTCAAAAGGTTCAGCGAAACTCGGCGAAAACATCCCCTGAGTAAAGAATCAACCACGCTTGCGGAAAGCATTGCCTCAGAGCGCGATTTGCTTGGGAGCTTAGGTGACTTAGGTCATGTGATAGATACCAGTCATTTAAGTGCTAACACCTTGCGTGGCTGGATAAAAGAGGTGGTTTCTAGCGAGCATGCTGGTTTAACTTTATTATTTACCTCGTTTGGTTTTAAACATGGTATTCCACTAGATGCAGATTTTGTGTTTGATGTGCGTTGCCTGCCTAATCCGCATTACGACCCTACACTACGCGAGCTGACTGGGCGCGATGCGCCAGTGCAGGCTTTTTTGCAAGATCATGCAACCGTACATGAAATGCTTAACGACATTAAAATCTTTGTTGAGAAGTGGTTGCCAAGTTTTATTACCGATAACCGTAGCTACCTGACCATCGCTATTGGTTGCACGGGTGGGCAGCATCGCTCGGTGTATTTTGTTGAACAATTAAGTCAGCACTTTAAAGCATCACAAAAAGTACTCACGCGGCATAGGGAGTTGCAATAAATGAGGTTAAAACAGTCATGATTGGTATTTTAATTATCGCGCACGGCGAGTTAGGCAAAAGTTTAATGGAGTGTGCGCAACATGTGATTGGCAATGCGCCCAAACAGCTTGCTTATCTTGTGGTGAACTCTCACGACAACCCAAGTGAGTTACTCCCCCACGCGCAAGCTTTAGTCGCCTCGTTAAACACGGGGGAAGGGGTGTTAGTATTATCAGACATGTATGGGGCTACCCCTTGCAACATTGTCACTCAGCTTTTAGAGCCTAACGTGGTTGAAGGCGTTGCAGGTGTGAATATGCCCATGATTGTGCGCACCATGACCTATCGTCACGAATCATTGATGGCGTTGGTTGAAAAAGCGGTGAGCGGTGGACGGGAAGGTGTCGTACATTTTAATAACCACGGCTGTGATCGTTATCACAGCGCACAGTAATACATTTAAAAATTAGGTTAGATTCAACATGATTAGCATTGAAGTAGAAATTATCAATAAATTAGGGCTACATGCACGCGCTTCTACCAAGCTCACCCAAACTGCAAGCAAATTTGCAAGTGACGTTTGGATTACACGCAATGGTCGCCGCGTGAACGCCAAAAGTATTATGGGCGTGATGATGCTTGCGGCAGCGAAAGGAAGCTTTATCACTTTAGAGGCCAATGGGGCAGATGAACAAGCTGCAATTGATGCGCTCACTGCATTGATTGCAGATTATTTTGGCGAGGGTGAATAATGCATCAAAGGCGCAAACAATCGTGACCAGTTTTAGCATTCATGGCGTAGGGGTTTCAAGCGGCATTGCCATTGGTCATGCGCACCTTGTTTCTAACGCACTGTTAGAGGTCGTGCATTACCAACTCCCCAAGCACTTAGTTGAAGATGAAATTCAGCGTTTTAGCGATGCCATCGCAACCGTTAAGCATGACTTAGAACAAATCAACCAAGATTTACGCAAAAACGCCCCTGCTGAGCTCAGTGCGTTTATTGGCACGCATTTGATGATGTTGGCAGATAAATCGTTATCTGAAACACCCAAAGCCATTATTCGCAAAGAGCAGTGCAATGCTGAATGGGCCATTAAGTTGCAAATGGACGAGATTGTCGAACAATTTGAGCAGATTGAAGACGACTACCTACGCGAGCGCAAGCAAGATGTAATTCAAGTGGTAGAACGTGTGATTAAAGTGTTGCTAGGTCATTCGCAACAGCTAAGCACCGAGCAGCTCGCAAGCGCGATACACCAAGAGCGCAAGCAAATTTTAGTCGCGCATGATATTTCACCCGCTGATGCGATTCAATTTAAGCAACATGAATTTGCCGCTTTTATTACCGATGTAGGCGGCGTGACCTCGCACACAGCTATTTTGGCGCGTAGCCTCAATATTCCCTCAATTGTTGCCCTGCAAAAGGCGCGCGATTTAATCAACGATGGCGAGTTGATTATTGTAGATGGCTTGCAAGGGATGGTGATTGTTAATCCTGACAAAAGCATTTTAACGGAATACAAATTACGCCAAGAACAGTGGGAATTAGAACAGCAAAAATTACAACGGATTAAAACGACCAAAGCCGTTAGCTTAGATGGCATTGCCATTGAATTATTAGCAAATATTGAAGTGCCTGAAGACGTTGCAGCAGTTAAAGCGAGCGGTGCCACAGGCATTGGGCTGTATCGCACCGAATTCTTATTTATGAATCGGCGTGAAATGCCTGATGAAAGCGAACAATATGTCGCCTATAAAACCGTCGCTGAGGCTATGAACGGCGCACCTGTCGTGATACGCACGCTCGATTTAGGCGCAGATAAACAAATGAACCCTGATACCGTGGTGGAATGCGCCAACCCCGCACTGGGCTTACGTGCCATCCGCTATTGCTTGGCCGAGCCGCAGATTTTTCACACGCAATTACGGGCTTTGTTACGCGCCTCTCATTTTGGTAACATCAAAATTTTAATCCCCATGCTTTCTACCCTTGCAGAGTTACGGCAAACTAAGCTGTTGCTAGAGCGTGCTAAAGCCAGTTTGCGTAAAGAAAATATTCCGTTTAATGAACATATTGCACTCGGTGGCATGATAGAAATACCAGCCGCCGCCATTAACGCAGAAGCCTTTGCTAAAGAATTAGACTTTTTATCCATTGGTACCAATGACTTAATTCAATACACGCTGGCAATTGACCGCACCGATGATGCTGTAGCGCACCTTTACAACCCACTGCATCCATCGGTTTTAAAGCTCATCGCCATGACCATTAAAGCGGGTGAAAAATTAGGTAAATCGGTGTCGGTGTGTGGTGAAATGGCGGGGGAAACCAAGCTCACTAAACTACTCATTGGCATGGGTTTGCGTCAACTTTCTATGCATCCCTCACACATTTTGAGCGTGAAGCAGCAAGTACTACATAGCCAATTATCTGAGCTCAATAAAGACGTGCGTAAAGTGTTAGCACTCACTGACATTGAAAAAATTGAACCCTTAGTCGCTAAGTTTTATCAAACTTAATATGTATTTTCTAACCAAAACTTAAAGGATACCCCATGAGTACCGAAATAATGGTTCCAAACAATGACGATAAAAACATTGCCACTGTTACGCATTTGGGCGGCACGGTGTTTTCGTTCATCCCCGCACTAATTGTGTGGATTTTAAAAAAGGACGACAGTGCTTATATTGCAGACCAAGCGAAAGAGGCATTGAACTTTCAAATCACCGTGTTACTGGGCTATCTCATTGCCAGCGTGCTTGCTTGGGTGCTGATTGGATTTTTACTCTACCCCATCATTTGGGTGGTCAATGTCATTTTTTGCATTATTGCCGCCATTGCTACAAGTAAGGGCGAAACTTACCGCTACCCATTTGCGCTACGTTTAATCAATTAAACCGCAAAGTCTCATCCACTCAAGATACAAAAAGCAAAGATTTTTTTCGTGGTTTTTGTATCTTGAGTGAGCTCCCGTTTTTAACCAAGCATTAAGGATTTTTTGTGTCAAACCCACTATTACATTTTTCAGGTTTACCTAAGTTTGAAGAAGTCAAAGCCGAACACGTTACCCCCGCTGTTAATACCTTGCTAGGCCAATCGCGTAGCACCATAGAAGCCTTAGCCAACAGTATCGATACACCCACCTGGCAAAACTTTGCATTACAACTTGAGAACATGGAAGAAAAAATCTCCCGCGCGTGGTCGCAAGTGGGTCACATGAATGCGGTTGTGAATAGCCCAGAATTGCGCGAGGCTTATAACGAAAATCTATCCAAACTCACTGATTTTTATGCAGATTTAGGTCAGGATGAACGGCTTTATGCCAAGTTTCGCGCCTTACGCGCAAGTGATGAATTTGCAAGCCTCTCGCCCGCGCAAAAGAAAATTGTAGAAAATGAACTGCGTGATTTTCGTCTGGGCGGCGCAGAATTGCCGCCAGCAGAAAAAGCGCGCTTTAAGGCGATTCAGGAGGAGCTATCCAAGTTATCTTCTAAATTTGAAGAAAACGTGCTGGATAACACCAATGACTATGCCTTGACCATTGAGGATGCAAGTGCCTTGGCGGGCATTCCAGATGATGTGTTACAGGCGGCGAGTGAAGCCGCCAAGGCAGAAGGCAAAATTGGCTGGAAATTCACCCTACACGCGCCATCTTACCTGCCCGTGCTGCAATATGCAGATAACCGTGAACTGCGCGAAACGCTGTATCGCGCTTATGCTACGCGCTCTTCAGAATTTGTCACGCCAGAAGGTTCTAGTAAGCCAGAGTGGGACAACACACCCATCATCACGCAAATTCTTAAACTACGTGCGGAAGCCTCGCAGTTATTGGGCTTTGCCAATTATGCCGAGCTTTCTATTGCCACAAAAATGGCAGAATCAGCTCAGCATGTGAAAGAATTTTTACATGATTTAGCGCGCAAAGCTAAGCCTTATGCACTCAAAGACAAAGCTGAGCTGGACGAATACGCCGCCAAATTAGGCATTGCCGACATGCAGGCGTGGGATGTGGCTTACGCCTCTGAAAAACTGCGTGAAGAAAAATATGCGTTTTCAGACCTTGAAGTAAAACAATATTTCCCCGAACACAAAGTGCTGGCGGGTTTATTCAAAGTGGTTGAAAGTATTTTCGGCATTCAAGTGAGCAAAGCGCAGGCTTCCGTTTGGCACGACACTGCGAGTTTTTATGACATCAAAGACGAAAACGGACATCTTATCGGGCAATTTTATTTAGACCTCTACGCCCGCAACGATAAGCGCGGCGGCGCTTGGATGGATGAAGCCATCACCCGCCGCAAGGTGGCGGATGAGCTTACCACGCCCGTGGCATTTTTGGTGTGTAATTTCTCAGCCCCAGTCGGTGATAAGCCCGCATTATTTACGCATGACGAAGTGCTGACCATGTTCCACGAATTTGGTCACGGCCTGCACCACGTACTCACCAAGGTAGAAGACTACAGCGTATCTGGCATCAAAGGCGTGGAATGGGACGCGGTGGAATTGCCCAGCCAACTCATGGAAAACTTCTGTTGGGAATGGGACGTGCTGCGCAACATGACAGAACACGTAGAAACGGGCGAGCAATTACCGCGCGATTTGTTCGACAAAATGGTGGCCGCAAAAAACTTTCAAGCAGGGATGCAAACCATGCGTCAGCTAGAATTTTCATTATTTGATATTCGCCTACACAGCGAATTTGACCCTACGAGCACCGCCAGTGTGATTGACCTCATTGAAAGCGTGCGTGATGAAGTCGCCGTGGTGCGCCCACCCAAGTGGAACCGCTTCCCCAATAACTTTACGCATATATTCTCAGGTGGCTACGCAGCAGGCTACTACAGCTACAAATGGGCAGAGGTGCTCAGTGCTGATGCCTACAGCATGTTTGAAGAAAACGACGTGCTATGCTTTGAGACAGGCAAACGCTACTGGCGCGAGATTTTGGCACAAGGCGGAAGCCGCCCCGCGCTGGAATCCTTTACCGCATTTAGAGGCCGTGAACCTAGCATTGATGCGCTTCTCAGACACAATGGGATGGCGGGGTGATTTTTGATTGATTAAACTAAAATTTAGACCTATACCAGTAATTTTAACCAACATAACATTAAGGCTTAAATATGGCAGAAGAAAAAAATAAACAAGCTCCTCAACCTATTAAAGAAAGTGTAGTGGAAAAGGCTCGCTTAACTTATGACAATGCTATTAGAGAATCGAACAAAAGTTCGAATGTTTCAAGCACCTTAAAAGCGCCAGATAACCCCTCTAAAAACGGCGGTAAAAAATAAGGATGATTAGTGATGAATAAAAGCCAAATGACTAATGAACAGTATGGTCTTTTTTTTGATGTAAGGCGTTCAATTCGCTATCACGACAGAAGACGCTCATTTTTTGAGCTTATGCATCGTATCACCGCAGCACTTACTATTCTTATGGCTGGCTCTATTCTCTTTGATATTGGCAAAACTGGTGCAACAGCTCCATGGCTAGTAGGGTTAAGTGTGTTTGCCGCAGTACTTGCGACTTTTGATATGGTGGTTGGGTATGCAAGTCAGGCTGACTTACATCGCTCGCTTAAAGTCCGTTTTGGCAACCTAGAAATGGCAATAGTCGCTGGAGGTAGTACACAGGCTGAATGGGACGAGCATCAACTTAAGCGACTTACAATTGAGCTGGATGAACCCGCCGTCTACAGAGCACTTGATATCCTTTGTTATAATGAAGTTTCAATTGCAGATGGAGTGCAGAAGGAAAACTTGCGTTCTATTGATTATATAAGTAGAGCCACATGTCATATATTTCACTGGTCAGATATAGCAAACTCATCCAAGTAGCTGAGTAGATACCGTTAGCCCTGTCAACAATATTTTGTAAAAAAACCGTTTTAATTCGAATGTAATTCAGGATTAAACGGCGTTTGAGACCTCAACACAGAACCCGTAGGGCGCACCCGCTTGCGGTGCGCCGTATTTAAGCACATCATTCGGCGGACTGCTCCGCGAGTTATTCCTACGAAAAACACAACATGAAACACGATTTCTGGCATCAAAAGTGGGAGAAAAACGAGATTGGTTTTCACTTGCCTGAAACTAATCCGTTGCTGGTTGCGCATTTTTCTGCATTGCAATTAAATCAAGGGGCGCGGGTATTTTTGCCTTTGTGCGGTAAAACGCTGGATATTGCTTGGTTGCTTGCTAGTGGCTTTCGTGTGGTCGGCGTAGAGTTGAGCCGCGTTGCGATTGAGGATTTATTCCGCACCTTGAATCTCACGCCTCGCATTCAAACACTGGGTGAAATCACACATTTCAGCGCGACTAATATTGATATATTTGTAGGGGATATTTTTCAGGTATCACCTGCCATGCTGGGCAGGGTGGATGCGGTGTATGACAGAGCTGCACTGGTGGCGTTGCCAGAGGAGATGCGCCCAGCTTACACCGCTCAAGTGGTGGCACTTTCACAACTCGCGCCGCAGTTGTTAATTTGCTTTGAATATGAGCAAGATTTACACGCGGGTCCGCCTTTTTCAATCTGCGATAAAGAAGTAAAGCAGCATTACCAAGCCCACTATCAGCTTAATCTGCTCGCCAGCGTTGAAGTTGCAGGCGGCTTAAAAGGCAAATGCCCCGCAACTGAGCATGTTTGGCAATTAAATCCTCATGGATATGCATGTTAAAATACAGTGCTTAATAACAATGTTCATGTGTACTAGCTATAGCGCACAAACTATCTCAGTATAAAGAAAACGCACGATGACACACCAAATTACCATACAACCCAGTGGCAATAGTTTTGTTACCAAAGCTTATGAAACCGTGCTGGAATCAGCCATAGAAGCGGGGTTCAATATTCCTTACGGATGTAAAAATGGGGCTTGTGGTAGCTGTAAGGGCACTATTATCAGTGGTGAAGTAGATTATGGTGATTATGTTGCCAGTGCGCTTACACAGGCAGAAATCGCCGCAGGTAAAGCACTTTTTTGCTGTGCAAAACCACTCTCTGATTTAACCATTGAGTGCCGTGAAATTAACGCTGGCATGATTCCACCACGTATTTTACCCACAAGAGTAGAGCGTAAAGTGCAGCTTTCTCATGATGTGATGGCCTTATTTTTAAAGCTACCAAGCAGTGAACGGCTACAATTTTTGGCGGGGCAATATATTGAGTTTATTTTAAAAGATGGCAAACGCCGTGCTTTTTCTCTCGCCAATGCGCCCCATATTGATGATGTGCTTGAGTTGCATTTACGTTTAATTCCTGGTGGGCAGTTTACCGAATATGTATTTAACGAGATGCCAGATAAAGCCATTTTGCGTATTGAGGCACCATTTGGTGGCTTTTATTACCGTAGTGAGTCAGAAAAACCCATGATCATGGTGGCAGGTGGCACTGGCTTTGCGCCAATTAAGGGGATTATTGAGCATCTCTTACACCATAATATTCAGCGCAATGTTTTGCTGTATTGGGGTGCAAGAGCGCGTGAAGATTTATATATGCCAGCATTGCCACAAGCTTGGGCAGAAGCGCACTCAAACATTACGTTTATTCCAGTGCTTTCAGATGCATTGGCTCAAGATAACTGGCAAGGTCGCACTGGCTTGGTACACCAAGCAGTATTAGAGGATATTAAAAACCTAAGTGCGTATGAAGTGTATTGTTGCGGCGCACCTGCAATGGTTGAGGTGGCTCATGCCAGTTTTACAGCGGCTGGCTTACCTGATGAGGCTTTTTATTCAGATGCCTTTAACTATGCAAAACCCAATCCCTAATGCTACTTAAATAATTCACCCTGCTTGGCTTGTGCCGCTGTGAGTAATTCAATCACTTTTTCAACCGCTGGGCTTGGAATTAACTGTTGAGAAAGCATTGCTGAGGTTTTTGCTTTTTCAATATTGCCTGCTGCAAGGGCTTGCATTCCCTCAATTAAAGCCGCGTTACTGGCTTTTAAACGTAGTGCTTCTTTTTTTGCACGGCGATTAGTGGGAATGCGTCGTAAAAAATGCAGTAATCGTAAACAGTAATGTAGCGCAAAAAAACTCACTACAAATATCATCAAAAAGAAGTTAAAAGAAAATTGTATGCGGTAAGGCGAGCGCACAATCAATACATAACCTTCGTTATTGCTCATCAGCCAAACGGCTAGCACTAACCCTAGTAACATCAGTAACCACCAAAGTATTTTGCGCTTAATCATGGTGATTTAGTTATTTTTTTCAAGGCTCAGTTTATAGCGATTAACCGCAGCAAAACTATCTGTTAATTGCGGCAACTCTATGCTGATGTTGTTGCTTGAAAGTTTTTTAACCGTATTCAGTGCTTTGATGGTATTGGGGTGCTTGGTGTCAAAATAGACATTAAGCCAAATCTTAATGGTTTCTAAATCTGCTTTAAATGTGGCTTGATCGTGCTGTAGCAAAGCAATACGCGCAGTGAGCAGCCTAAGTTTTAAATTTTCACGCAAGTAAAATGCGTGGTCTGCGGCAAGTAACGGAGGTTCTGGATGATCTATTCGCTCAACCGTCACTAAATTTTTAATGTCTTGCCAAAGCGTATCGCCATATTTTTGCAGGCGATTGCGCGGCTTAAGTGGTGCATTTTCTTGCATGGCAGCGTTAGCATTAAGCGTAGGTTGGCGTTCGCTAATAAGTGGCAATGTGTTGCAAAGCTCTGATAAATGAATAAGTTGCGTACTCATGTTAATCACATCTACTTGCGGTAAATCACGCAAAGTTGCAATGTCTAAGGCGAGTGTTTCACGCAATTGTACCGCGCGCGGTAACTCAAGGGCTTGTATGCGCTTTTGCGCTGCTTCTAACGCAAGCAGGGCAGATTTCACATTGCCTGCAAGCTGTAATTGCTGGCTGGCAATATTCAGGAGTTGTTCAACCTCTGCCACAGCGGTTGACTCACGGTTTTCTGCCAATTGTATGTAGAGTGTTTGCAAGGCTTCTTGCTGATCGCGTGATTCAGCAAGCTTTTGCTCCAAAATCACCGTGCGTGCATTGGCTTGGGTGCTACGTTCTTCTGCTTGGGTTGCCAAGGCTAAGCTTTGTTGATTAAGCCCTTGGTAGGTTTCTAGTTTTTGGCTAAGCGTTTTTTCTACTTCGTTAAACTTATGCCTTGTATTGAGCCATTGCCAAGCCAATATCAGCAATGCAATGACCACCAATAACAAGGTTGCTACCATGATAGTAGCGGGTTTGCGTCTTTCTGCAAAAGGAGGAAGCGAGGTAGTAGGCTCAGTCATGATGTTGTGTCAGTGTAGATAAGCATTCTAGCATGGCATCATCACCTGGTGCTTGTGCGAGCAATACCTTTAAACCTTGCTGCCTAGGTAAATCAGCAATCCGTGCGTGATTCACACATAAAGTAACATGACGAATCCAAAGTGAATGTTCTGCCATTTGGAGTAAATTGCGCATGGCTTCGCTACTGGTTACCACTACCGCATTTAATTCACCACGTTGCCAAGCGTCATGTAGCAATTGTGTATTGGCTTGCGGGTTAATGCGTTGATAGCTTTCGGCAAAATACACATTTGCCCCACGGGCTTTTAAGGTTTCCGCCATCAGCTCGCGCCCACCAACGCCACGAAAGATTGCAATTTTCTTATCCACAACCGCTTGCATTTCAGGCAATGCAAGTAATGTTTCACTATCAAACCGAGTATGCGGAGTAAGCACTTCACGCACCCCAAACCGCGCAAGTGCTTGAGCAGTTTGATGACCAATTGCCGCAAACCTCAAGTTTTCTGGCACATGACCATATTTTTTTAGCACATGCGGCAGGGCAAAATCAACCGCATTAGAACTGATGAAAATTGCCCAATCAGTCGTTTCAAGCTGGCTGATTTGTTCCTCAAATGCATGATAATCCTGCAAAGGCGACACCGCAATTAAAGGAAATAAAATGGCCACGCCACCATGATGTTGAATCAACTGGCACAAACCATTGCCTTGCTCCACGGGGCGCGTTACAGCGATATGTAAATCTTGCAACAAGTGGCGAGCAATTGTCATTGTGTATGGAGAGTTATAACGCCGCGAGTATTTTATCTGCACCTTTGGCAACAAGTTGGCTTGCCAATGCTTGACCTAAAGTTTGAGCATGATTTCTATGACCAACAGCAGTTTCTACCAACATTTGCTTGCCATCTACGCTTGCCACAAACCCTGTGATGCGAATATTTTCACCCTCACAAACGGCGTATGCACCCAGTGGCACGGTGCAACTACCCGCTAAAGCACGGCTCATGCCACGCTCAGCTTCTACACACACTTGCGTATCAGCATGATTAAGCGGTGCTAAAATTGCGATTAAATTTGGGCGGTTTGCGCTAATTTCAATGCCAAGCGCACCTTGACCAACCGCAGGAATACTCTGCTCAGGCGCAATGAATTGGCGAATTCTATCGCCCAATTCAAGCCGAATTAAGCCTGCTGCGGCTAAAATAATCGCCGCATATTGTCCTTCATCTAATTTACGTAAGCGCGTTTGCAAGTTACCGCGTAACGATTCAATTTTTAAATGCGCAAAGCGTGCCTGCAATTGGCTTTGACGGCGCAAACTTGATGTACCCACAATGCTACCTTCTGGCAAATCTTCCAAACACGCATACTGGTTTGAAACAAACGCATCACGCGGGTCTTCACGCTCGCCAGTTGCCGTGAGCATAAACCCATCTGGCAAATTCATCGGCACGTCTTTCATGCTATGCACGGCAAGGTCGGCTCGGCCGTCGGCAAGTGCTGTTTCTAGCTCTTTCACAAACAAACCTTTACCACCCACTTTGGCAAGCGGTGTATCTAAAATTTGGTCACCAGTGGTGGTCATACCTAAAATGGTGACTTCAGTTTGCGGATAAAGTGCCTGCAAGCGGCTTTGAATATGACGGGCTTGCCACATAGCAAGTGCACTTTCACGCGAGGCGATTACAAGTTTTTTGGGTAGCGTATTCATGTGCATGATTTTAGCATAAGACCGCTAATGCAAAGGTATTAGGCACTTGGCTTAAAGTGGCTTTAAATAATTGCAGTCTTTAACAACAAGGAGTACATTAGAACCTAAGTAAGAGTTAATACTTACATTTAATTTTTTCAAACACTTTGGATGAGGGGAAGAAATGAGAAGTTTATTACTTGCATTATTGGCTGTTTGCACTTTATTTATCTTAGGTTGCGCATCAAATGGGGCAATGCCAAGTGCCCAAAATGATGATGGTGGTGGCGGATTACCAGAAATTGCAGCTTATGATGATGAACCTTTCGAGCCTTTACCTGACTTTGTGGCGGCTGAATAGCCGTGTAATTGAATAAAAAAGCGAAGATTTTTCTTCGCTTTTTTACTTTTTGTAAGCCATTAATCAAAAATCACCGTTTTGTTTGCATACAACAAAATACGGTTTTCAATATGCCAGCGCACCGCTTTTGAAAGCACAATGCGCTCTAAATCACGCCCTTTTTGAATAAGATCTTCTACTTGGTCACGGTGCGAAATGCGCTCAATATCTTGCTCAATAATTGGGCCTTCATCCAACACTTCAGTGACATAATGCCCCGTTGCACCAATGAGTTTTACGCCTCGTTCAAATGCTCTATGGTAGGGTCTTGCGCCAATAAAGGCTGGTAGGAATGAGTGGTGGATGTTAATAATGCGTTGCGGGTAACGTGCTACAAAATCGGGCGATAAAATTTGCATATAACGCGCAAGCACGATTAAATCAATTTGGTAATCAGCAAACAGTTTAAATTGTGCCGCTTCAACATCCGCCTTGGTTTCTTTAGTCACGGGCAAATAGTGAAAATCAATCCCATAAAATTTTACCAGTGCTTCAGTATCGCGATGGTTACTGATGACTAAAGGGATTTCACACGCTAACTCGCCGCTTTTATGGCGGTGCAACAAATCTGCCAAGCAATGGTCATATTGTGAAACCATAATCGCCATGCGTGTTTTGTGTTGTGACAATTTTAGCTGCCATTGCATGTTAAATTTACCCGCAATGCCTGCAAATGCTTGATTGAAGCTGGCTTCATCTAAACTAAAGCCGTTTAAATCCCACTCAACACGCATCAAAAAAAGATTATTTTCTGCGTCTTGGTGTTGGTCTGCGTGTAAAATGTTGGCATGATGCTGGTGTAAAAAATCAGCAATGGCTGCCACAATACCGCGTGTATCGGGGCAGGTAATCAATAAGGTTGCGGTGTTTTTCATAAACATATAGATTAAAAAATTTGTGCAATTATACCTGATGCGCACACGCACTGATGCAAATTGAAACTTTGATTAAAAATGACCAAACCACAAACTCACATCGTACTCGCTAACCCACGCGGATTTTGCGCTGGCGTTGATCGCGCCATTATTATTGTAGAGCAAGCCTTAGAAAAATTTGGCGCACCTATTTATGTGCGCCATGAAGTAGTCCATAACAAGTTTGTAGTGGATGAGCTCCGCGCAAAAGGCGCAATATTTGTTGAAGAGTTAGACGAAATTCCTACAGGTAGCACGGTAATTTTTAGTGCGCATGGCGTATCAAAAGCCGTACGCGCTGAAGCCGAAGTGCGCGGCTTAACGGCTTATGATGCCACTTGCCCACTGGTGACCAAAGTACATATTGAAGTGGAAAAAATGCGCAAAACGGGCTTAGAAATTATTATGATAGGCCATAAAGGTCACCCCGAGGTAGAGGGGACAATGGGGCAAGCCGATGAAGCTGAGGTCAATGACTTGGCGATGTATTTAGTTGAAACGCCTGAAGACGTCACTCATTTACAAGTGCGCAACCCTGAGCAACTAGCTTATGTCACACAAACTACGCTTTCAATGGATGATGCAGCGCGTGTCATTGAGGCATTACAAACGCGCTTTCCAACCATACGTGCCCCCAAAAGCGATGATATTTGCTACGCCACGCAAAACCGCCAAGATGCGATTAAAATCATGGCAAAAGATTGTGATTTAGTGATTATTGTAGGTTCGCCCAATAGCTCAAACTCTAACCGCTTACGCGAAGTGGCACAAAATCAGGGGGTTGAAGCTTATATGGTGGATAACGCTAGCTTTCTTAAGCCTGAATGGCTGCTTGGCAAGCAAAAAATTGGGGTGTCCGCTGGCGCATCTGCGCCTGAGATTTTAGTGCAAGAGGTGATTGCTAAGTTGCAAACTTTAGGTGCAAATCAAGTAGAAGAGCTACAAGGCGTAGTAGAAAACGTGGTGTTTCAATTACCTAAAAATCTAATGCAAGCGTCTAAAAAAAGTTGAGTCATTACAAAATCCCTATTTCAGCTCTTGTGCTGATTTATACACCAGATTTGCAAGTGCTGATGATGGAGCGTGCAGATAAAGTAGGGTTTTGGCAATCGGTAACGGGTAGCGTGGAGGGTAATGAAACACCTCTGCAAGCTGCCATCCGCGAAGTGCATGAAGAAACAGGGTTAGATGCTTTGCAATTTGACTTACAAGATTGGCAGGCATCAAACGTATATGAAATTTATCCACACTGGCGGCATCGCTATGCGCCAAACGTCACACAAAATCGTGAGCATTTATTTGGCTTGCAACTACCCGCAATACACCCCATCAAATTAGCACCTGCTGAGCATGTACGTTATGAATGGGTTGATTGGCGTACAGCCGCTCAACGCGTCTTTAGCTGGACAAATGTAGATGCCCTAAAAAGATTAGGTGAACGACATCAATTAACGTTATAAAATACTTGTCCACGACACACACTAAAAACATGAACAACACCTTAAATTTGGTTTGTGATTTTTTAGTGATTTTTGTGGATAAAATTTGTTTTTAAAATTGAGTAAGCACTATGCAAATATCGCCCATTAAATTTGAGAAATTTCAAGCCGCTGAGGATGAAGACTGCCAACGCCGCATCATTGCCGCGAAAGAAAAGTTAGGCAAACGCCTCGTAATTTTAGGTCACCACTATCAGCATGAAAGTGTTTATCGTCATGCCGATTACACTGGTGATTCGCTCAAGTTATCTCGTTATTGTGAAGACCTAGAAGCGGAATATATCGTATTCTTAGGCGTGCATTTTATGGCTGAAGTAGCAGATATTTTAAGCCGCCCTGAGCAAATAGCGATTTTGCCAGATTTAGCCGCAGGCTGCTCAATGGCCGACATGGCGAACCTTGCCAAGGTTGAGCGTAGCTACCGCGAGCTTAATAAAGTACTCAATTTTGATGAAACCATTACACCTGTCACCTACATCAACTCTGCCGCCGATTTAAAAGCCTTTTGCGGTGAGCATGGCGGCATTGTCTGCACCAGCACCAACGCGCCAAAAATACTAGAATGGAGCTTTAAGCAGCGCGAAAAAGTCTTGTTCTTCCCCGATCAAAACTTAGGACGCTGGAGTGGCTATAAAATGGGCATCCCACTTGAGCAAATGCCCGTGTGGAATCCTGATCAACCACAGGGCGGCTTAAGCGTTGAACAGATTAAAAACGCTAAAATCCTGTTGTGGAAAGGTCACTGCGCAGTACACCAAATGTTCCGCCTGCAAAATATCACCCAATTCCGCGAAGCCCATCCTGATGGTTTTGTGATTTCGCATCCTGAATGTCCGTTTGAAGTGTGCCAACACTCCGATTACGTGGGCTCAACCGAGTACATTCTAAAAACCATTACAGATGCACCAGCCAATAGCAAATGGCTGGTTGGTACTGAGCTAAACTTGGTAAACCGTGTGGCTGAACACATGAAGCCTCAAGGTAAGCTAGTGCAATTTATGAGTCACGTAGTATGCGAATGCTCCACTATGGCACGTATTGACCCTCAACACTTAGCTTGGGTACTAGAAAACTTAGCAGAAGGTAATGTAGTCAACCAAATTAAAGTGCCAGCGCATGAGGCTAAACTCGCAAAACTCACCTTAGAACGTATGTTAAGTGCCTCGTAATTTGCACGCATTGACTTGGCTAAATGGCGGATAAACCAACACAGATAAAAATGCTTATCAGGTATAATTCAAGCTTTAGTGCCCTAGAATCACTGACTGACACTAAAATGTAAGCTAATGCGGGTGTAGTTCAATGGCAGAACGCTAGCTTCCCAAGCTCGATACGCGGGTTCGATTCCCGTCACCCGCTCCATTTAAATCTTTTGTGATACATAATCATGGCTAACCTTGCTCCTCCTTCAGTTTTAACCTTTGCAGGCACAGACCCTAGCAGTGGTGCGGGTTTGCAGGCAGATATTCTCACTTTTGCCAGCATTGGTTGCCACCCGCTTTCTGTGGTTACTGCCATTACTGCACAAGATACCGTAGGCGTGGATGGTGTGTTGGCAATGGATGCAGAATGGGTGAACGATCAGGCGCGGGCCATTTTAGAAGACGTGCAAGTTTCTGCTTTTAAACTTGGGTTACTTGGCTCAGTAGAAAATATTGCCGTAATTGCTGAAATCATGGCCGATTATCCTGATATTCCACTATTGATAGACCCGATTTTAACTTCTGGTCGTGGTGATGATTTGAGCAATGATGAAATGATGGAGGCGATGGTAGAGTTATTGTTTCCTCAAGCCACACTCATTACCCCCAATAGCTTAGAAGCTAGACGCTTTGCGTTTGCCGATGAGTCAGAGGAAATTGCATTAACTTCATTAGATGAAAGTGCTGCTCGGCTGCTTGCTATGGGGAGTGAGTACGTACTTATTACAGGCACCCACGAACGCACAGCGGAAGTCACCAACACTTTGTATGGCGACGATAAACTGATTAAAGCCTACAAGTGGGAGCGACTATCTGGTAGCTATCACGGCTCTGGTTGCACGCTTACCAGTGCAATTGCCGCGTGCATGGCACATGGCTTAAGTGTAGAAGATGCCGTGTTAGAAGCCCAAGAATATACATGGCAAACGCTTAAAAACGGCTTCAGACCAGGCATGGGGCAATATATTCCAGACCGCATGTTTTGGGCGAGAGATGAAGAAGACCCCGTAATTAACGCGGGTGATGGTAGCGTTAAAGCACATTAAGACGCATCGTTCACCATGTTGAAGATTCGCGGCTTATACGCCATCACCCCTGACGAACCCAACACCAGCGTGTTAGTTGCCAAAGTAGAAGCAGCTTTGCAAGGCGGAACCAACCTATTGCAGTATCGCAATAAGCAAGCCAACCATAAACTCCTCACACAACAAGCACGTGCTTTATTACCCTTGTGTAAGCAATATAATGTGCCACTTATCATCAATGATTCCGTTAAGCTTTGCTTAACTTTAGATGCAGATGGTGTGCATATTGGCGCAGATGATGGCAATTTAGCTGAAATACGCTCAAGAATAGGCAAAGATAAAATACTGGGAGCCTCCTGTTACAACCGCTTTGATTTAGCCTTAAGTGCTCAACAAGTGGGGGTAGATTATGTCGCATTTGGGGCATGTTTTGCGTCTAGCACCAAGCCCAATGCACCTGTTGCAAACCTTGATTTATTTAAGCGCACACATGAGAAACTTCAAATTCCCGCTGTGGCTATTGGGGGCATTACGCTTACCAATGCACCACTCGCCATACAAGCGGGGGCGAGTGCAATCGCTGTGATCAACGCTTTATTTAATGTGTCAGATATAAAATTACAAGCCCATCATTTTGCCGCACTTTATCACACATAAAATAGGGCTAAAATTCTAACGGATCCACATCCACCGCCCACCTTACTTTGCTAGCGAGCTTATGCACTCTTAATGTTTGCACCAACGGGTTGAGTAGTTTTTGTAGCATCAATCTTTGCGGCGCATGTAGCAAAATATAGCCGCGCTCCATACCTTTTAAACGTTCCATTTGCGGACGCACAGGCTCATACACCATCACCACATCGCTCAAACTACGCGCACGAGCAAAGGCAAACTGCAAAAACTGCTGCACAAGCGCGTATTCATTGGCTTCTGCGCGCACTAAGGCGGTAAATACAAAGGGAGGGAATTGCACTTGTTCACGCTCTTGCAACAAGGTGTTGGCGTAACTTTCGTAATCTTGAATGCGTAGCGCGTTAAACAATGGGTTATCTGGAAATGCCGTTTGAATCAACACTTGCCCGGCCTTATCGGCACGACCAGCACGGCCAGCAACTTGCATGAGCTGCGCAAACAAACGCTCCCCCGCACGAAAATCAGGGCTATGCAATGCACTATCCGTATCAATCACGCCCACCAAGGTTAAGTTAGGAAAGTCATGCCCTTTTGCCAACATTTGTGTACCAATTAAAATATCAATTTCTTGATTGTGTACACGGTCTAAAATCTCTACCAAAGCATTTTTGCGGCTAATGCTATCTCGGTCAACGCGTGCAATGCGGGCATTGGGTAGCAACTGCGCCAGCGTTTGCTCCAAGCGTTGCGTGCCATGCCCCGTGGGGTGCAAATCTGCATCGCCGCAACTTGGACATTGCTGCGGAATACGCTGCTCATGCCCACAATGGTGGCAGCGTAATTTGCGCTGTCCTAAATGCACCACCAGCCTTGCCGAGCAACGTGAGCAAGGCGCAATCCAATGGCAAGCAGCGCATAGCAATACAGGCGAATACCCACGCCGATTGATAAACAAAAGCGATTGCTCTTTGCGTGCCAACCTTTGTTTTAAAGCCCCAATGAGTTGTGGTGTGAGCCCATTTTGCAGATTCACTTTGGTGGTATCAATGCAATCAATTTGCGGCAACTGTGCCGCAGTTACGGCGCGTTGTTTGAGATGAAGCAAGCCATACTTCTGGCTCGCCGCATTGTGCCAACTTTCTAGCGCAGGCGTAGCGGAACCCAATACCACAGGAATCTTCAACCGTTGCGCCCGCACCAATGCCACATCCCGCGCATGGTAACGCATACTGTCTTGCTGCTTGTAGGAGCTATCGTGTTCTTCATCAATAATAATGAGCTTTAAATGTGGTAAGGGCGTAAAAATAGAAAGCCGCGTACCAATAATGATTTGCGCCGCACCAGATTGCGCTAATTGCCAATGATGTAAGCGTTCACTCTCGCTCAAATTACTGTGTAAGCTCACCAATAGCAAGTGAGCAAAGCGGCTTCTAAAGCGTGCTTCAAGCTGTGGTGTAAGGTTAATTTCAGGCACCAGCACCAGCACTTGCGCTTCTTTACTTTGCAAAATATGCTGCATTAAGCGCATATAGACTTCAGTTTTGCCACTACCCGTAATGCCGTGTAAAAGCCACGCCTTAAACTGATGTGACGCTTGAATAATGCAGTTCACCACCAACTGTTGCTCATCATTGAGTGTAGGCACAATCGCTGGCGCAATTTCAGCCACACGCCCCACCGCTTGCACTTGTTGCGCCACTGCCCAGCCATCCGCCACCAATTGTTTGGCGGCTTTACGCGCACTACTTGAAATTTCATCTAACTGCGTCTCAGTCATCAAATCCGCGCTTTGCAAGGCGGCAAATACGCGACGGCGCACCGATTGATTTTTAGGTAATTGCGCAATATCTCCTTGCCGACCAAGTACAGTGAGTTGATACGCATACTGCTTGCGCGAAACCGCAGGTGCCACTTGCCGCAACCGCGCAGGCAGGGCAGATAACAATGCTTGCCCAAAGGGATATTGATAATAATCTGCACTAAATTTAATTAAGTTGAGTGCTTCAGCATCAATCGGCAACTCATCCACAAACGCTTGCGCGATAGGCTTCAGTTTTTCAATGGCAAACTCACTCGTATCCGCAAAGCCCATGACAATACCGATTTGACTACGTCGCCCAAACGGCACCAGCACCCGCTGCCCAACCTGCACGGAGGCATCACCGCGCAAATAATCAAATAAGCGGTCAAGCGGCACATCTAAGGCAATTTTTAGGATAGATTTGGGCAAAAGAGTCGTAACTTAAGTAAAAATGGCAAAGTGAGTTAAAATACGCGCTTTAGCATTTTACGCAATTATTGTGAAAACACATCTTACCGAATTACTGAGCACTGCTGCAAAAACAATTGCGCCTGACCTTGAGAATATCAGCATCGTTTTAGAGCGCCCTAAATCTGCTGAGCATGGAGATTTTGCCACCAATTTAGCTTTGGTTTTAGCCAAACCGCTGAAGCAGAACCCGCGTGCGATTGCTACACAGATTATCGCGGTATTGCCTGCGAGTGAGTTTATTGCTAAAACTGAAATCGCAGGGGCAGGTTTTATTAACTTCTTTTTAAATGCACAATCGCAACAAAATGTGGTGCGTGACATTCTAAAGGCAGGGGCGCAATTTGGGCGTAACAACTCAGGCAACCAACAAAAAGTACAGGTGGAATTTGTTTCTGCTAACCCGACTGGTCCGCTACATGTAGGGCATGGGCGCGGTGCAGCGGTGGGTGATTGTTTATGCCGCTTGCTAAATGCCAATGGCTGGGATGTCACCCGTGAGTTTTATTATAACGATGCGGGTGCGCAGATTGATAATTTGACCATTTCTGTACAAGCACGCGCCAATGGCATTAGTACAGATTCACCTGATTTTCCTGAAAATGGCTACCGTGGCGATTATATTGTAGAAATTGCTCAGGCATTTTTAAACAAAGAAACCGTGACCGCAGATGACATGCAAGTCACCGCCAGTGGCGATGTGAACGACGCTAATGCGGTGCGTACTTTTGCAGTGGCATATTTGCGCCATGAGCAAGATTTAGATTTAAAAGCCTTTCAAATAAAATTTGATGTGTTCTCATTAGAAAGCGCACTTTATTCACAAGGCAAAGTTGAACAAACGGTGCAAACACTGATTAAAAGTGGCAAAACTTATGAACAAGATGACGCGCTTTGGCTCAAAACCACCGACTTTGGTGATGATAAAGACCGTGTGATGCGCAAGTCTGAGGGTGGTTATACTTATTTTGTGCCAGATGTGGCTTACCACCATGAAAAATGGCAGCGCGGTTTTACACGTGTGATTAACGAGCAAGGTGCCGACCACCACAGCACCATTACACGCGTTCGTGCGGGTCTGCAGGCTTTAAATGTGGGCATTCCACAAGGTTGGCCTGATTATGTGTTACACCAAATGGTTACAGTAATGCGTGGTGGAGAAGAAGTCAAACTCAGTAAACGTGCGGGTAGTTACGTGACCTTGCGCGATTTGATTGAAGAAGTGGGTTGCGATGCCACGCGCTATTTCTTGGCTGCACGCCGTTCAGATTCGCAATTAATTTTTGATATTGATTTAGCCCGCGCACAAACCAACGACAACCCCGTGTATTATATCCAATATGCCCATGCCCGTATTTGCAGTGTGCTAAGCCAGTGGGCTGGTGACCATTCCAGCTTACAACACGCTGATTTAAGCCCGTTGAATAACCCACATGAAACCGCCTTATTACAACGCCTAAGCGCATACCCTGATGTGGTTACCAGTGCCGCCACTGAGCTTGCACCGCATACCGTTGCTAACTATTTAAAAGACTTGGCCAGCGATTTACATAGCTATTACAACGAATATAAATTTTTAATTGAGGATGAAACCGTTAAATTAGCACGCTTGAGCTTAATTTGCGCCACGCAACAAGTGCTTAAAAATGGGTTAGATTTATTAGGGGTAAGTGCCCCCACAAAAATGTAAGGAATCAAAATATGAGTAAAGATTACAAACCCACGCCAGAACGCCCTAAAAGTAGCAGTAAAGGTAGCCCGCTTTTTACTGGGATGTTAATCGGCTTTTTACTGGGCATTGCTGCATCATTAGCTGTGATTGTGTTTATTAAAGGCGGGAACAGCCCATTTGCTAACTTGGCAACACCGAGCAAACCCCTCTCTGAAAAAATAAAAGATGATGCAAAAAACCAAGAGGTGCAAAGTGCAGAAGACGCATTAACAACCCAAAGTCAAACGACTGAGCAAACGAATAACGCTAGCCCCAATCAGACCACACCTAACAAAGATGAAGAAAGACAGTTTGACTTTTACACCATACTGCCAAATATCGAAAGCAAGGTGAATACAGAAGAAGTTAAAATCAAAGAAGAAGAACCACAAACCGCACCACAAGCCACTTACTTTTTACAAGTGGGTGCATTTCCATCAACTGAAGAGGCTGACAATCTAAAAGCCAAGCTTGCTTTACAAGGATTTGAGGCTGTTGTGCAAACTGCCACTATTCCAGACAAAGGTGTTTGGCACCGAGTACGCGTTGGACCATTAAAAAACTTAGATCAAATCAACAAATCTAAGGCTGACTTAGCCAGCAATGGTTTCAAAGCGGATTTAATCAAAATAAAAAATGAAAACCAATCAGCAAACTGATGGTCTAAACAAAGTTTAATTTAAAAACAAGTTTGTCAGCCAAATATCGCCTTGATTCGTTGTGTGGCTGTTACTGACTCTCATTCACTCTAAGGAAAAATGCATGAAAAAACTTTTTGCCGCTTTAATGCTACTCACTTCATTTAATGCCATGGCTGAACCTCAAATGGGCGTTGACTTTGATGCCACAGTACAAAAAATAACCCCTGAAGTAGCCGCCAATAAAATTGAAGTCATTGAGCTATTTTGGTATGGCTGTAGCCATTGCCACCACATGGAGCAACCCCTCAACGCATGGCTTAAAAAGCTCCCTAGTGATGTGGTCTTTAAACGTGTACCAGGCTTGCCTCAGCCAGCCTGGGCTCCCATGGCAAAAGCTTATTATGCAATGGAAACCTTAAGCGTACTAGAAAAGCTTCACACGCCATTGTTTGAGGCTATTCATACCAAAAAAACATTAAACCCAACCGATGAAAAAGCCGCCATAGACTGGATCACTAAACAAAGCGGTTTGGATAAAAAGAAAGTTGAAGAGGCCTTTGGTTCATTTTCTATCAACACCAGCTTAAATCGTGCCGCTAATATTTTTCGCGCATCTGGGGCAACTGGCGTACCCACTTTAATTATTGATGGGCAATATGCTACTAAGAGCACATCAGGTGGCAACGAAAATACATTAAAAACTGCTGACTACATCATTAACAATGTACGTGCAGACAAAGCAAAGGCAACACCCGTAAAAAAGTAAGCGAACGAAGCTGGTTTAACTCTTTATATCAAAAGATTTTTAATTGGTAGTTTGCTAAAGTAGCACTAAACTTAAAAACCCGTTTCTACCTGATGGTAAAACGGGTTTTTTATGCAGGGCGCACTCAAAAATCAAGTGCAAGAGGTTTTATGAAAATATTTATCACAGGCGCATCAAGTGGCATAGGCGAGGCTCTTGCTTTTGAGTATGTAAAACGACATGGCAGTGGGAAAACATTTATTGGTCTATCTGCTAGGCGTAGTGAGTACTTACAAAAAATTAAGCAAAAACTCGCGTCAAACGACCAAGTCCAATGCATCACTTATCCGCTAGATGTACGTGACCACACAGCACTTACCAATGCAGCTAATCAGTTTATTGCGCAATTTGGCGCACCTGACGTGGTCATTGCTTGCGCAGGCGTGAGCAGTGGTACACTGACAGAACATGCTGAAGATACTGTCGCCTTTCAAGCGATCATGGATATTAACGTCATTGGCTTAGTGAATACATTTCAACCATTTATTAACGCAATGCGCCAAGCAGGACAAGGTCAATTAGTGGGTATTGCTAGCGTGGCAGGGGTACGTGGCTTACCTGGTGCTGGGGCTTATAGTGCCTCTAAAGCTGCGGCCATTGCTTACTTAGAAAGCCTACGCGTTGAAATGCAACACCACAATATTGCCGTCACCACCATCGCACCTGGTTATATCCGCACCCCAATGACTGACATTAACACCTACACAATGCCATTTTTGATGGATGTCGATATTGCAGCACACAAATTTGTGGATGCGATTGAATGTAAACGCCGCTTTGTGGTGATTCCATGGCAAATGGGCTGGGTAGCCAAGTTAATGCGCTTTATTCCACCTGTGTTGTGGGATTTTTTAGCGAAAAACGCACCGCATAAAAAGCGCATCCCTTTAGCATAGAAATCTATCGCCTCATTAGGTGTTGGTGTTGCCATCTTCCCCTTCTAGCTCAGCGTCCTCTTCTTTTGCGAGCCCTAACTTAGTCAGCCGATAACGTAATGTTCTAAAAGTCACACCCAATAATTTAGCCGCCGCTGTTTTATTTTGATTTGTTTTATTGAGTGCTTTAATAATCGCGCGCTTTTCAATATCTTCAAGGTAGTCGGTTAGGCAAAGTTCCAGTGTCTGATCTGGGTCAAAAGAAGGTTTATTAGGGAGCTCAATTAATTGTTCATGGGCTGGCTGGTCGTGGGAATACAAATCTTCCTGTGTAATGGTGGTGCCATCACTCAAAGCAAGTGCGCGTTCAAGCATATTCTCGAGCTCTCGCACATTACCTGGAAATGATAATGAAGATAAATACGCTTGCGCTTGTGCATCAATTTCTGGGCGCACAATATTTTGATGGCGACATAGCTTTGACAACAACATCTGCGCTAGTAGGGGAATATCGGCTGGACGATCACGCAAAGCAGGCATTTTTAACTGAATTACATTGAGTCTATAGTATAAATCTTGTCTAAATTGTCCTGCATCCATCATCTGCGTAAGATTTTTGTGCGTTGCACTAATAATACGGACATCCACCGTTTCCTCTGTATTCCCCCCAACCATACGTACCTTTTTCTCTTGAATAGCACGTAAGAGCTTTACTTGCATGGCTAATGGCAAATCAGCCACTTCATCTAAAAACAATGTGCCTCCATTAGCTGCTTGAAATAAACCCTCTTTATCTTGATTAGCCCCTGTAAAAGCACCTTTTTTATACCCAAAAAATTCGCTCTCCATAAGGTTTTCAGGAATCGCCCCACAATTAACCGCAATAAATGCACCATCTGCACGCGCACTATTTTGGTGAATCAGTTTTGCAGCTAACTCTTTACCACTACCAGATTCACCACTGATATAAACAGGTGCTTGACTGCGCGCCAACTTGGCAATCATGCTACGCACCGTCTGTATTTGTTCTGATTCACCTATCATTTCAAGCGTACTATGCACTTGTGGTGTGGTTTGTGTAGAAAGTTTCAGTGCAAACTCAACAACCGTACGTAGTTGTTTAAGTGAAATTGGCTTACTTAAGTAATCAAAAGCCCCTGCTTTAAGTGCAGACACAGCATTGTCAGCACTTGCATGTGCAGTAATCACCGCCACGGGCAATCCTGCATGATGCTCAGTAATATAATTAACGAGCTCTAGCCCTGATCCATCTGGCATTTGCATGTCAGTTAAACATAGCGCAAACGGGTATTGTTTAAGCAAGGCTTTTGCTTCTGTCACACAGCTTGCCCCCTGTGTTGCTATATTCATCCTATCCAACGTCATCACGAGAAGTTCACGAATATCCGTTTCATCATCCACAATTAAGCAGGTGAGTTTCTGATGGTTGGATTGATTCATAAAAAGACGCTACCTTAAGTCAATTGTTTTTTAAATTGCAGAATAAATGCACTGCCTACATCTAAAGCCTGATACCCTAACGTTGCTCCATTAGCTTCTGCTAGTTCACGCGAAATGTAAAGCCCCAAGCCGTTTCCTGTTGTTTTGGTAGTATAGAATGGTTCAAACAGTTTATTGCGGTCTTTTTCTGCTACGCCGTAACCATCATCCCTAACTTCAATCATCAGTGTGGAATCGCCAATTGTTCTACAGGTAAGGTTTAATGAACCCGCCTTTTTATGGCTATGTTCCCAACCATTTTTACACAGATTCCATAAAATCTGCGTCAGATGACGATGGTCAAATAGAATGCTTTCTTCATTAGGCAAAAGCGTATATTCAAAATGCAATGTAGGTATTCTTTCAACCGTACAAAATTGATGATAAAAATCAGTCAGCATCTGGCTTAATAGTATTGTTTCTTGCTGAATACGATCGCGCCTATTAAGCTCTAACACATCGGTAATAATGCCCTCAATGCGCACCACATTGTCTGCCACAATCTGCAGTACGCGCGTATTTGCACTATTGGTATTGTCTTCTTGTAATAATTGATTAGCATGACTAATTGCGCTCAGTGGGTTGCGTATTTCATGCGCAATATTGGCGGTAAGCCTGCCTAATGCAGCAAGCTTTGTTTGCTGCGCGATTGACTGCATTTGACTCCAGTCTTGCATAAAAATCACCGTGCCTAATTGACGATTCAATGGGTAAATAGATTCAAATCTAAGCCTGAGCTCCCTGTTGTTAATCATAATAATTGCATAATCTACAAGTATTGTATGACTTATCCAATCATTAAAAGCATCAACTATTTCAGGCGCATGGGTATTGAGAAACGTTAAGTTACTTTTTTGGAGCGTTACTCCTAATAGAGAGTCGGCTTGCGCGTTATGGTAACGAATGTTTGCTGACTGATCTACCACAATGACCCCATCATGCATCTCTTGTGTAATAAGCGCATTGATTTGCTCTAAATTTTCTAAGTCTATACCGCGCGCTGAGGCAAGTGCCTCACTTTGTAAAACACGCTTTGCCAAACTATAGGCAAGCCATGCAGTCGCAAAACAACTTAAGCTCAACATGACTGGCTGCGTATAAGTACTTGCAGACAGGTCAGATTTAGTCATTTGATAGCTGTGCTCCAACAACAACCCGATAGTCGCTACTGCAGCATAAAACAACGACAATCGGCCATCACTCACCAAGCTAGCCGTCACAATAGTAATAATAAGCAATAGGCCCAGCCCACTTTGAACGCCACCTGCCGCTGCCATCATGAGCAAAATAAAAATAATATCTATGACAATTTGTACTGGGTGAAAGTAAGTAAGGGCTTTAGTTTTAAAAGGGTTGATAATAAGCATCATCACACTGAAAACCGAGTAAGCTAAAGCGATGCTAAAATATAGTTTCGCACCTTCCCGCTCCGCTCCGCCAGATTGACTTAGAAACAGATAAAAAATGACAAAAACCAAACTCAGCACAAAACGAAAAACGTTAATAATCCGAATAGCACGCGCTTGTAATGGCAAGCCATTAGGGTCAAGCATTGCTTGCTTGCTTAGCAATGCTTTTATGTGAGCACCGTGTAAATTAAAAAAACTCATGGGCTTGGGGTATGCTGTTCACAGCAATAAAATTGATGATTAACAACAAACGCCTCAGAACGTGGCACATGCACCTGACAACTGACACACTGTATCATTTGCTCACCTTGTGATTTTTGGGCACGCGATGGTTTTTGTTTAGATTTCTTAACGGTACGCTTGAAGAAATAAATCATCAAGCAAATAACAAACACCATGAACATCAGTTTCCGCATAACATCGTACTTTCTAATAAGCGCATCAATGGGTGTGATTGTAACTAAGCTTATGCATAGTGCAAAATATAAACCTGATATACTTTCAACTATTAGTTTTAACACTAGATATTAAACAATATGTTGAGCTGTCTTTTTCATGGCAACGCCTAAAGAATTATCAGACTTTTTGCAATCAATAGAGCGGCGCGCTTATAAGCAAACAGCTTACGCAGTGCGTGATGACCATGCTGCGCTTGATATTGTGCAAGACGCGATGATGAAGCTGGCTGAAAAATATGCACATCAACCTGCCAATGAATTTCCTATGCTGTTTCAACGTATTTTGCAAAATACCATGCGAGACTTTTGGAGACGTGAAAAAGTACGCAACTTGTGGACAACCTTGCTTTCAGCTTTTGGGAGCAATAGCGATGATGGCGATGAACGCGACCCTTTGGACACCATAGATGTAGAAGATGACAGCGATGAGCCCTCTACCCAATTATCCCGCAATCAAACCATTAAACTAATAGAAGCCGCTCTTGAAAAGCTCCCTGCGCGTCAACGAGAAGCCTTTGTATTACGTTACTGGGAGGAGATGGATGTCGCTGAAACTGCGGAGATTATGGGCTGCTCTGATGGAAGTGTGAAAACGCACTGCTCTCGAGCGGTACGGGCTTTGGCGATTGAGCTGAAAAAGCAAGGATTGGAAAATCTTGGTTTGTCTAATGCCATCAACAGTGACTCGTAAAATTAGGAGTACACCATGAATATAGAAAAAATAATATGCTGAATAATCAAAATAACCATACTCAAAATAATTTGGTTGATTCTGTGCAACTCGCAGAAACACAACTAGCGCAAAACATGATTGCTTTACTTGAAGAGCGTGCACAACATTTAACGCTCAGTGAAGTTCAACGCTTATCAACAGCTCGCAATCTAGCAATCAACAAAATGACCGCAACACAAACTGCAACTATTGGCATCCATCGTAATGGTAATGCTTTGCAATGGTTTGGGCATCACCGTTTAGCGAGTGCTACTTTAGTCATTGGCTTGGTGGTGATTTCTTTATTTTCAGTACAACAACTCTCAATGACTGCTAATCTTGAGGCAAGCGATGCTTTTTTATTAGCCTCTGATTTACCACCTGAAGCTTATGCAGATAAAGGGTTTGATACATGGTTGGATTCAAAATAATGTGGATAGATTTTAAGCTGTTTTTTAAAACCATTGTATTAGTGATAGCAATGTTAAGCAGTGTGGCGTTCGCGGATGAAGCTAATTTGACTTGGGCGCAACTCACGGATACGCAACGTCAAGTATTAAATCCGCTGGCTGCTGAGTGGGATACATTACGACCTTGGCAACGAGAAAAGATGTTAGACATTGCACGTGACTATCCAAAAATGGATGCTGATAAGCAGGCGTTAGTCAAAAAGAGGCTTTCAAACTGGAGTCGTATGACTCCTTATGAACGTGAGAATGCTAGAAAAAAACATCAACAATTTCAAGCACTGCCAGCAGAAAAGAAAAGTGAATTACGACAAAAATGGCAAGAATATCAAAAGCTGCCAGAATCAGAACGTGCTAGATTACGTGCAGAGTCACCTGATACTTATACGGATGCCGACTTAAATTAAACTATTGCTTGTGCATGAACCTGCCCTCAACTACACCATGCATCGCCCCAAGTTTATTCACGCTTGGGGCTTCTTTTATTTATGAGCTACTCACTGTCATTGCGCTTAGCTTATTGCTAGTGTTAGTTTTTCTAATGCTATTTGGCAATGCGCAACAAGGGCTTAATCGACTATTACTACAAGTTTTCTTATGGTGTTTGGTAGGCATTTACTATGTACGTTGCTGGACTAAAAGTGGGCAAACACTTGCAATGAAAGCTTGGCGTTTACGCATTATCAACCACAAAGGTCATGACTTATCGTTACAATTAGCGTTGATACGTTATGTGTTAGCTAGCTTAGGTCTTGTATGTTTTGGGTTAGGATTTTTATGGGCAGTATTGAATCAACAGCATTTGTACCTACATGATTATTTACTAAAAACACGTGTCGTCAAAATTACTACAAATTAGCGTTGCTCTGAATATCGCAACATGGCAACTCCCGCCATCAAAAAAATCAAAGTCGGCACAATAGCACTGAGAAACGGTGGCCAATCATTGAGCAAGCCTACGTGCGTAAACACACGGTTTAACAGCTGATAGACAATGCCTAACATAATACCAAAAAATATTTTGGCATTTGCACCGCCACTTCGCTGCTGTATAAATCCAAATGGTAAGGCTAAAACTACCATCACCAAACAAGCCAGTGGGTAAATCAGCTTTGCCCAAAGGGCAATTTCATAACGTGTGGTTTTTTGTTTATTATTGAACAAATGATTGATGTATCCATATAAATTCCATGCGGACATTTTATCTGGCGCAATCAGCAATACATTAAGTAACTCAGGGCGAATCAGTGAGTGCCATGATTCTGTTGATAAAGTATGAGTGCGCACTTTATCACCTTCAAAATAAGTACTGGTACTGTCTTTAAGTAACCAGTAGTCTTCTTTAAACTCGCCGCTTTTGGCATAGCGCGTCAAAAGTAACTTAGCTTGTTGGTTAAATTCGTAAATATGGACATTAAGCAGTGTAGTATCTGGTAATACCTCTTCAATATTGATAAAGCTTTGTCCATCTTTTACCCAAAGCCCCGTCATAAAATCTTGTGCAATTACCGCATCTGTGGCTTGTATGCGCATCCGTTGCGCTGATTTTTCACTAAGCGGTGTAATCAACTCACCTATTAAAAAAGTAATCACCGTAAAAATTGCACCAATTTTGAGTAGTAAGATGGCTATATTAAATAACGAAATCCCGCTCACCCTTAAAACAACCAGTTCAGAATGTCGAGCCAACTGCCCTAGGGACATCATGCACCCGACTAACACCGCCACAGGCATCACGTCGTATATGTGCCCTGGTGCGCTCAACAACACAAATATCAACACCTTGCCAAGACCGTAGCTACCTTTACCTAAGCTTTCTAACTCTTCAATTAAATCAAAAAAAGCAAACATGGCCATGAGTGCTAATACAATCAATGCAATGTTTGCCGCAATTTGTTTGAATAAGTATTTTGAAATAATGTTCATGATGACGCTTAAACTTTGCGCACTAAATTAAAACTCGGTAACAAAGGCAATTGTTTGGTTCTGCGGTAAAACATGTAGATTATTATTAATAAAAATAATCCATGAACAGGCCACAAGCCTATAGTGGGGCTTACTTTTCCCTGTACTATCCATGCCTGCATAATGCTCAGTAAGTTTGTATAAACAATATAAACTAACAAGGCTAAAGCAAAATTGGCGGTTCGCCCTGCGCGAGGGTCTATGGCACTGAGTGGAATGGCTAACAAAGCCAATAAAAGAGCAGAAATTGGCATGGCAAGTCGCCATTGCAACTCAGCTTTATTACTGGGCGTTTTTTCTTTCAATAAAGTTGCACTTGAAACGGATTGTGTAGAAGGGTCTTCTTGTTTCACCTCTTTGGCTTCAACACGCACAGCATAGCGTTCAAACTCTGTTGTTGCATACTCCGCAGTATTGCGGGCTCCTTGATAACGTCTGCCGTTTTCTAATACTAAAAAATGATCGCCATTTTTTTCAGTCACACGACTTCCCTCAGAAGCCACGATAATGCCTAATTTTTGGTGCTGAATGGTTTGAATAAATACATTTTTCACCACATTACCTAAGGCATCAAAGCTTTCAATAAAATAGACACGCTCTCCATTTTGTGTCTCTTTAAACACCCCTGGGCTAATAGTGGAAAGCTCATCACGACTTTTAAGTTCTGTACGAAAGTTTTCTGATTTTTGCACAGACCAAGGGGTAAGAAACAAACTTAAACATGCAATAATGACCATTAGTGGTATCGCTACTGATAATACTGGGCGAATCCAATGCGTAATGCTCATTCCCGCACTAAACCATATCGTCATTTCACTATCGCGATACCATCTAGATAGCGTCATCAACACCGCCAAAAACAAAGCGAGTGATAATATCATTGGCAAATACATCATAAGATTTAAACCCAACAAGGTTGTAATCGCATCATTGGGCAAAATGCCTTTTGCCGCCAAACGCACGATTGAGGCCGCTCGTTGCGCTAAAACAATGCCCAGCAAAATCAATATTGCCCCAGCAAGTGCTAAGATGAGTTCTTGTTTAAGTGAGCGTTTAAAAAGCATGTCTATTTTTTAAATAAAATACATTAAGGTTGGTAGCCGTCATGATATGACTATGCATGAGTAGTAAAACACGCGATAATTTAGTTAGTTTTTAAGATGATTGAATATATTAAGGTACAACAAGATGGAATTTAGCATAAAAAGTAGTGATTTGGGTAAAGACAGTTACGATTGTTTGGTAGTAGGTGTATTTACAGCTTCAGAAACATCTTCTCAATTATCAAATGCGGCGCAAGCCCTTGATGTTTTATCGGGAGGTTATATTGCTCGTATGATTCAGCAAGGGGATATGACGGGTAAATTAGAATCCACTGTGATGTTGCATCATATTCCAAACTTGCCTAGTCAGCGCGTCTTGTTAGTGGGGTTAGGCAAACAAGAAGACTTTACTGAAAAATCTTATATTAAAGCCATTAAAGCCGCTGTTAAGGCACTTAATCAGGGCGCGATTAGCCAAGCCTTGATTTGCTTGGCTGAGATTTCCGTTCAGTCTCAACCATTACACTGGAAAATTGCACGTTTGGTAGAAACCATTGCTGATGTTACTTATAAATTTGATGCAATTAAGAAAAAAGATGCTGATGCAGAAAAAAACTGCAAAAAATCTATTGAAGCGTTACACATCAACATTAGCCAAGTAAGTGATATCAAACTAGCTGAAGTTGCCATGGCAGAGGGAATGGCTTTGGCTAAGGGGGTAAGTTTAGCCAAAGATTTAGGCAATTTACCGCCTAATGTATGTACACCCACTTATTTAGCCAACCAAGCGCAAGCACTTGCAAATCAATATGGTTTCAAGGTGGAGGTTTTAGAGCGCGAAGCGATTGCACAGCTTGGTATGGGCTCATTCTTAGGCGTTACACAAGGCAGTGATGAGCCGCCAAAGCTCATTGTTATGCAGCATTTAAAAGGTCAAAATGACCAAAAACCTGTGGTACTTGTCGGCAAAGGCATCACCTTTGATACTGGCGGCATTTCGCTCAAACCTGGTGCTGAAATGGATGAAATGAAGTATGACATGTGTGGTGCAGCTAGTGTGATCGGTACATTTAAAACCATTGCAGAATTGAATTTACCGCTCAATGTGATTGGCATTATTCCTACTTGTGAAAATATGCCTAGTGGGCGTGCAACACGTCCAGGTGATGTACTCACAAGTATGTCTGGTCTAACCATTGAAGTATTAAACACGGATGCTGAAGGCCGCTTAATTTTATGCGATGCGCTGACTTATGCAGAACGCTTTGAACCCAGTGCCGTGATAGATATTGCCACACTAACAGGAGCATGTGTGATCGCTCTAGGCGCACATGCCAGTGGACTATTCAGTAACAATGATGCGCTAGCTAAACAACTCTTAAACGCGGGGGAAACTGCCTTAGACCGCGCTTGGCACATGCCAATGTGGGATGATTACCAACCCCAATTAGACAGTAACTTTGCTGACATGGCGAATATTGGCGGGCGCGCAGCAGGTAGCATCACTGCGGCTTGCTTTCTTTCTCGCTTCACGAAAAAATATGACTGGGCGCATTTAGATATTGCAGGCACTGCTTGGAAATCAGGTAAAGAAAAAGGTGGCACAGGTCGCCCTGTGCCGCTTTTAACGGCTTTTTTACAAGCACGTATTCAAGCAAAATAATGTGGGATAATGATTGATGACACGGATTGAATTTTTTTCTAACGTGCCAGATAAATATGTAAAAATTGCCGAACTATGCGACAAAGCGGTCGCAAAAGGTCGGCAATTAACCATTATTGTTCAAAACAACAACATTGCGCAACAATTGCAGCAGCAACTATGGCAACATTCAAGTACAAGCTTTTTGCCCAGTGCGCATTTAGAAGATACCACAAGTAAATTTGCACCTATCATCTTTCAAACGCACACCAATACACATATTCAAGATGATGTACTGATTAACTGCCATCATGAAACGCCCGCTTTTTTTAGTAGATTCAGATATTTAGTTGAATTGGTCGGTACAGATGAAAGCGATAAAGTAGCGGCAAGAACTCGCTATCGGTTTTATCGTGAACGTGGTTACGAAATCAAAATGACAGATATGGCTAAATTGATTTAATCTTTATTAGAATCTGGTGAACTATTACCATTTGGAGTATGCAAGATGAAAGAAGAAGATATTCCCATATTGACAGAGGTACATTCTACCCCTACCACACCTCAAGCGATTATCACACCAGAGTTAATCGCACAATTATCAAAAACCTTAAAGCCCGCTTTATTAACTGAGGTTGAAGCAACCATTACGCAACATTTGCGTGAATCTATACAACAGAATCTGATGAGTTTTTTGCTCGGTGAATCTGCCAACATTCAAAAGGCTAATCAAGCTTATTTATCCAGCGCATTAAGCCAACACTATGCACAGCAAAACCAACAACTATCACAAAAGCTTGATGAATCTTTTCAAACCTCAGTACACTCTTTAAAACAACATATCAACGTTGAAATTGAAGCAATTCAACAAGCTGTAGTCACTGAGATTAAATCCACGATTCAGCACGAAATCAATCGTGCTATGCAAACCGCCATTACTGATGCCGAACAAGCGATTATCAACCAAATGACTCAATTTGTTGATAAAACGCAAGCAGACCTAGCAACCACACTGCCTCAAATGCTACAAACCAGTGCATCCATCGTGAAGGCCGATTTAGACGTCACCTTGCAAATCGTGAAATCGCAAAGCATTGCTGAAATTGAGTCACGTCTCATTCAAGCACTACCGCAATTAGAAGAACATTTGATTGCAAAAATACAAGCAACCTTATTGATTTTAGAGAAATCGAATATTGAAGAAGCCATTGCGAAACTGCAATTACAAATCGAACGCTTACATGACAACATTCTAAAGGAACATAAAACTTCACTTGCTGATGAACTTATCACGGTCTATCGCGACCTCACACAGCAAACGCATACTGAGATCAACGTTTATTTAGATGCGCTTCAACTGCAATCGCAGCAACAATTGGAACAAAAAATGCTAGGCGCGTTTCCTGTGCTTTATCAAAGTTACTCAGATGACTTAATAGAGCAACTCAAACTGGATTTAAACGCTTTGGCTGAAACTGTTAAAACTGATTTTAGCAGTCACTTAGATGCGGATTTACCAGAAATTGAAGCTAAATTGGCAAGCAAAGTTCAAGACGTCCTTGCAATTGAGGTGCCTAATATTACTCAAACACTCAGTCACACAATTAGGGCTGAGGTTGGGCAAATGTTATCTTCTGTTCGATTAACAATACCTAAAAATACCAATCAATTAAATGATGATGTTACTTCGTAATGCTTGCACCTTAATAAACTAACAGGCATTATTAGGGGTGTTTTTAATCGATTTAATTTAATACTAAAGGTGTTATATGCAAAAATATCTACCCGCTGTTGCACGCATTTTGTTGGCGCAAATCTTTCTAATACAGGTCATTGCCTTAATTATCGGGTTTACCAGCCATCCTGATGGTTACTTACAATACCAAGCACAATTAGGGAGTTTAGGTTTGCCAAGTATTTTTGCCCCGTTGATTATTTTGGTCAACTTGGTGGGAGGATTAGCCTTATTTTTGGGCTACAAGACAAAGGCTTTTGCACTATTTATGGCAATTTATGCCATTTTGTTGTCATTTTTGCTAAAGCTACCTGTGTTGCAATACTTAGCTATTGCAGGTGGCTTGTTCATGCTACATGCGCATTCAGTGACCGCATGTAGCATTGATAGCCTTAAAAAGTAACTTTAGACGGATTGAACGCAAAACCTGTGTTATAAAACAATTAAGGCAGCCAAGGCTGCCTTAATTGTTTTATTAAGAAACGCGCATCTTCAGACTAATGCGTGTGTTTGCGTAAACGCTCAATCGCTTGAATCTGTGCAACCGCTTCTGATAATTCGGCTTGAGCTTTTGCATAGTCAACATCTGAAGTTCTATTCTTCATTGCTTCTTCAGCTGCTTGTTTTGCTTCAAGTGCCTTAGCTTCATCTAAATCATGACCACGTACTGCCGTATCTGCCAACACTGTGATTACACCAGGCTGAACTTCTAGCATTCCACCTGAGATAAAAATCAAGACTTCCTGCGCTTCATTAACTTGCTTAATACGCAAAGCACCAGGTTTAATCGTTGTAATCATCGGGGCATGATTCGGAAACAAACCCACTTCACCAGCACTTGCAGGTGCAACCACAAACTCAGCTTCACCTGAGAATATGCTTGCCTCTGCACTGACTACATCAATATGAACGGTATTTACCATTATTTTTCCTTAAAGCGTTTAACTAAGTAAAGCTTAGTTAAGTGTTTTTGCCTTTTCAACAGCCTCTTCAATACCACCAACCATGTAGAAAGCTTGTTCTGGCAAGTGATCGTATTCACCAGCAACAATTGCTTTAAAACCTTTGATGGTTTCTTTCAATGGTACGTATTTACCTGGCGCTCCTGTAAACACTTCAGCAACGTGGAAAGGTTGTGACAAGAAACGTTGGATTTTACGTGCACGGCCAACAGCCAATTTGTCTTCTGGTGACAACTCGTCCATACCCAAAATCGCGATAATGTCACGCAACTCTTTGTAGCGTTGTAATGTTTGTTGTACAGAACGTGCTACGTTGTAATGCTCTTCACCAACCACTAACGGGTCTAATTGACGTGAAGTTGAATCTAATGGGTCTACCGCTGGGTAGATACCAAGTGAAGCAATATCACGTGACAACACAACTGTTGAGTCCAAATGTTGGAAAGTTGTTGCTGGTGATGGGTCAGTCAAGTCATCCGCAGGTACATAAACCGCTTGAATAGAAGTAATAGAACCTGTTTTTGTTGATGTAATACGCTCTTGTAAACGACCCATTTCATCAGCCAGAGTAGGTTGGTAACCTACAGCTGAAGGCATACGACCTAACAAAGCTGATACTTCAGTACCAGCCAATGTGTAACGATAGATGTTGTCAACGAAGAACAACACGTCACGGCCTTCGTCACGGAATTTCTCAGCCATCGTCAAACCTGACAAAGCTACGCGTAAACGGTTGCCTGGTGGTTCATTCATTTGACCGAAAACCATCGCCACTTTTGATTCTTTCATGTCGTCCAGTTTAATCACGCCAGCTTCTGCCATCTCGTGGTAGAAGTCGTTACCTTCACGCGTACGCTCACCCACACCTGCAAACACTGATAAACCTGAGTGTTGTTTAGCGATGTTGTTGATCAACTCCAGCATGTTAACGGTTTTACCTACACCAGCACCACCGAACAGACCCACTTTACCACCCTTAGCGAATGGACAAACCAAGTCAATCACTTTGATACCTGTTTCTAACAAGTCCACTGAGGGTGATAACTCTTCAAAGCTTGGTGCTTTTTGGTGAATTGAACGACGCTCGTCTGAATCAATTGGACCTGCCTCATCAATTGGGCGACCTAACACGTCCATAATACGACCCAATGTACCAGTGCCTACTGGCACTTGAATTTGTGCGCCTGTTGATTTAAATGCTGTACCACGTGCCAAACCATCAGATGAGCCCATGGCAATCGTACGCACAATGCCGTCACCTAATTGTTGTTGCACTTCCAATGTCAAACCAGCTTCCGCTTGGCTTGATGCATCATCAATAATTAACGCTTCAAATACTTTTGGCATTTGATCACGTGGAAACTCAACGTCAACCACCGCGCCAATACATTGCACTACTTTACCAATATTTGCTGTACTCATCTTTTTTCCTCGACTCAAACGTACTGTTAGTCAGATATTACTTAAATTAAATTCTTTATTTGCTTACGCAACTGCTGCGGCACCACCAACAATCTCTGAGATTTCTTTGGTAATCGCCGCTTGACGCGCTTTGTTGTAAACTAGCTTCAATTCACCAATTACGTTTTTCGCATTGTCAGACGCTGACTTCATCGCTACCATACGTGATGATTGCTCAGATGCCATATTCTCAGACACAGCGTTATACACGAGTGACTCAATGTAACGCACCATCAATTGGTCAATCACAGGTTTAGCTTCAGGCTCGTAAATGTAATCCCAATGGCCTTTAGCCGCACCGATTTGAAGCGCACTCTTAACAACAGCACTAGGACTCAACGCCTCAGACTTTTCTTCCGTTGGGTGTGTACCTAAACGCTCAGCTGTCAAAGGTAGTAATTGTTCAATCACAGGCTCTTGCTTCATCGTATTGATGAAACGTGTATAACAGATATGCAACTGATCAATTTCGCCAGATGTATAAGCATCAAGCATTACCTTAATCGTACCAATAAGTGCTTCTAAATGAGGCACATCACCTAATCCGATAATGTGTGACTTCACATTTGCTCCGACGCGGTTCATAAAGCTGTAACCTTTATTACCAATCGCGCTTACAGACAATTTCTTGCCTTCGATTTCCCAAGTTTTCATTTGGTTAACCGTTAACCGCAATACGTTGGTATTTAAACCACCGCACAAACCTTTGTCTGAGCTCACAACAATAACGCCAACATTCTTAACATCATCACGCTTTACTAAGAAAGGATGTTTATATTCAGAGTGTGCTAACGAAAGGTGAGCTGCAACATTACGAATTTTCTCAGCATACGGACGTGACGCACGCATTCTATCTTGCGCTTTACGCATTTTAGAAGCGGCAACCATCTCCATCGCCTTGGTAATCTTGCGTGTATTTTCTACACTCTTGATCTTGGTTCTAATTTCTTTACTTCCAGCCATTCCAATACCCCTAGGTAAGTTTTCCTAATAGTTAGATATTAGTAAGCAGTTGTCGCTTTGAAGTCTTGAATTGCTGCATCAAGTGCTTTTTCGTTATCGCCACTTAAGTCTTTGCTTGTTTCAATTGCGTCAGCTAACGCTTTGTATTTAGAAGCAATAAAGCCGTGCAACTTGCCTTCAAATGCTAATACTTTGTTAGTTGCTACATCATCAAAGTAACCTTTATTAGCAGCAAACAAGCTAATCGCCATGTTTGATACGCTTAAGGGTGCATATTGTGCTTGTTTCATCAACTCAGTAAACATACGACCGCGGTCTAATTGTTTACGTGTTGCTTCATCCAAATCAGATGCGAACTGCGCGAACGCTGCTAACTCACGATATTGCGCTAAAGCTAAACGAACACCGCCACCCAATTTCTTGATGACTTTAGTTTGTGCAGCACCACCTACGCGAGACACTGAAATACCAGCGTTAATCGCAGGGCGAATACCAGCGTTGAACAAGTCAGTTTCTAAGAAGATTTGACCATCAGTAATCGAAATTACGTTAGTTGGAACGAATGCAGAAACGTCACCAGCCGCAGTTTCAATCACTGGCAATGCAGTCAATGAACCTGTTTTACCTTTAACTTCACCGTTGGTGAACTTCTCTACATACTCTTCGTTCACACGAGCAGCACGCTCTAACAAACGTGAGTGGATGTAGAACACGTCACCTGGGTAAGCTTCACGGCCTGGTGGACGGCGTAACAACAATGAAATTTGACGGTAAGCAATCGCTTGTTTTGTCAAGTCATCGTAAACAATCAATGCATCTTGACCACGATCGCGGAAGTATTCACCCATGGTACAACCAGCATATGGCGCCAAGAATTGCAATGCAGCTGAGTCAGATGCAGTAGCAGCAACCACGATTGTGTAAGCTAATGCACCGTTTTCTTCTAATTTACGTACAACGTTAGCAACTGTAGATGCCTTTTGGCCAATCGCAACATAGATACAGGTCATGTTTTGACCTTTTTGATTGATGATCGCATCCACCGCAACCGCTGTTTTACCTGTTTGACGGTCGCCAATGATTAACTCACGTTGACCACGGCCAACTGGAACCATTGAGTCAACTGATTTCAAACCTGTTTGAACTGGTTGTGAAACTGATTTACGCGCAATCACACCTGGTGCGACTTTTTCAATTTTGTCCGTCATTTTTGCATTGACTGGACCTTTGCCGTCAATTGGCTGACCTAAGGCATTCACCACACGACCAATCAACTCTGGACCCACAGGCACTTCCAAGATGCGGCCTGTACATTTACATACGTCGCCTTCTGTAATGTGCTCGTAATCGCCCAACACCACCGCACCCACTGAGTCACGCTCTAGGTTAAGTGCCAAGCCGAATGTATTGCCTGGGAATTCAATCATCTCGCCTGACATCACGTTTGATAGACCATGAATACGAACGATACCATCAGTCACTGAAATCACAGTACCTTGAGTACGCGCTTCAGCACTGGTGGAAAAATTTTCTAATCTGCTTTTAATCAGTTCACTGATTTCTGATGTTGATAACTGCATTACTTAGTCTCCTGTGCCTTATGCTGTAAGCGAATAGGCTAAATTTTGTAACTGGCCTTTAACGGATGCGTCTATTACGGTATCACCAACAATAATTTTGATGCCGCCGATAATTTCTGGATCAACAGAAACACTAGCCTCAATTTTCTTGCCGAATTTTGCTTCCAAACGTTTTACCAAGTCTTTGGTATCTGCCGCGCTAATCTTAGCTGCTGCAATAATCTGCGCATCCAAAGTGCCTTCATCTTGCGCTTTCAATGCTTCAAATGCGCTATAAATCTCTGGCACAATAGACAAACGACCATACTCAACCAAAACCCTGACCAAATTCTGTCCGTTTTCATTGAGGTTTTCGCCGCACGCCTTCAAGAAAGTCGCCTGCAAATCACTGCTCACCACTTTAGGGTCTTGAATATAAGCTTTGATTTGCGCATTGTTAGCAACTGCCGCGGCAAAACTCAACATCTCAGACCATTTGCCCAAGGCCCTCTGCTCGCGACCTAATTTATAGGCAGCAACTGCATAAGGCCTTGCGATGGTTGATAATTCAGCCATGTGATTTTCCTTTATCCCTTAACCTTAAAGCTCTGCTGCAAGTTTAGCCAACAATTCGCTGTGTGCTTTTGCATCAATTTCTTTACGCAAAATCTTTTCAGCACCCGCAATTGCCAATGTAGAAACCTGTGCACGCAAACCCTCTTTAGCGCGGTTTACTTCTTGCTCAATTTCAGCCTTAGCACCAGCGACGATACGATCCCCTTCAACTTTGGCATTACCTTTAGCTTCTTCGATAATTTGTGTGCCGCGTTTTTCAGCTTGCGCAATGATTTCACTCGCCTTTTGTTTAGCTTCAGTCAATGTCACTTCTGATTTTTTAGCGGCCGCTTCAAGCGCATTTCTGCCATCTGCTGCTGCTGCCAAACCATCTGCAATTTCCTTTTGGCGCGTTTCAATCGCTTTTAAAAGCGGCGGCCAAACGAATTTCACTGTAAACCAAATCAACACAGCAAATGCGATAGCTTGTGCGATAAGTGTAAAGTTAATGTTCATTTTTGATCCATGTTGTTAATCATAAACACTAGCCACCGAGTGTAAACCAAATGACTAGCTAGCTTAAAACTGCTAATTACTTAGCAACTACGCTCAATAATGGGTTAGCAAATGCAAACATCATAGCCAAACCAACACCGATAATGAATGACGCGTCGATTAAACCTAATAGCAAGAACACTTTACCTTGCAAGGCTGGAATCATTTCTGGTTGACGCGCTGCGCCTTCTAAGAAACTTGCACACATAATACCGATACCGATACAAGCACCCGCAGCACCCAAACCAATAATTAAACCAATACCAACGCCTGTGTAGGCTTGAATTAATGCTAATGCATCCATGTTATTACCCTCTCTAAAATTAAACTGACAACTACACTACTTTAAAAATAAAACTACTTAAAACAAACCTCTAAAAAACTTAATTACATTCAAACTAATGCGACTCATGCGCCATCGCTAAATAGACCACTGTCAACATCATAAAAATAAACGCTTGCAATGCCACAATCAGAATATGGAAGATAGACCAACCAGCCCCTAAAATCGCGCCCGCAATTGTACCCGTTACGCCCGTTGCCGCCCAAAGGCCAAGCAATAAAAAGATAACCTCGCCAGCGTACATATTACCGAAAAGACGCAATGAATGTGAAAGCGGTTTTGAAACATATTCAATCAAGTTGAACATAAAGTTAGCTGGCCACACCCAGATTTTAGAACCAAAAGGAGCACAGAATAATTCGTGTATCCAGCCACCCAAACCTTTGACCTTGATAGCAAAGAAAATCATCAAAATCCAAACAGATAACGCCAAGGCAAAAGTGGTGTTGATATCAGAGGTTGGTACAGCGCGCCATTTAGCATGCTCACCACCAAAAAATGAAACGATGCTTGCAACCCAATCAACTGGAAGAAAATCCATAGAATTCATGGCAAACACCCATAAAAACACAGTTAAAGCAGTAGGGGCAATAAAGCTATGACGGTTACCATGAAAGATGTTTTTGACTTGATCGTCAATAAAACCAAACACCAACTCTACAAACGCCTGACCCTTACTTGGCACACCCGATGTAGCCTTGCGTGCAACCAACCAAATCAAACCCATTACAATTAAACCAAGTACCACAGACATTACAAACGTATCCACATGCAAGGTCCAAAACCCAGCACCCTCAGCAACTGGATGCGCATTAAAACTCAAATGGTGCTCTATATAACCAGCTGGGGTCAAAGTGTGTTCAGCGTGTTGCGCCATATCTGCGTGTTCTGTAGCCATAATTTGATTTTTTCTAAAACAATTTGAATTACACGTTTAACTTACTGAGAGCCGCGCCCGAAAAAAGAGCCGCCGCTGCCAAACCTGCAATCAGCGCAACATGCACCAACTGCCCATAAAAACTAAATGCGATAAACAATAAAACGATTATCACTAATATTTTCACTGCTTCTGCTTTGAGCAGATTGATTAAAATTGCTGATGCATCCGTATGATGCGCACCACGCTTTGCAACCAATGACGCCACATAAGCACCAACCACAACACTTGCACCGCCTAAAACTGCCGATATTGCCGCAGATACACCTGAAATCACCAATGCCAGCATGGCCACTGCCAGTGTTGCAATGAGCTGTATTTTAAGCATTTTACTAAACACTTCTGAGGTATTTGATGCTGACAATGACTTAACAACCTGCTTAAATTAACAACATTTTTAAAGGCTTTTAATTAACGTTTGATTTTATTATTTTGACGTTTTAGCCTGCGCACACCTAAACCTTTAGGTAGCAAAAGCGTGATTTTGAATTATTAGGCCTTTTTAGTCAAGCCTTAAGTTGCATGAGTCATGTAAGTTGTTTAAGCAAAATTAAATACTTAGCGTGTAATTTTGCTAATAATGTCATCTAGCTGATCTAAATTTGCATAATTGATTTTTAACGTACCTGCACCATTAGCAGTTGCTTTGATGCTCACTACCGCACCCAACTTATCACTTAGTGTCGCTTGTAACCTTAAAATATCCTGATGCATTGGTGGGGAATGTGCTGATTTTTTTTCAGCACGAACATCCTGCTGATAATGTTGTTTAACTAGATTTTCCGCCTCTCGCACAGATAAACCTTGCTGTGCAATTTGCTCGGCCAACATCACTTGTTGCGCACCCTCCAAACCAATTAAAGCACGTGCATGACCCATATCCAGCTTGCCATGCATGAGCATGTCTTGCACAGGTGCTGTTAAATTAAGCAAACGCAATAAATTTGAAACCGCCACGCGTGAGCGTCCAACGGCTTGAGCCGCTTTTTCATGCGTCATCGCAAACTCATCAATTAAACGTTTAATGCCTTGCGCTTCTTCTAGCGGATTTAGATTTTCGCGCTGAATATTTTCAATCAACGCCATAGCTAGCGCAGCTTCATCAGCAAGCTCACGCACCAATACGGGCACTTCAGCTAAACCAGCACGCTGGCTCGCGCGCCAACGACGCTCACCTGCAATAATTTCATATTGCTCACCATTGAGCTGACGCACCAAAATTGGCTGCATAATGCCTTGTGCTTTGATTGAGTCTGCTAGCGTTTGCAAGGCAGCTTCATCCATATAACTACGCGGCTGATATTTACCTGGGCGCAACTGCTCTACTTTTAACATCAAAAGCGAATCAGCTTCACCTACGCTACCCATATCTCCTGCAAGCAGGGCATCTAGCCCTCGTCCTAAGCCTTTTAATTTAGCCATGTTTTTCTCTTTGCTTATGTTTTAGTCAGGTTTTCTTTGTTGATGATTTCTTGTGCAAGCTCAATATAGGCGACAGCACCTTTTGAGCTTTTATCATAATTGAGTACTGGCACACCGTAGCTAGGTGCTTCGGCCAAGCGAATATTGCGAGGAATGACCGTTTTGTAAACTTTGTCGCCAAAATGGCTCTTTAATTGTGTTGAAACTTGGTTAGCAAGCATATTGCGATTATCAAACAAGGTTCTGAGTAAACCTTCTATTTCTAGCACAGGGTTAAGATGCGCACGTACTTTTTTTATCGTGTTGACCAAGTCAGAGAGGCCTTCCAGCGCATAGTATTCGCACTGCATGGGAATCATCACAGAATTGGCTGCGGTGAGCGCATTCACCGTAACCAAATTGAGTGCCGGGGGGCAATCCAATAAGATGAAGTCATAAGCGTTACCCAAATTAGCGATGGCTACTTTAAGGCGATTTTCACGCGCTAACTCATTGACCAACTCAACCTCTGCGCCAGCCAACTCTCGGTTAGATGGTGCAATATCAAAGCCGCCAGCCTCACTATTTAAAATAACTTCTTTAAGCGATTTTTCACCAATCAACACATGATAAATGCTGTGTTTTAAATGCGCTTTATCCACACCACTGCCCGTGCTCGCATTACCTTGCGGATCTAAATCAATCAGCAACACGCGCTTGCCTAAGCTGACTAAACTGGCCGCCAAATTGACGCACGTAGTGGTTTTACCCACGCCGCCTTTTTGATTAGTGATTGCTAGTATTTTCATCTTGTTTTCTTTAATGACTTCATTGATTTTTTAACACGATTAAATGTCGCTCAGCCTCTAAACCTGCCACTTTTAGCGCAATCACCTCATCTGGCTTAATGCCACTTTTTGCAAACTCTTGCTGTGGAATTGTGCCCTTCATCGCCAGCCATTTGCCACCCTCTGCCAGCAAGTGCTTGGTGAGCTTCACAAACAAACCAATTTCAGAGAACGCTCGCGAAGTGATTACTTCAAAATCTTCTGGCATACTCTGTGTCCCTGTTTTTTGATCTTCAATTCGGCCATGAATCACACTAAAGTTAGCCAAGCCAAGTTGCGCTTTTACTTGGCGCATAAAGCTCACTTTTTTTAATACCGCGTCAATTGCGGTGACTTGCAAGTCTGGCAAACATATTGCCAATGGAATACTCGGCAAACCTGCGCCCGCACCCACGTCAAGTAAGTGCTTACTCTGCATGTGAGATACATTTACATATGGCAAAACAGACAAACTATCTAAAATATGTAGCGTGATCATTTCCATGGGCTCGCGCACAGCGGTCAGGTTATACACTTGGTTCCATTTGTAAATCAATGCGACATAATCAAGCAATTTTTCTTGTTGTTCAGCCGTTAAATTTAGTGCCATCTCATGCAGCCCTGCTTGAAGCTTCGCTTGCAAAGCTACACGCACCTCAACCTTTAAATTACTCGGCATATTGTTATTTTGTGCGCTCATGCAACATTGCTATTCTGTGCGTCTAATTGTTTAACTCGAGATTTACGTTTTAAATGCACTAATAACAATGAAATGGCTGCAGGAGTGATGCCAGAAATACGGCTAGCTTGACCAATGGTTTCAGGCTTTTGCGCATTTAGTTTTTGTTGTGCCTCTATCGGCAAACCATGAATTTCACGGTAATCTAAATCTGCGGGCAATTTGGTGCTTTCTTGCCCTCGCCCACGCGCCACATCCTCTACCTGCCTATCAATATAGCCTTGATATTTCGCGGCAATTTCTACTTGTTCGCGCACGGCTGGCTCAATCTCACCCAAACCCAAACCATCTAACGTAAGCAAAGCCTCATAGCTCACCTCTGGGCGACGCAATAGTTCAAACAAGCTGTATTCATGGTCAATTTCTTTACCTAGCACTTTCAGCTGAGTTTCACGTGAAACATTCGCAGGTTGCACAAAGGTGCGCTTCAAACGCGCTTGCTCACGTGCCACGGCCTCTTGCTTACGACTAAAAGCTTCCCAGCGCACATCATCCACCAAGCCAAGTTTGCGACCAATCTCGGTTAAGCGCATATCAGCGTTATCTTCTCGCAGTTGCAAGCGATATTCCGCGCGGCTCGTAAACATGCGGTAGGGCTCACTCACGCCACGGGTAATTAAATCATCCACCAGCACACCTAAATAGGCCTCATCTCGCGCAGGGCACCACGCCTCTTTGCCTTGCACTTGTAACGCGGCGTTGGCACCTGCCAGCAAGCCTTGGGCGGCGGCCTCTTCATAACCTGTGGTGCCGTTGATTTGCCCCGCAAAAAATAAGCCTTGTACCGCCTTGGTTTCTAATGAGCTCTTTAAGCCGCGCGGGTCGTAATAGTCATATTCAATCGCATAACCTGGACGCAAAATATGTGCATTCTCCAAACCGCGCACAGAGCGCACCAATGCCAACTGAATATCAAATGGCAAGCTGGTTGAAATACCATTAGGGTAAATTTCGTTGGTTGTTAAGCCTTCAGGCTCTAAAAAGATTTGATGACTTTCTTTGTCAGCAAAGCGATGGATTTTATCTTCCACACTTGGGCAATAGCGTGGGCCTACGCCTTCAATCACGCCCGTGTACATGGGCGAGCGATCCAAACCGCTACGAATAATATCGTGCGTACGCTCGTTAGTATGGGTAATCCAACAGGGCAATTGGGCGGGGTGTTGTGCAGCATTGCCTAAAAATGAAAACACGGGCACGGGGCTATCCCCAGGTTGCACCGTCATCACTGAATAATCAATGGTGCGTCCATCAATCCGCGGTGGTGTACCTGTTTTTAAACGCCCTGCTGGCAAACCAATTTCACGCAAACGTGCTGCTAGGCTAATCGCTGGGGGGTCTCCCGCGCGACCTGCGCTGTAATTTTGCAAACCCACATGCACCAAACCACCTAAAAATGTGCCCGCTGTAAGTACAACTGATTTTGACGCAAAACGTAAACCAATTTGCGTCACCACGCCAGCGGCACGATTACCCTCTAAAATAATGTCATCTACCGCCTGTTGAAATAACCACAGATTAGGCTGATTTTCTAACCTATGGCGAATCGCCGCTTTGTACAATACACGATCTGCCTGCGCACGTGTGGCACGCACTGCTGGGCCTTTGCTTGAATTTAAAATGCGAAACTGAATACCGCCTTCATCCGTTGCTGCCGCCATCGCACCACCTAGCGCGTCAACCTCTTTAACCAAATGCCCTTTGCCAATACCACCAATGCTTGGGTTACAAGACATTTGCCCCAACGTTTCAATGTTATGGGTTAGAAGCAAAGTTTTTTGCCCCATGCGTGCGGCCGCAAGTGCCGCCTCAGTGCCCGCATGGCCACCACCCACCACTATCACATCAAAAATATCAGGAAAATTCATGAAAAACCTGCTTAATCTAAAGAAACAAAATTTTAACGCAAAGCACTCACTAGGTCATGTAAAAGCTTGCTTTATATTAGATTTTTACGCAAAACAACTATTTATTAACAATACAGTCATAATTTCTTAACAAAATTAACTTAAAGTGAGTTTAATTCACAATACCTTGCAATGAATTGGTTTAAAATAGAGGGTATGTCACTATTGATATTACCAAGTATCAGATAAAAAATTATTTTTGTTTTTAATGTCAGGAGATTTAAATGAATAAATCCAGTATCGTTTTAGCAGCGTTGTTAGGCTTTGCTACACTTTCAGCCCAAGCCGCTGCGGCAAATGGCGTAACGAACGCTGAAGTACTCACGAAAAAATACACCGGGATTGCAACCACTGTGAATGCGGATTTTGTGCCCTCTGTGACTGAAGGTAAAGCTTTTTACAACCGTAAAATTACACAATTTAAAGGTAAAAATGCTGAAAACAAAGAAGTGTCTTGCTCATCATGCCACACATCCAACCCAGCGGATACAGGCAAACACATTTCAACAGGCAAACCGATTGCACCTCTTTCACCTGCTGTGAATAAAAAACGCTTTAGCAACCTAGATAAAGTGGAAGAGAAATTCACCGAGCACTGCAATGAAATTATTGGTGCAGATTGTACTGCGGGCGAAAAAGCAAACTACATTGTGTATCTTTTAACTGAAAGAACGCCAACTGCTAAAAAATAAGTTTTAGGTTTTGAACTAAAGCAGTGTTTCACGTGAAACGCTGCTTTTTTTACGTCTATATTTTTATGTGCATCAATTTTATATAATGGGTGGGTGCCAAAGTCAGACTGGGCTTTGCACGAGCCAGACCTAATCAAAACCACTGACGCGACCTGTGCAAGGGTCGCGTTTTTTATTTGGCTTTGCGGATTTTTTTAGGTTTAGCCAAGCTTGGCAATAAGCTGGTGATCTGCTGATAACGCTCAAACAAAAACGCCACACGCGCGGCATCAGTATTTGCGCCTTTGTAGCCATAGGCGGCATCTACCGCTTTATCTAACGCTTGGTGGGCTTTCAGCAAATTAGCGGGCATGGTGAGCGGGTCGTACAAATCAGCCAATGAAGCATTAGCATGTGCAGCTCGCGCATCTAACACGGCTTGCGCACATGCCTCTAGAGGCGCATGGATATTGGCTCGCAGGCCTGCACTAAAATTCTTTGGTTCAGTGGTAGGCCAAGGGAAGTTGTTGTAAACTATTCCAGCAGAATAGCGGAAGTCACTTTTTAATCTACCGCAAACTGAGCGCACCCAAGCGTTGTGCATGGTCGATGTGAGTATGCCGAAATGGAATAAAGATGAGTCTTGAATTACTAAAACCAAATTGCTGGCAATTACATCTTTGTTTAAAAAACCAACGGGTATGAATGGTCTGCGTTCAGATGAAACGCTGGGAATAAGCAGATAGTTTGTATTTGGTTGTCGAATTTCGCCAAAAATTGTCGGTTTCTTTGCAAGTTCTCTCGTGGGTGCTTTCTTGCTTGCAAGCCGCATCGCTTTCACTGCATTTACTCGTACCATCACCGCTGGCATTTGGCGCAACTCATTAGGCGGGCAATCCCCCAACCATAAGCAGTAGCGTGGAATGCAATTGATAAACTCATCTGCACCAATAAAAGGGCGCATCCATTTTTCGGCAAGTGTCTCGGCTTTGATGAGTACTGCCTTCTCTGCTTCGGTCAGCAACAAATGACCGCCATCGGTCGGTTGGCTGCCTTTCCTGATTTCGGGCACCTCACAAATGGGCTTGCTAGTTTTTTGCAAAATTACATTCGCGGCATCTACCAAATATGGATTGATGTTTTCAACTTTTACCGCATGTGGCTCGCCTTTAATGTCTTCGTATTCGTAGATGGTTTTATCGGCGACATCCTGCAAACCAAATCCAATAATCACACAATGCACAGCGGCTTTACCACGCGCTTCATTGCTCCAGCTAAAGGTGCGATGGGCAAAGTGAATGTTAATGCCTTGCGCTAACATCCAACCCCAAAGTACACCTACTTGCTCTCCTTGAGTAATACTATTGGTTGAAACAAAAGCTGTTTTGGTTGATTTGTTTTGTTGCATGTAATCAGTAGATTTTTTATGCCAACACGTAACAAAATCTAACACCCCAGAACCGTGTAAATCATAAAATACGCTTTCAAAATCATGCTTTTGCTCTGGTGAACGTTGTGTGTATCCAACAAACGGCGGATTACCTAAAATAAAACTACAATTTTCTGCTGGTAAAACACTTGCCCAATCGGTTTGCAGGGCGTTGGCACACAGAATATGCGGCGTAGCTTTAAGCGGAATACGCGCAAAGTAGGCACCAAATTCTTCTGAGATTTTCATATTCATTTGGTGGTCTGTGAGCCACAGTGCCACTTGCGCAATTTGGGCGGGGAATTCTTCAATCTCGATGCCGTAAAATTGGTCAACGTCCACGTTAATCAGGCTTTGCACATCCAGCACTTGTTGGGTGCTGTCGCGCCCTGCGCGCAACACGGCAAGCTCTAACAAGCGCAACTCGCGGTAGGTAATGACCAAAAAGTTGCCGCAACCACAGGCAGGGTCAAAAAAGGTGAGGGTTCTGAGTTTTTGGTGAAATTCTAATAAGCGGTTTTTGTTGCTTTTTACTTTTTCAAACTCTGCCCAGAGCGCATCTAAAAACAGCGGTTTGATAAGTTTGAGAATGTTCTCTTCACTGGTGTAATGTGCGCCTAAGTTACGCCGCGCATCCGTATCCATAATGCTTTGAAACAAACTGCCAAAAATAGCAGGGGAAATGACGCTCCAATCTAAGGCGCATAAATCTAGCAGTGCTTCGCGCATTTTGCTATCAAACTGGGCAGGGGCAAGCGGCTCGGCAAAGAGTTTGCCATTCACATAAGGAAAGGCATTTAAGCTTTCGTCTAAATTACTCAGGCGTTTTGCGTTAGGCGTGTTTAACACGTAGAACAAGCTGGTGATGTGGTGCGCTAAATCGCTGCCATCGGCATGGGTTTTGGTTTCTATGTAATCTTGAAACAGCCGTTTTTCAAAGATGGTAGTGTCTTCTGCAAACAAGCAAAATAATAGGCGCACTAAATAGACTTCTAAATCATGCCCTGTGTAGCCCACGGCTTTAAGCGCATCGTGCAGTTTGCCCATGCGCTCGGCAGCTTTTACGTTAATGGGGTCTTGCGGCTTGATAATTTGCGTTTGGTAGCCCGCAATAAAGCCAAATGATTTAACGTTTTGATATAAGTCTTTGAGTAAAAACTCGGTAACGGCTTGGCTGTTTAAATCATGCAACTGAAAACGCTGAAAATCACACACTAACACATAGCGCGGTATGTCGCGCTCTTTAATACCTGAAAAGTAGTCAATGGCTTGGTCGTAGGCGCGACTTAAATCTTTGCCTTTAGACTTCATTTCTACCAGCAAAATACCTGGCCAGAACAAATCTACATAGCCATCATTACCACCATGCTTTTTAACCGCGTGCTCAAAAGTAGCCACGCGCTTGTTTGTAACACCAAATACTTCAAAAAAATCGAGTAAAAAAGGCTTAGCTTGACTGTCTTCATTAGCAGCATCTAGCCAATGCTTAGAAAATGCGTTCGCGCGACTTTTTATTTCATTCCAAGAGAGTGCCATGTGCTAATGACTTTACATTTTATATTGAATAAATAATAAGTATAACCTGAGCATACCTGTTCCACGTGAAACAAGCTGCATATTCTTTAACAATTATTTACAGCATTAGCGATAGAATCTCCTTACTATTGACGTGTGAGTCCTTGTGCGCCTATAGTGTGTCTAGTGGTGCATAAGTCTTTTACATCGCTTTAAATTCACCAAGTAGATAACATTGAGGAGAGCAGCATGGCAGGTAAATTTGAATTAAAAGTAGCAAAAAGTGGTCAATTTCACTTCAATCTTTTGGCGGGTAACGGTCAAATTATCATGCAAAGTGAAATGTATGAGAGCAAAGCAAGTGCGCTTAATGGAATTGCTTCTATTCAAAAAAATGCTGCTGATGATGCACGATATGAGCGTTTAGTTTCAAAGTCTGAAAAACCTTACTTTGTGCTTAAAGCTGGCAACCATCAAGTGATTGGTCAAAGCCAAATGTATGAAAGCGAAGCGGGGCGCGATAACGGTATTGAATCCGTTAAGAAAAATGGTCCTGATGCTGAAATCGTAGATTTAACTACTTAACCGCTGTTTGTGTTGATTAAAAAGGCGCAAACTGCGCCTTTTTTATTTTCCAATACAAAATTTACTAAAAATTTCGCCCAATAAATCATCTGGCGTAAACTCCCCAGTAATATTACTGAGTGCCTCTTGCGCTAAACGCAACTCTTCAGCCACCAACTCCGCTGAGCTTATTTGTTGGCGTGCCATCTTCAAATGCGCCTCAACCAAGAGTAAAGCATCTAAATGTCTAGCACGCGCCATAAAAACACCTTCTGCATGGTCTTGATAGCCTACTAATTTTAGCAGTTGGTTTTTGAGTATTTCTAAACCCTCCCCTGTTTTGGCTGAGAGGTGAATATGCACTTCTTGAGCAATTTCTTCAATTTTTGGTGTTTCACGTGAAACATCAATTTTATTATGCACCCAAATTTTGGCGATTTCGCGCGGCAAGTGGTCTAAAATCGATTTTTCATTCCCAGTAATGCCGTGGGCTGAATCTATCAATAATAATGCGATATGCGCCGTTTCTAGTGCCCGAAAAGTTCGCGCGATGCCAAATTTTTCTACTTCATCATCGGTTTCGCGCAAGCCTGCAGTATCAATAATATGCAATGGTACGCCGTTAATCTGAATCGCATTTTTAATCGTATCTCGCGTGGTGCCTGCAATTGGCGTGACAATCGCAACTTCTTCACCCGCCAGCGCATTCATTAAACTTGATTTTCCAACGTTAGGCTGACCAACCAATACTACGTTAATACCTTCGCGTAACAAACTGCCTTGTTTGGCTTTTGCAAAAACTGCGCTTAACGTTTGACTAATGGTTGTTAATTTTTCTGCCACGCGCCCTTGTGTAATGAAATCTATTTCTTCTTCAGGAAAATCCAAGCAAGCTTCTACAAACATGCGTAACTCAATCATCTTAAACAAGAGTGCGTTGATGTGTTGTGAAAATTCTCCCGAAAGTGACCTGACCGCACTTCTAGCCGCCTCGACTGTTGCTGCGTTAATCACATCAGCCACAGCCTCTGCTTGGGCCAAATCCATTTTGTCGTTAAGGTAAGCACGGCGTGTGAACTCACCTGGAGTAGCTTGCCTAGCCCCTAAAGCAATGCAGCGAGCCAGCAAAATTTGCATCAATGCAGTGCCGCCATGCGCTTGAAGTTCAAGCACATCTTCACCCGTATAAGAATGTGGATTAGGATAGAAAATCGCAATGCCGCGATCTATTAAATTACCATTCGCGTCTTTAAAATCCAAATAAGCCGCGTGGCGTGCGGCTGGGCATTGCCCCAAAATTGATTGTGCGATTGCTTTGCTCAGTGACCCAGAAACTCGCACCACACCAATGCCACCTGCACCACTGGCAGTGGCGATGGCAGCAATGGTTTCTGATAAATGTGCGGTATTCACCAGTGAGGCTACATGCGGTTATTTTTTAACGTGACCTTGCTTTTTAGCCACAGCTTCAGCATGAATCATTTTGTTAATATGCCATTGTTGCGCGATTGATAGCACATTATTAACCAACCAATACAACACTAAACCAGCAGGGAAGAAGAAAAAAAACACGCTAAATATCACAGGCATCCAAGTCATCACTTTCGCTTGAATAGGGTCTGTAGGCACAGGGTTGAGTTTGGTTTGTAATAACATACTCGCACCCATTAGTATGGGTAAAACATAGTATGGATCAATGGCAGAAAGGTCTTTAATCCACCCAAAAAATGGCGCATGACGCAACTCAACTGAGCCAAGCAACACCCAATACAGCGCAATAAAGACAGGGATTTGAATCAAAATAGGAAAACATCCACCCATTGGGTTAATTTTCTCAGTTTTATAAAGCTCCATCATGGCTGTTTGCATTTTTTGTCTATCATCACCAAACTTTTCTTTCATAGATTGCAAACGCGGAGCCAGTTCACGCATTTGCGCCATGCTACGATAGCCCGATGCTGAAAGTCTAAAGAATGCAGCTTTAAGTAAAAGTGTGAGCAAAATAATCGCCACACCCCAGTTGCCCACTAATGCATGAATTTTAGATAACAACCAAAATAATGGCGTCGCAATAATCGTGAGCCAACCGTAGTCAACCGTGTACTCTAAACCTGGCGCGGTTGCTGTTAAATCATGTTTAGTTTGGGGGCCAGAAAATAATCGCGCTGGCACGGTGAGGCTCGCCCCTGGTGCAATTTCAGTAAGTGCGCTTTTAGTGCCAATTCTATACATATTGTCGCTAAGTTTATCGGTATAAAACTGACGCTCTAAACCCGCTTTAGGAATCCAAGCACTCACAAAATAATGTTGCAACAACCCCACCCACCCATCTTTTGCATTGATATTAAGTGGCGATTTTTCCATGTCACCAAAAGCTAATTTATTAAATTTTGTTGCTTCTGTGTAATACGCGCCACCTGTAAAGGTCGGCATTAGCGCAGAGCCTTGGTTTGATTTACTGTCATGCACGATTTGATAGTAAACTTTGGGGCTTATTGCTACTGTTGAATTATTTTTAATTTCATAATTCACATCTATTGCATAACTATTGCGATGAAAGGTATAAATCTTATCTACAGAAATACCATTATTTTGCCAGTTCAAACGCACTTCTAAGACATCTTTTCCTTCTTGCAATTGATAACTACTGGTTTCACTTGTAAATGCTTCATTATGAGATGGCAAGCCAGTTCCCAATAGGCCTGTTTGCGCTACATAAACCATCGGGTTTGCGGCATCATCCATCAAAATAAAGTTGGATTTATCATTATCCGCAGCGCGGTGATTAAGTAACTCTACACGGCGTAGATCACCACCCACCATATCAATCTCAGCTTTATAAACATCTGTGCTTACTTGAATACGACTACCTTTGGCTAACTTAAAGTCCGCTGCTATTGGTAAACTCTGCGTAGCCTCTTGTGTGGGCTGATTAGTGGTTACCGTGTTTTCTATAGTTTGCGCGTTAGTGGCGACTGGTGCATGTTCACGCTGCCAAGCCTCCCACAACAATAAAATAGACATAGAGAAAATAACAAATAAAATTAAACGTCTTGTATCCATAATTTTGGTGAAGTATCTTTAATAAAATTGAGTTAAGGGATAGGATCATGACCACCGTCACACCAAGGATGACACCGTAATAAACGATGAACCGTGTAGTAAGTACCAAGTATAGCACCATGCTTCTGCAAGGCTTCAATTGCATATTGCGAACATGTGGGTGAAAAGCGACATTGTTGACCAAAAAAAGGACTTAAGCCTACTTGATACGCTTTGATAATTACAATAAATAAACGAGCTATCATAAGGTTGCTTTTATTTTTTGCTGTTACGCAATCGCATTATCTTCATTAAGTTGAGGCTTCTGTGTATGTTCATTTGTACGCCGATTAAGTTTTTCAACCAACATAGCAAACTCTTGTTTAACGGTTAAAAAGTCTTGTTTGGTAAACTTTTTTTGCGCCTGAACAATTAAATCAAGGGCGTTAAGTTCATGCTGTTGCAAGCGAAAACACTCTCGCAACACTCGTCGCATATAGTTTCTATCCACCGATAACTTTGCTATTTTTTTAGCGACCACTAAACCTAACCTTGGGTACGTTAAAGCATTGGGTTGATAGTGAATCACTAAATATTTTGTGAAAACACGTTTACGAAAACTAAAAACGGATGAAAATTCATCCGTTTTTATAAGTTTAGATTTTTTATTTAACCTAAACGATTGCGCTGTATTCAATCATACACCTGCGTTAGTGCCTTCTTAACAGCTTAAGTGTTAAGAACGAGTGTGATTAAAGACCTAAGCGTTTACGACCTTTAGCGCGACGTGCTGCAATCACAGCGCGACCGCCTTTAGTTGCCATACGCACTAAAAAGCCGTGTGTACGTGCGCGACGTGTTTTTGATGGTTGGTAAGTACGTTTCATGTAAATCTCCAGCTAGCTTTTGCTATAAAGGGCGTTATTAAACCCGTAACGTGTTATTTTGTCAATGTTTATTTAGCTTTACTTGGTTTATCAGCACTTAAATGCTCATTTAAATTTTAGCTTTGCTTTAATTTAAATGATTATAAATTGCCTGTGGATAAGTTACGCCAAACCCGCTAAAATGAGTCAGTAAATTCGATAATAATTTTCTCGCTTGATAGGTCTTTTTTAGCAATTGATGTCTGACCTATTTTTTAATCTTCAACATTAAGTATTAAATCAATGGATAATTTTTGGCCTGCTTGTCTCACCCGTTTTGAGAATGAGCTTTCTGCACAGCAATTTAATACTTGGATAAAACCATTACAAATCAAGGTTGATGGTAATGTGGTGCGACTATTTGCGCCTAATCGTTTTGTGTTGCAATGGGTTAAGGACCGTTTTCTTAAAAAAATTGAACAGTTTGCTGAGGAGTTAGCATTACCTAATTGTCGCGTAGAGTTAAGTTTAGGTGATATTAATCAACATGCTAATTTAGAAGCAGATTCTAAAATTAAAACCAACGATGCCACCCCTTTCAATGAAAACACCCAATCAACTCAGCAAAAAACCATTCAAGCGGTAGCTTTAAAGTTAAATAAAAAGAATAATCCTATTAAAAACGAAGCGTCTTCTGGCTTAAATCCTTTATTTACTTTCAATAATTATGTAACTGGCCGAGCTAACCAATTAGCACGCGCTGCAGCAATACAAATTGCTGAAAACCCAGGTAATACCTACAACCCGCTCTTTATTTATGGTGGTGTAGGTCTTGGTAAAACACACTTATTACAAGCCATTGGTAATGAATTAAAACAACATCAACCAGAGGCAAAAATTCGTTATTTACATGCTGAACGTTATGTCACAGATGTTGTAAAAGCTTACGAGCATAAAGCCTTTGATGAGTTTAAAAAACAATATCACTCTCTCGATTTATTATTGATTGATGATATTCAGTTTTTCGCTAAAAAAAATCGCACACAAGAAGAATTTTTTTATGCGTTTAATGCGCTTATTGAAGCTAAAAAGCAAATTGTTATTACCTGTGATACCTACCCAAAAGAAATTGCTGATGTGGATGAGCGTTTAAGAACGCGTTTTAGTTGGGGTTTAACGGTTGCGGTTGAGCCACCAGAACTTGAAATGCGTGTGGCAATTTTATTAAAAAAAGCCGAGGCTGTTAAATTAAATTTATCTGAAGAAGTTGCTTTTTTTATTGCTAAACAAATACGCTCAAGTGTACGTGAGTTAGAAGGCGCACTTAACCGTATTATTGCAATGGCTAAGTTTACGGGCCATGCAATTGATGTGCATCTCGCAAAAGATGCGTTGCGCGATTTAATTGCAGTACGCGGCAGGCAAGTCACCATGGAAAATATTCAAAAAACAGTGGCTGATTACTATAAAATCAAAGTTGCTGAAATGTATAGCAAAAAACGTACGCGTAATTTTGCACGTCCAAGGCAAGTGGCGATGGCACTTTCACGTGAACTCACTAACCACAGCTTTCCTGAAATTGGTGAGGCTTTTGGTGGACGGCATCACACTACCGTAATGCATGCTTGTGATGAAATAGATTTATTAAGGCAAAATGATCAAACTATTGCACGTGACCTTAGTTTTTTAACTCAAGTAATTAGAGATTAAAATTATTGTTAAGGATATGCTGTGGATAAAAAAAGGATAAGGTTGCGCATTTAAAATTGTATCTGTAGTGTCAACAATTTACCCACAGTAGTTTATGCGGTTATTAAGTGTAAAAAACATACTTTAACACGATGATTTAACTGTAAAATAAGCAGTTATACACAAAAGTTAGCAACATTATTATTGTTATTATTTATATATATTATATTTAGGTTATAAAAGATGAATATTCAAATCAACCGCGAGACCTTATTAAAACCGCTAACCGCTGTTACAAGTATTGTTGAAAAAAGACATACTCTACCTATTTTGTCTAACTTATTACTAGAAGCTAAACTTAATAAAATTCAACTCACCGCAACAGACTTAGAAATGCAAATTTCTTTAGCTATTGAAAGTGATGCCACGGCAGATTTTTCAACCACAATTTCCGCAAAAAAATTGCTCGATATTTGCCGCTCTTTACCTGAGAGTGCAGACATTAACATGGCCACGAATGATAGCCGCATTACTTTAAAAGCAGGAAAAAGTCGTTTTAATTTGCAAACCTTACCAGCCGCTGATTACCCTGTAATGACCAAAACAAGCAATCAAGCAACTGAGGTAAATATTGCACAGCGTCAATTAAAAGAGCTATTAAAACAAGTTGAGTTTGCGATGGCACAACAAGATATTCGCTATTATCTCAATGGCTTGTTGTTTGAAGTGTCTGCTAATCGTTTGAATATTGTGGGTACCGATGGTCACCGATTAAGCTTTACTTCATCAGAGCTTAATCAAAGTTATGAAAAGCAAGAAATTATTTTGCCACGTAAAACCGTGATTGAGTTAATTAAACTTTTAGATGACAGTGATGAACTGGTAAGTATTGAAATTGCCAACAACCAAGTGAATTTTAGCTTTGGCAACATTAAGCTTATTTCAAAAGTAATTGATGGTAAATTCCCTGACTACAACCGCGTGATTCCACTGGGGCATCAAAACACATTTAGCATTGAGCGTTTAAATGTTTTACTCGCTATGCAACGCGCTTCAATTTTATCAAATGAAAAATACCGTGGTATTCGTATGG